>NZ_JBHVUV010000030.1:0-114980 GCF_042883905.1 Kitasatospora sp. NPDC058170
GACCACCGAGCCGACGGGGATGTCGGTGCCCGCGCCGAGCCGGGTCAGCAGGGCGGCCAGGGCGGCCTGCAGGGTCATGAACAGCGTGACCCGGTGCTCGCGGGACAACTCCACCAGGCGGCGGTGCAGTTCGGCGTCCAGCGGCAGCGCCACCCGGTCGCCGGGGTGGTCGGCCCCGGCGCCGCGCGGACGGTCCACGGGCAGCGTGAGCTCCTCCGGGAGGTCGGCCAGGTTCTGGCGCCAGTAGGCGAGTTGGCGGGAGAGCAGGCTGTCCGGCCGGTCCTCGGTGCCGAGGAGTTCGCGCTGCCAGAGCGCGTAGTCGGCGTACTGGACGGGCAGTGGCGCCCAGCCGGGCTCCTCGCCGTCGCGGCGCGCCGCGTAGGCCTCGGCGAGGTCGCGCAGCAGCGGGCCCATCGACCAGCCGTCGCTGACGATGTGGTGCAGGGCCACCACCAGGACGTGGTCCTCGGGCGCCACCCGCAGCAGGGTGGTCCGCACGGGCGGTTCGGCGGCCAGGTCGAACGGGCGGCGGGAGGCCAGGTCGACCTCGCCGTCGACGTCCTCCGGCCGGCAGTCCCGCACCTCGACCGTCACCGGGGCCTCGGTCGCGGGCAGGATCCGCTGGTGGGGTTCGCCGTCGAGTTCGGCGATGACGGTGCGCAGGCTCTCGTGGCGGGCGATGACGTCGCCGAGGGCGGCCGTTAGGGCCCGGGTGTCCAGCTCGCCGGACAGGCGCAGGGCCAGCGGGGTGTTGTAGAGGGCGCTGGGGCCCTCCATCCGGTCGATCAGCCAGAGCCGCTGCTGGGCGAAGGAGAGCGGCGGGCGCTCCGGGCGTTCACGGCCGCCCACCAGGACGGGGCGGTCGGTGTCGGCCGAGGCCAGCCGGTCGGCGAGTCCGGCCACGGTGGGCGCCTCGAAGACGTCCCGGATGCCCAACTCGGCGCCCAGCACCGACCGCACCCGGCTGAGCAGCTTCGTCGCGAGCAGCGAGTGGCCGCCGAGGTCGAAGAAGTCGTCGTCGATGCCGACGGTGTCGAGGCCCAGCACCTCCCCGAACAGTCCGCAGAGGATCTCCTCCTGCGGCGTACGGGCCGCCCGGCCGCCGATGAACGCCGCGAAGTCCGGGTCCGGCAGGGCGGTGCGGTCCAGCTTGCCGTTGACGTTCAGCGGCAGTGCGTCCAGCAGCACCACGGCGGCGGGCACCATGTACGCGGGCAGCGAGGCGCCCGCGAAGGTGCGCAGCTCGGCCGGGTCCAGCGCCGGTCCGCCCACCGCGTAGGCGACCAGGCGGGTGCCGCCCGGCCCGCCCTGGTGGGGCAGGACGGCCGCCTGGAGGACGTCCGGGTGCGCCGTCAGGGTGGCCTCGATCTCGCCGAGCTCGATCCGGAAGCCGCGGATCTTGACCTGGTGGTCGGTGCGGCCCAGGTACTCCAGGTCGCCGTTCGGGCGCCGCCGGGCGAGGTCGCCGGTGCGGTACATCCGGGCGCCGGGCTCGAAGGGGCAGGCGGGGAAGCGCTCGGCGGTGAGGGCGGGGCGGTTGAGGTAGCCGCGGGCGAGGCCGACGCCGGTGAGGTAGAGCTCGCCGGGCACCCCGGTGGGCACCGGGTTGAGGTGCTCGTCCAGCACGTACGCGCGGAGGTTGGCGAGCGGTCGGCCGATCATCGGCCGCTCGCTGTCGGCCAGTCGGTAGTACAGCGCGTCGACGGTGCACTCGGTCGGGCCGTAGATGTTGTACGAGATGGTGCCGGGGGTGTTCCGCAGCGTCGTCCAGAGCGACTGGCCGGCGGCCTCGCCGCCGAGCAGCAGCACCGCGGGCGCGCAGCGGGTCAGCAGGCCCTCCTCGATCAGCTGGTCCGCGTAGGTGGGTGTGAGGTCCAGGGCGTCGATCCGGGCCTGTTCGGCGTACCGGACGACGGCCCCGGCGTCGCGCCGCAGGTCGTCGCCGACCAGGTGCAGCTCGTTGCCGGCGGCGAGCCAGAGGAAGCCCTCCAGCGAGGTGTCGAAGGACAGCGAGGCGGTCAGCGCGATCCGCAGCGGCCGCCCGGGGCGGGCCCGGCGGGCGGTGTCGATGGTCTCGGCGCGGTGGAAGGCCAGCAGGTTGGCCAGGCCGCCGTGGCCGACCACGACGCCCTTGGGGCGGCCGGTCGAACCGGAGGTGTAGATGACGTACGCCGCGTGGTCGGCGGCCGCGCGGACCGGCAGGTCCTCGGCGGGCAGCCCGGCCCACAGCTCCTCGTCGGTGCGCAGCACCGGGACTCCGTCCAGCGCCTCGGGCAGCGGCCAGCCGTCGTTGGTGAGGGCCACCGCGGGCCGGGAGTCCGCCAGCATGTGGGCGAGGCGGTCCACCGGGTACTCGGCGTCCAGCGGCAGGAACGCCGCCCCGGCCTTCAGTACCGCGAGGATGCCGACCACCGACTCCACCGAGCGCGGCAGTGCGAGCGCCACCAGTGAGTCCGGGCCGACGCCCGCCGCCACCAGGGCGCGGGCCAGCCGGTTCGCCCGGCTGTTGAGCCGGCCGAAGGTCAGCGCCTCGGCGCCGTGGACCAGGGCCGTCGCGTCCGGTGCCTGCGCCGCGTGCGCCTCGAAGACGGCCGGGACGAAGGGCGCGGTCGCGGTGTCGGCCGGGGTGGTGGCCGGGGCGCCGTTCCAGCGGGCGAGCGCCTCGCGTTCGGCGTCGCCCAGCACCTCCAGGGTGCCGACCGGGCGGGAGGGGTCGTCGGCGGCCTGCTCCAGGATCCGCGCCAGCGCGGCGGCGAGCCGCTCGGCGGTGGCGTGGTCGAAGAGGTCGGTCGCGTACTCCAGGCCGCCGCCGAGTCCGGCGGGGGTGCCGTCCGGGTGGTGCTGCTCGACCAGGTTGAGGGTGAGGTCGAAGGTGGCGGTGCCGAACCCGACCGGCTCGTGTTCGGCCTGGACCCCGGGGAACGAGGGTCCGGCGTCGGCGGTGTTGTCGAAGGCCAGCATCACCTGGAACAGCGGGTGGCGGGCCAGCGAGCGGGCCGGGTTGAGCTCCTCGACGAGGCGCTCGAAGGGCACGTCCTGGTGGGCGTACGCGGCGAGGTCGCCCTCCCGGACGCGGCCCAGCAGCTCGGCGAAGGCCGGCCGGCCGGAGAGGTCGGTGCGCAGCACCAGCGTGTTGGCGAAGAAGCCGACCAGGTCCTCGACGGCCTCGTCGAGGCGGCCGGCCAGCGGGGTGCCGATCGCGATGTCGGGGCCGGCCCCGAAGCGGTGCAGCAGGGTGGCGTACGCGGCCTGGAGCACCATGAACAGGGTGACGCCGTGGTCGGCGGCCAGGGCGGTCAGCCGGGCGTGCAGGTCGGCGCCCAGCTCGATCGGGACGACCTCGCCGCGGTGGGAGGCGACCGGCGGGCGGGGGCGGTCCAGCGGCAGCGCGAGCTCGTCCGGCAGGTCGGCCAGGGCCTCGCGCCAGTGGGCGAGCTGGCGCCCGCCCAGGCTCTGCGGGTCGCTCTCGGTGCCGAGCAGCTCGTGCTGCCAGAGGGTGTAGTCGGCGTACTGGACGGGCAGCGGTGCCCAGCCCGGTGCCGCGCCGGCGAGCCGGGCCCGGTAGGCCTCGGCGAGGTCGCCGAACAGCGGGCGCAGCGACCAGCCGTCGCCGGCGATGTGGTGCACGACCAGCACCAGGACGTGCTCGTCCGGCCCCTCCGGGCGCAGGTAGGCGTGGATCGGCACCTCGGTGGCGAGGTCGAAGGTGTGGCCGACCAGGTCGGCGGCGGGGCGGTCGGTGCGGGTGAGCAGGGCGGCGGGCGGCTCGGCCAGCACTTGCTGGTAGGGCACGCCGTCGTGCTCGCCGAAGACGGTGCGCAGGGCCTCGTGCCGGGAGACGACGTCGCCGAGGGCCTGCTCCAGGGCGGTCGCGTCCAGCGGACCGCGCAGCCGCAGCGCCAGGGTGACGTTGTAGGTGGTGGCCGGGCCCTCGGCCTGGCCGAGGAACCAGAGGCGGCGCTGGGCGAAGGAGAGCGGCAGGCGGTCGGGGCGGGGGCCGGGGCGCAGCGCGGGCCTGGCCGGGGTGGCGGCCGGGCCCACGGAGTCCGCGAGGCGGGCGGCGAGGCCGGCGACCGTCGTGGCCTGGAAGAGGTCGCCGATGGAGAGTTCGACGCCGAGTTCCGTCCGGGCGCGGCCGACCAGGCGGGTGGCGAGCAGGGAGTGGCCGCCGAGTTCGAAGAAGTCGTCGTCGATGGTGATGTCGTCGATGCCGAGGATCTCGCCGAACAGGGCGCACAGGGTCTGCTCGCGCTCGTCCCGGGGGGCGCGGCCGTCGCCGGTCGCGCCGAGGTCGGGGGCGGGCAGGACCCGCCGGTCGACCTTGCCGTTGGCGTTGAGCGGCAGGGAGTCCAGGACGACGACGGCGGAGGGGACCATGTAGCCGGGCAGGCTCTCGGCGGCGAACCGGCGCAGCTCGGCGGCGAGGTCGGAGCCGGTGTCGGGGGAGGTGTCGGAAGAGGTTTCGGCGGCGCTGTCGGGGGAGGTGTCGGCCGTGCAGTAGCCGACCAGCCGGGTGTCGCCGGGGCGGTCCTCCCTGGCGATCACGATGACCTGGCGGACGGCGGGGTGGCGGGAGAGCACGGCCTCGATCTCGCCGAGCTCGATCCGGAACCCGCGCAGCTTGACCTGGCCGTCGATCCGGCCGAGGAACTCGACGGCCCCGTCGGCCCGCCACCGGACGAGGTCGCCGGTACGGTACATCCGCTCGCCGCTGCCGGTCGGGCAGGCGACGAAGCGCTCGGCGGTGAGGCCGGGCCGCCGCCAGTAGCCGCGGGCCAGGCCGGCGCCGGCCACGTACAGCTCGCCGGGGACGCCGGCCGGGACCGGCTGCAGCCGGGCGTCCAGGACGTAGGCCCGCATGTTGTCGAGCGGGCCGCCGATCGGCACCCGGGGGCCGTCCAGGTCGGCGGCGCGCAGGTGGTGGAAGGTCGCGAAGGTGGTGGCCTCGGTCGGGCCGTAGACGTGGGCGAGCAGCAGCTCGGGGCAGGCGTCGAGGACCCGCCGCAGCAGGGTGCCGGAGGCGGCCTCGCCGCCGGTGCAGACCGCCCGCAGCGCCGCGAAGGTCTCCGGGGCCTCCTCGGCGACCAGGTCGAACAGCGCCTTGGTGAGGAACACGGCGGTGACCCGGTGCCGGGCCGTCACCGCGCGCAGGGCGCCGGCGTCCAGGGCGCCCGGCGGGGCGACCACGACCGTGCCGCCGGCCAGCAGGGGCGTCCAGAGCTCGTAGGTGGCGGCGTCGAAGGCGTGCGGGGAGTGCAGCAGGACCCGCTCGTGGCGGCCGTCCTGCCAGCGCCGGTCGGCGGCCAGGTCGACCACGTCGCGGTGCCGGACGGCGACGCCCTTGGGCACACCGGTCGAGCCGGAGGTGTACATCACGTAGGCGAGCTGGTCGGGGTGGACGGCG
The DNA here is from genome assembly GCF_042883905.1 of Kitasatospora sp. NPDC058170. NCBI lineage: Bacteria > Bacillati > Actinomycetota > Actinomycetes > Kitasatosporales > Streptomycetaceae > Kitasatospora > Kitasatospora sp. NPDC058170. The sequence goes on from NZ_JBHVUV010000030.1 coordinate 5,405, forward strand.
ACGCCCGGGTCGGTGTCGGCGGCGCCGTGCTCGTCGCCGGGGCGCACCACCGCGGCGCCGTGCGCGAAGCCCGGGTCGGCGCGGTCGGTGAGCAGGACGGGGGCGCCGGTGTCGGCGAGCACGGCGGCCATCCGGTCCGGCGGCAGGCTGGCGTGCATGGGCACGTAGCAGCCGCCGGCCTTGAGGACGGCGAGGGTGGCGACGACCACGTCGACCGAGCGCTCCATCAGCATCGCGACCGGGGTCTCGGACCGGACCCCGAGGGCGATCAGGTGCTGCGCGAGCCGGTTGGCCCGGGAGTCGAGCGCCGCGTACGACACGGTGCCGCCGTCGTGGGTGAGCGCGACCGCGTCCGGGGTGCGGGCGGCCTGCCGGGCGAACAGCTGCGGGAGCGCCCCGGTGCGGCGGGGGGCCGCGGTGTCGTTCCAGTCGGTCAGGATGCGCCCCCGCTCCTCGGGGGCGAGCACGTCGAGGCTGCCGATCGGTGCCTCGGGGTCGGCCGCGGCGCCGGCCAGCAGCCGGCCCAGCCGGTCGAACAGGACGGTGACGGTGGCGCGGTCGTACAGGTCGGCCGCGTACTCGACGGAGCCGCTGAGGCCGGCGGGCGCGCCGTCCGGGCCGAACCGCTCGGTGATGCCGATGTTGAGGTCGAACTTGGCGACCCGCAGGCCGATCGGCTCGGACACCGACTCCAGGCCCGGCAGGCCGAGTTCGGCCTCGTCGTTGTTCTGCAGGACGAGCAGCGCCTGGAACAGCGGATGGCGGCCGGACACCCGGGTGGGGTTGAGCTCCTCGACGAGGCGCTCGAACGGAACGTCCTGGTGGGCGTACGCGTCGAGCTGCGACTCCCGGACGCGGCGGAGCAGTTCGGCGAAGCCCGGGTCGCCGGAGGTGTCGGTGCGCAGCACCAGGGTGTTGACGAAGAAGCCGACGAGGTCGTTCAGGGCCTCGTCGGAGCGGCCGGCGACACCGGTGCCGAGGGGGATGTCGGTGCCGGCCCCGAGCCGGGTGAACAGGGCGGCCAGGCCGGCCTGCAGGACGGTGAACAGGGTGGACCGGTGCTGCCGGGCCAGGTCGACCAGGGCGGTGTGCAGTTCGGCGCCGTACCCGAAGGCCACGGCGTCGGCGGCGGCGCTGGGCACGGGTGGCCGGGGGCGGTCGGCGGGGAGCTCCAGCTCCTCCGGCAGACCGGCCAGGGTCGCCCGCCAGTAGTCGAGTTGGCGGGCGAGCAGGCTCTGCGGGTCCTGCTCGTCGCCGAGCAGCTCGCGCTGCCAGAGGGCGTAGTCGGCGTACTGCACCGGCAGCGGTTCCCAGTCGGGGGCCGTGCCGGCCAGCCGCGCCCGGTAGGCGGTGGCGAGGTCGCGCAGGAGCGGCCCGAGCGACCAGCCGTCGCCGGCGATGTGGTGGAGCACCACCAGCAGCACGTGCTCGGTGGAGGAGAGAGAGAAGACCGTGACCCGGATGGGCAGTTCGTGTTCCAGGTCGAAGGTGTGGGCCGCCGCCGCGTCCCGCAGGCCGGGGTAGTCGGCCGGGGCGCAGTCGACCGTCTCGAAGCGGGGCTCCGCCTCGTGCGACGGCACGATCTGCTGCACCGGCACCCCCGCGACCACCGGGAACACCGTCCGCAGCGCCTCGTGGCGGGTGACCACGTCCGCCGTGGCGGCGCGCAGCGCGGCGGTGTCGAGCCCGCCGCGCAGGCGTACCGCGAACGGCAGGTTGTAGAGCGCGGTCGGCCCTTCGATCTGGTCGATCAGCCAGAGACGCTGTTGTGCGTACGAAACCGGGATCACGGTGCTTCCTCTACTCACGTCACGGCGGGGTGTTCGGGCCGGTTAGGCGGGGACCACGGTGGGGAGCACGCTCGGGCGGCAGTCCAGGACGTCCACCGGGCGGCCCATGGCGACGGCGATCCGGCGGTCGCCGCGGAACGGGTCCCGGCCGTGGGCGCAGAGCACGTTGTCGACCAGCATCACGTCGCCGACCTGCCAGGTCTCGCGGACGGTCGCGGCCCGGTAGGCCTCGTTGAGCGCCTCGACGTCCTCGCGGCCGAGCGGCTTCCCGTCGCCGAAACCGGTGTTGAACGGGAACCCGTCCGGGCCGAACTCGTCGATCATCGCCTCCCGGATGTCCGGGTCGAGCGACCACTCGTTCCAGAAGGCGAGGTGGTTGAACCAGACCTCCTCGCCGGTCCCCGGGTGGCTGATCGTGCCGGGGCGCAGCTGGCTGGTGCGCAGGTTGCCGTCCGGCTGCCACTCCCAGGAGATGCCGTTCTCGCGGCAGTAGTCCTCCACCTCGGAGCGCTCCCCGGTGTTGAACGCGGTGCGCCAGTCGAGCGAGATGTAGTCCGAGTAGGTGCGGGTGAGGGTCCAGCCGGAGGACCGCATCCGGTCGACCAGGTGGTCGGGGAGCCCGGCGAGCACCCGGCGGCAGTCGGCGGTCGGGGTGGCGCCGCCCTCCTCCGGGGCGATCAGGCAGGCGAACAGCAGCCGGCCGGGGAAGGTCAGCGTGTAGCTGTTCTCGTTGTGCATCCGGATCGACTGGGCGGGCGGCAGGTCGGTGGACGAGAAGACGCCGTTGCCGAAGTCGCTGCGGGGGGTGGCCTTCTCCCGGTACGGGGTGGGCTCCGGGATGAGCACGTCGCGCACGGCGGCGACGTCCTCGGTGCCGGCGACCGGCAGGCCGCGCAGGAAGATCGTGCCGTGCCGGTGCAGGGCCGCGGTGAGCTCGGTCTCGTTCTCGCGCAGCCAGTCGCAGGCCTCGCCGATGTCGGCGGTCCGCGGTACGCGGGTCAGGGCCGGGCGGCCGGGGGTGAGGTCCCAGGTCAGCATGGTGGCGCTCACGCCCGGTCGAGACCGGCGACCAGGCTCGCGGGCCTGATGTCGGTCCAGTTGGCCTCGATGTGGTCGAGGCAGCCCTGGCGGGTGTCCTCGCCGTGGACGGTGGTCCAGCCGGCCGGCACGTCGATCCAGACCGGCCAGAGCGAGTGCTGGTTCTCGTCGTTGGCGAGCACCAGGTAGCCGGCGTTGTCGTCCTCGAACGGGTTCGTCATGGTGGTGTCCTCCTTGGGTTGATACGAAGTTATCGGCGGCGGATCGGGCCGAGCGGCACAAGGCCCGGCAGGAGAGCGGCAGTTCGGCGGTGCCGGTGCCGCCCTGCGGCCGGGCGCCGAACGCAGGTCAGCGCGGGGTCAGCCGGACCGGGAAGTGGTCCAGGCCGAAGTTGATGATCGAGCGGTTGTACTGCGGCGGCGCGGTCGGCTCGATCGCGGAGACCCGCTCCAGCGCGGCGGAGAACAGCGCGCCGAGCTCGGCCTTGGCCAGCGGTGCGCCGATGCAGTAGTGGGCGCCGAGGCCCAGGGCGAGGTGCTTGTTGGGGGAGCGGTCGAGCCGGATCAGGTCGGGCCGGTCGAAGGCCTCCGGGTCCCGGTTGGCGGACCACACCCAGACCGCGACCCGGTCGCCGCGCCGGATCTGCCGGCCGGCCAGCTCGGTGTCCCGGGAGGCGGTGCGCAGCGTGTGCAGCCCGACGGAGGTCCAGCGCAGCAGCTCGTCCACGGCCGAGTCCATCCCCACCTCGCCGCGCTGCAGCTGCTGCCACAGCTCGGGGTGCTGGACGAGGGTGAGCAGGCCCATCGCGGCGGTGTGCCGGACCGTCTGGACGCCGCCGACCACGATGTTGTCCAGGTTGAGCACCACGTCCTCGACCGGCAGCAGCTTCCCGCGGACCCGGTAGGTGGCCATCATGCTGATCAGGTCGTCGCGCGGGTCGGTGCGCCGCAGCATGACCTGGTGCATCAGGTAGGGGATGAGCTGCTGGTGGCCGGCCCGGCGCTCCTCGGGGGTCCGGCCGAGGAAGGCGATGTCGCAGACCCGGACGACCATCTCACGGTCCTTCTCCGGCACGTCGAGCAGGTCGCACATCACCGCGAGCGGCAGTGCGGAGACCACGTCGACCAGGTCGACCTCGCCCTGTTCGACGGCCCGGTCGAAGAGTTCGCCGGCCAGCTCGGCGATGCTGCGGGCGGCGCCGCGCACACCGCCCGGTGAGAAGAACGGGTTGGCGGGCGACCGGAGTTCGCGGTGCCGGGGCGGGTCGGTGAGGGCCATCATCCGGCCCGATCCGACGGGTGTCTGGCCGGCGCCGGCGCCGAGCAGCGAGCCGCTCTCGGAGCTGTAGACGGCGGCGTTGCGCAGCACGTCGGCGGAGTGCTGGTAGGAGAGCACCGACCAGACCGGCCCGTCGTCGACGGTGTCGGTGAGGTGGACGGGCGCCTCGCGGCGCAGCTCCTCGACCAGGGCGGGGGTGTCGGGCAGGGCCCACAGGCCCGGGTCGGTCAGGTCGACCGTGGTGCTGACCACTACTGCTCCCTGGGGTTTCGCTCGGGCCGGCGCCCGATGATCGAGGTCAGAAGGTCGACCGGGCCGGGTCGGTCGACGGTGGCCAGCAGGTGTCCGCCGGGGACGACGTGGTGGCCGAAGGTGCGGCGGGTGTGCCGGGCCCAGCCGGCCGGCTCCGCGGTGTCGAGCATGGGGTCGTCCGCGCCGGCGACCGCGTACAGGTCGGCGGCGATCGGCGGGTGCGGCCGTGGCCGGTAGGTGTGGCTGACGGCCAGGTCGGTGCGGATGGCGGCGAGCGCCATCTCCTGCAACTCCGGCTCGGCCTGGACGAGTTCGCCCATCCCGGCGATCCGGAGCAGCTCGTCCGGGTCCTCCCGGGGGCGGACGTCCTCGGCCCAGTGGGCGGGCGGCGAGGCGGAGGCCGCGACCACCATCTCGGGCTGCCGGTCGGCGGGCAGGGCGCGGGCCACCTCGTAGCCGAGCAGCGCGCCGAAGCTCTGCCCGTAGAAGCCGAACCGGCCGGTCAGATGCGGGGTCAGGGCCTCGACGACCGCCCGGACCAGCAGGTCGAAGGTGGCGGGCATGGGGTGGCGGCCGCGGCCGCCACGGGCCGGCGGGCGCAGTGCCCAGACCTCGGCGGTCGGGGCCAGGGCGTGCGCCAGCGGGGTGTAGGCGGTGGCGTCGCCGCCGGCGTGCGGGAAGCAGAACAGCCGGAACGGGCGGTGCGGTTGCGGCGCCGGGACGAGCAGCCAGTCGCCCTCGACCCGGGGCCGGCCGGGCCGGGCCGGCGGGGCGCCGATCACAGCGTGGCCGCGCGGCGGGCGGTGAGCGCGGGCCGGGGGGCGGCGCCGGCCTCGGTGGCGCGCCGCACGGCGGCGGTGAACGCGGCGAGGTCGGCGGCGTCCAGCAGGTGCCGGAGCTGGAGTTCGACGTTCAGCCGGCGGCGCAGCAGGTGGACGACGCGCAGGGCGGCGAGCGAGTGGCCGCCGAGGGCGAGGAAGTCGTCCTCGGGGGCGACGCTGGACACCCCGAGCACGGTGCGCCAGACCTCGGCGACCTGCTCCTCCAGCCCGCCGTCACCGGCGCCGTCGCCGGCGGCCGGCCCGGCCTCCGCGGCCGGGACCGGGAGGGCCCGGTGGTCGACCTTGCCGTTGGGGGTGAGCGGCAGCGCCTCCAGCACGGTGATCCCGGCCGGGACGAGGTGGGCGGGCAGGGTGGCCCGCAGCCGCTCCAGCAGCACCGGCGCGGTGGCGGTGCCGGTGACGTACCCGGCGAGCCGGTCGTCGCCCTCGGCCGTCCGGTGCACGGTGACGGCGGCGGCCCGGACGCCCTCCAGGCCGGCCAGCGCGTGCTCGATCTCGCCGAGCTCGATCCGGTAGCCGCGCAGCTTGACCTGGCGGTCGACCCGGCCGACGTACTCCAGCCGGCCCCCGGCGCCGCGCCGGGCCTGGTCCCCGGTGCGGTACATCCGCTCCCCGGCCGGGCCGAACGGGTCGGCGACGAACCGCCCGGCGGTGAGCCCCGGGTGGCCCGGGTAGCCGTGGGCGACGCCGGGGCCGGCCAGGTAGAGCTCGCCGACGGTGCCGTCGGCGACCGGCGCCAGCTTCTCGTCCAGCAGGTGGACGCGGACGCCGGGCAGCGGCGTGCCGAGGTGCGGTCCGGGGCCGCTGATCGGGGCGGTGACGGCGTCCACGGTGCACTCGGTGGGCCCGTACAGGTTGAGGGCGTCGGCGCCGCCGTCGGCCAGCTCCCGCCAGATCCGCTCGGGGACGGGCTCGCCGCCCATGAACAGCCGCGGCGGGCGGGTGCCGGCCAGCGGCTCGCGCAGCAGCTCCCAGTGCGAGGGGGTGAGGTCCAGGTCGGTGACGCCGTGCTCGGCGAGCAGGTCGGCGAGGCGGACCGGGTCGGCGCGCCGGGCCTCGTCGATCACCACGACGGTGTCGCCGCGGCAGATCCGGGCCCACTGCTGGACGGAGGCGTCGAAGGAGACGCTGGCGTTCCAGCCGACCACGCCCGGCTCGGGCCGGTAGGCGCCGCTCTGCTCCAGCGCGGTGACCAGCGCGGCGACGGCCCCGCGGGGGACCTCCACGCCCTTGGGGCGGCCGGTCGAGCCGGAGGTGTAGATCACGTACGCCGGGTCGAGCGGGTGGGCGGCGTCGGGGAGCTCCGGGCCGTCGGCGGCGGCGTCCGGGCGCAGCACCGGGACGCCGTCCGGGACGTGGGCCGGGCCGTCGGCGCTGATCAGCGCGGCGAGCCCGGCGTCGGCGGCCATGAAGGCCAGCCGCTCGGCCGGGTAGGCCGGGTCGAGCGGCACGTAGGCGGCGCCGGCCCGCCAGACGGCGAGCAGGGCGACCGGCAGGTCGGTGGTGCGGGTCAGGTGGACGCCGACCCGGTCGCCCCGCCGGACGCCGTGGGCGCGCAGGGCGCGGGCCAGGGCGGCGGTGCGGAGGTCGAGCCCGGCGAAGTCGAGGCTGCCGTCGGCGGCGTGGACGGCGGTCCGGCCGGGGTGGGCGGCGACGACGGCGCGCAGCCGGGTCAGCAGGTCGGTGGCGGGGCCGGCGGCGGGAACGGGTGCGGCGGTCATGCTCGGTACTCCTCGGTCCGGAGGGCGCGTCGGGCGGACGCGGCCAGGTCGTGAAGGGTCGCCGTGTAGGCGTCGATGAAGGTCTCGGCGGTGGCATCGGCGACCACGGAGCGCTGGTGGTCCACGGCGAGCAGCACCCGCTGGGAGACCGGGTCCTGGATCAGCGAGGCGCCGAAGGCGAAGCTGTTGGGCTCGTGCCGCAGGGTCGGCTCGCAGCCGATCCGGCCGTCCACGATGCGGGCCGAGCTGAGCCGGCCCAGGGCGTGGAAGCGCAGGTAGCCGAACTGGCTGTCGAGTCCGGTGTCGGCCATCAGCCGGGCCAGCCGGGCGAACGGCACCCGGCGGTGCGGCATCATGTCCAGCTCCTCCCGGTGCACCTCGCGCACCAGGGCGAGCAGGTCGTCGGTCGGCTCGCAGACCAGCGGGACGGTGTTCAGGAAGAGTCCGTACACCTCGGTGCCGCCGAGCCGTTCCAGCCGGCCGTTCATGGCGAGGCCGGTGGTGACCCGCCGCCGGCCGGTGATGTGCGCGAGGGCCCGCAGGTGGGCGGCCAGCGCGACGGACTTGACCGGGACGGCCAGCGCGTCGGCGACCAGCCGCAGCTGGGCGGGCGCCTCGGGCAGCACCCGTTCGACGGTGCGCGGCAGTTCGTGGACGTCGGCGCTGCCGGGCCAGAGCTGGCCGCCGGCCCCGGTGAGCCGGCCGCGCCAGTACTCCAGCGAGCGCGGGTCGGCGGCGGCCTCGCGTTCGACGTCCACGAAGTCCCGGAAGGACGAGCGCGGCGTCGGGGTCGGTGCGCTCCCCGGGTCGGCGGCCAGCGCGGCGTGCCGTTCCAGGAGTTCGGTGAGCAGCGAGGTGAAGCTCCAGCCGTCCAGGATGGCGTGGTGCTCGGAGATGGTGAGCTGGAAGGCGCTCTCCGCGAGCCGCTGCACGGTGATCCGGAACAGCGGCGGGGCGCTCAGGTCGAACGGCCGCTCCCGGTGCTCGTCGAAGACGGCCCGGACGGCCGCGTCCTGGTCCTCGACCCCGCGCAGGTCGGCGAACCCGACGGGCGCGGGGAGCGCGCCGTGCACCAGCTGCAGGGGTTCGCTGTAGCCGGACAGGTCCAGGCCGGTGCGCAGGACGGGGTGGCGCTCCATCGCCTCGGTGACGGAGCGGCGGAACGCCTCCTCGTCGAGGTCGCCGGAGATCCGGTAGGAGTTGACGTTGTGGTAGCTGTCCGTGCCGCCGGCGATCTCCATGTGGAAGACCATGCTGAGCTGCATGGACACCATCGGATAGGCGTCCACCACCTCGGGCGGCAGGTCGGCGCGGTCCTCCCCGGAGACCAGCGCGAAGGGCTCGGCGGCGTCCCGGGCGGCGGCGACCGGCTCGGCGAGCGGCAGCAGGGCGGCGACGGTCGGGGCGTTGAAGACGTCCCGCAGGGTGACCTCCCAGCCGCGCTCGTGCAGCGCCCCGGCGAGCTGGACGGCCCGGATGGAGTCCCCGCCGAGGTGGAAGAAGTCGTCGTGGACGCCGATCCCCTCGACGCCGAGCACCTGCGACCAGACGGCGGCGAAGGCCTCCTCGTCGGGGGTGCGGGGATCGACGTGCCCGTCGCCGGCGGAGGCGACCCGCAGGCCGGGGGCGGGCAGCGCCGCCCGGTCGACCTTGCCGTTGACGGTGAGCGGCAGCGCGTCGAGGACGGTGACCGAGGCCGGGACCATGTACTCGGGCAGCGTGCGGCCCAGGAAGGCCCGGACGTCGGCCGGTTCGCGCCCGGTGACGTACGCGGCGAGCCGGTCGTCGTGCACGGTGACCACGCAGGCGTCCACGTCCGGGTGGGCGCTCAGGGCGTTCTCGATCTCCCCGAGCTCGATCCGGAACCCGCGCAGCTTGACCTGGAAGTCGGCGCGGCCGACGTACTCCAGACCGCCGTCGGCCAGCCGCCTGGCGACGTCGCCGGTGCGGTACAGCCGGGCGCCGGGCGGCCCGTACGGGTCGGCGACGAACCGTCCGGCGGTGAGGCCGGGCCGGCCCCAGTAGCCGTGGGCGAGGCTGCCGCCGCCGATGTACAGCTCGCCGGGCCGCCCGGCCGGGCAGGGCCGCAGCCAGTCGTCCAGGACGAGCGCGGTCAGGTGCGGCATGGGCGCGCCGATCAGGCTGCGCTCGAAGCCCGCCGCGCTGCCGGCCACGTCGTGGGTGGTGACGTGGACGGTGGTCTCGGTGATCCCGTACAGGTTGCACAGCCGGGCCGGTGGCAGCGGGTCGAGGTCGAACCAGCGCTGCACCACGGCCGGGTCGAGCGCCTCGCCGCCCAGCATGATCCACTTCAGCGCGGGCAGGGCGCGCGGGCTGCGCCGCAGCACGGGCTCCAGCTGGCGCAGCGCCGACGGGGTGAGGCAGAGGTAGGAGACCCGCTCGTCGTCCAGCAGCCGGGCGAACTCCTCGGGGGAGCGGCTGGTCAGGTAGGGCACGACCACCAGGCGGGCGCCGTGCAGCAGGGCGCCCCACAGCTCCCAGACCGTCCAGTCGAAGGCGTAGCTGTGGAACAGCGTCCACACCTCGTCCGGTCCGAAGGCGAAGTGCTCGCGCCCGGAGGCCATCAGCCGGCTGACGTGCTCGTGGGCGACGGCGACGCCCTTGGGCCGGCCGGTGGAGCCGGAGGTGAAGATCACGTAGGCGACGTCCCCGGGCCGGCCGGCGGCCGGCGGGCGGGTGTCGGGCCGCGCGGCGAGCTCCTCGGCGTTCTCGGCCAGGTCGAGGCGCCGCCAGGGGCCGTCCGGCACCCGGTCCGGGCGGTCGGTGACCACCAGGGCGACGCCGGTGTCGCCGAGGACCAGCGAGGCGCGGTCGGCGGGCGCGGAGGGGTCGACCGGGACGTAGGCGGCGCCGGTCTTCAGCACCGCGAGGACGGCGACCGGGATGTCGGCGGTCCGGTCCAGCAGCAGCCCGACCCGGTCGCCGGCGCCGACGCCCCGGGCGAGCAGGGCGTGCGCGAGGCGGTTGGCGCGCCGGTCGAGTTCGCGGTAGTCGAGCGTCCCGGCCTGGTCGGCGACGGCGGGCCGGTCGCCGTACGCGTCCACCGCCTGCTCGAAGAGGTGGTGCAGGCAGTGCCCCTCGGACAGCGCGGCCGGCTGCTCCGGACGGCCGCCGCCGGTCAGTTGCAGCACCGTGGTGTCGGGGCCGTCCAGCGCGGCGGTGAGCAGCTCCTGCCAGTCGGCGGCCAGCCGCCGGACGGTCGGCGGGTCGAAGAGGTCGCTGCTGTACTCGGCCTCGCCGCGCAGCTCGCCGTCGTCGAACACCGACCAGGTGAGGTCGAACTTGCTGGTGCCGTTGGAGCGGACCCGTCGCTCGGCGGTGGCCGGTCCGAGGGCCAGCGGCGTGCGGTCCTCGGTGTGCGCGCCGAACACCACCTGGACCAGCGGCGGGTGCTGGGCGGTGCGGGTGGTGCCCAGGTGGTCGACCAGCTGGTCGAAGGGCACGTCGAGGTAGCCGAAGGCGTCGAAGGCGGCGTCCTGGACGTGCTCCAGCAGCTCACGGAAGGTCATCCCGGGGGCGAGCCGGATCCGCAGCGGCAGCAGGTTGACGAAGTAGCCGACCAGGTTTTCCAGTTCCGGCCGGTTGCGGGTGGTCACCGGGGTGCCGACGACCAGGTCGTCGGCGCCGGTCCAGCGGCTCAGCAGCAGCGCGAACGCGGCCAGCTGCACCGTGAACGGGGTGACGCCCTCCTGCTCGGCCAGGGCGCGCACCCGGGCCGCGGTGCCGGCGGCCGGCCCGAAGGCCTCGGTGCGCCCGGCCTGGCCGCGCTCGGCGGGCCGGGGCCGGTCGGTGGGCAGCTCCAGCAGCGCCGGGGCGCCGTCCAACCGGTCCTTCCAGTACGCCAGGTGCTCCTCGAAGGAGGCGTCGAGCTCCTCGATCGCGTAGTCCGCGTACTGGGCGGTGAGCTCGGGCAGCCGGGCCTCCCGCCCCTCGGCCAGGGCGCCGTACAGCTCGGCCAGTTCGCGCTCGAAGACCTCGGCGGACCAGCCGTCCCAGACGATGTGGTGGACGACCAGCAGGACGGTGGTGCGCTCGTCGGCCAGCCGGAGGGCCTCGGCCCGCAGCAGCGGACCGGTGGCGAGGTCGAAGGGCTCGGCGGAGCGCTTGGTGAGCAGGCGCTCGGCCCGCTCCTCCCGCTCGGCCGCGGGCAGCCCGCGCAGGTCGGTGACGGCGAGCGGGACGGCGAGCGAGCGGTGTACCTGCTGGCGGGGGCCGTCGGGGTGCAGCGCGAAGGTGGTGCGCAGCGCCTCGTGCCGGGCCACCACGCCGTCCAGCGCCCGCTGCAGCAGCGCCGGGTCCAGCGGTCCGGTGACGTCGAACACCCACGGGGTGCTGTAGGTGGCGGCCTGCGGCTGCCACTGGTCGAGGAACCAGAGCCCGCGCTGCAGCCCCGACGCGGGGGCGGTGCGGACCAGGTCGTCGGACGGGCTCACGGCCTCGCTCCTTGTCTGCGGGATCCCCTCGGTCGGGGTGCGGTCCGTCATCGGGCGGCCAGCCGTTCGGCGATGGCGCTCACGGTCTTGCCCCGGAACACCACGTGCGGCGGGACGCGGGTCCCGGTCTCCCGGGAGAGCCGCATCGCGACCCGGACGGCGGCCAGCGAGTTGCCGCCGATCCGGAAGAAGTTGTCCTCGCGCCCGACCTCCTCCGCGAGGTCCAGGACCTCGCGCACGGCGTCGGCGACGAGCCGTTCGGTCGGGCTGAGCGCGTCGGCCGGCGCCGGGGCGGCGCGGCGTTCGGCGGGGGCGGGCAGCGCCCGCCGGTCGATCTTGCCGTTCGGGTTGAGCGGCAGCGCGGCCAGCACGTCGAGGGTCGCGGGGACCATGTGCGCGGGCAGCAGCCGGGCCAGGTGGTCGAGCAGCGCGTCCGGATCCGGCACGGCCGTCCCGGCGGTGACGTACGCGGCGAGCCGCTGGTCGCCGGGGGCGGGCTCGTGGACGGCCACCGCGGCCTCCCGGACGTCCGGGTGCCGGGTGAGCAGGTCCTCGATCTCGCCCGGTTCGACCCGGAAGCCGCGGATCTTGACCTGGTCGTCGATCCGGCCGGTGATCTCCAGGACGCCCTCGGCGGTGCGGTGCCCGAGGTCGCCGGTGCGGTAGATCCGTTCCCCGGGGCCGCCGAACGGCGAGGCGACGAAGCGCTCGGCGGTGAGCGCGGGCCGGCCGAGGTACCCGTAGGCCAGGCCGCTGCCGGCCGCGTACAGCTCGCCCGTCACCCCGGGCCCGACCGGGTCCAGCCGCTCGTCCAGGACGTGGATCCCCTTGCCGTGCAGCGGCCGTCCGATCGGGACGGAGGCCGCGCCGGTGTCGGCGGGGACGACCTCGTGGCAGGTGGTCAGGCCGAGGCTCTCCACCGGGCCGTAGCCGTTGGCGACCCGCAGGCCGGGGTAGTTCTCCAGGGCCTTGGCGACATGGGTGACGGAGGCCCGCTCACCGGCGGTGAAGGCCACCTTCAGGTCGGTGTAGGTGTCCGGGAACTCCTCCAGCAGGAAGTTGAACAGGCTGGCGGAGAGCTGGAGCTGGGTCACCCCGTGGCGCCGGGTGAGGGCGGCGATGGTCTCCGGGTCCGGGCGCTGGCCGGGCTGCAGGACGCAGGTGCCGCCGAACGCCAGGGCGCCGTACAGCTCCAGGGCGAAGGCGTCCCAGGAGACCGGCGAGCACTGCAGCCAGACCTCCTCGGGGCCGAAGCGGGCGTAGTCCTGGCCGAGGTAGGTGCCGGTCAGCGCCCGGTGCGGGACGGCCACGCCCTTGGGGCGGCCGGTGGAGCCGGAGGTGAACATCACGCAGGCCAGGTCGTCGCCGCCGACCGCGATCCCCGGGTCGTGCCCGGGGCGGGCCGCCAGGGCGGCGGCTTCGTCGTCCAGGTCCAGGTGGTGCGGCACCGGGAACGGCGCGGTGGCGTGCCGGTGGGTGACCAGCAGGCGGGCCCCGCTGTCGGCGACCGCGCCGGCCAGCCGCTCGGCCGGGAAGTCCGGGTCGAGCAGGGTGTACGCGGCGCCCGTCTTGAGCGCCGCCAGCAGCGCGGTCACCAGGTCGGGCCCGCGCTCGACCAGCACCGCCACGGTGTCGCCGCGGCCCACGCCGAGCCCGGCCAGGTGGTGGGCGAGCCGGTTGGCGCCGGTGTTCAGCGCGCCGTACGCCACCCGCTCCTCGCCGGAGACCAGGGCGAGGGCCTGCGGGGTGCGGGCGGCCCGCTCCTCGAAGAGGGCGTGCACGGGCACCTCGACGGCGGCGGCCAGGGTGGCGAGCCAGCCCTCGCAGAGCCCGGCCATGGTGGCGGGATCGAACAGGTCGCTGTCGTACTCGAAGCGGCCGGTGAAGCCGGTGCCGCGGTCGTCGACGGAGATCGACAGGTCGAAGCGGGAGACCGGGTTGGAGTGCAGCTCCCGGGTGACCTCGGCGCCGCCGATGCTCAGCGGGCGGGTGTCCAGCGGGTGCAGCTCCAGCAGCACCTGGCAGAGCGGGTTGCGGTCCTCCGGGCGGTCCTCCAGCACCGCGCCCGCGATGTCGTCGAACGGCGCGTCCTGGTGCCGGTACCCGCCGATCGACACCTCGCGCACGTGCCGCACCAGCTCGCGGAACGACACGTCCTCCCCGACCCGCACGCGCAGCGGCAGCAGGTTGACGAAGTAGCCGATCAGGCCGTCGAGTTCGGTCCGGCCGCGGACGCTCACCGGGGAGCCCAGCACCAGGTCGCGCTGTCCGGTGCGGCGGTGCAGGGTGAGCGCGAGCGAGGCCAGCAGCACCATGAACGGGGTGGCGTCCTCGCTGCGGGCGAGCGCCCGGACGGCCTCGGCCACCGGGGCCGGCATCGCGAAGCGGTGGAAGGCGCCGCGGAAGGCCTGGACCTCCGGCCTGGGGTGGTCGGCGGGCAGCGCCGGCTCGGTCGGGGCGTCGGTCAACTGCTCGCGCCAGTAGTCCAGCTGGCGCTCGGCCTCGGCCTCGTCCCGGTACTGCCAGGCGCTGTAGTCGGCGTACTGCACGGGCGGCTCGGGCAGGTCGGCCGGGCGGCCCTCGGCGAGCGCCGCGTACAGCTCCTGGAGCTCGCCCTCCAGGACCGGCAGCGAGCCCTCGTCCCAGACGATGTGGTGGCAGAGCAGCAGCATCGTGGCCGTGTCGCCGGTCCGGAACACCCGGGCCCGCAGCAGCGGACCGCTCTCCAGGTCGAACGGCTCGACGGCGGCCTCGGCGAGCAGGCCGTCGACCAGCTCGGCCGTGGTGTCGACCAGCGTGAACGGCAGCTCCACCGACGGGTGGACGACCTGCCGGGGCCCGTCCTCGCCGAGGACGAAGGTGGTGCGCAGGCTCTCGTGGCGCGCCACCACGCCCGCCAGGGCGGCCCGCAGCAGCTCCGGGTCCACCGGGCCGGCGAAGCGGAACACCCAGGGCACCAGGTAGGTCGGCGCGCCCGGGTTCCACTGCTCCAGGAACCAGAGGCCGCGCTGGAACTTCGACAGCGGCGCCTCGGTGGCGCCGGCCCTGGTCAGGGCCGGCCGCTCGCCGCCGCCGCTGCCGGCGGCCGTCACCGCCGCGGCGAACCCGGCCAGCGTCGGCGCGTCGAAGATGGTGTACGGCGACACCATGCCGAACACGTCGAAGACCCGGCCGACCACCCGCACCGCCGTCAGCGAATCGCCGCCGAGGTGGAAGAAGTTGTCGTCGGCGCCGACCTCGGCCACCCCGAGCACGTCCGACCAGACCGCGGCGATCAGCTGCTCGGCAGGGGTGCGCGGCGGGCGCCGGCCGGGCCGGGCGGCGGACACCGGCTGCGGTGCGGGCAGCGCGGCCCGGTCGACCTTGCCGCCGGCGGTCAGCGGGAAGGCGTCCAGGGCGGTCAGGGTCGCCGGGATCATGTGCTCGGGCAGCCGCTCGGCGAGGTACGCACGGGCGGCGGCGTACTCGGGCGCGGTACCGGTGACGTACGCGGCCAGGCGGCCCTCGTGGGCCACCACCACGCAGCCGGCGACGCCCGGGTGGGCGGCCAGGACCTGCTCGATCTCGCCCGGTTCGACCCGGAAGCCGCGGATCTTGACCTGGTGGTCGGCGCGCCCGACGAACTCCAGCGCGGCGTCCTCGGCCGACCGGCGGACGAGGTCCCCGGTGCGGTACATCCGGGCGCCCGGGCCGTCGGCGAACGGGTCCGCCACGAACCGTCCGGCGGTCTGGCCCGGGCGGCCCAGGTAGCCGGAGGCCAGCAGCGGGCCGCCGATGAACAGTTCGCCCGTCGCGCCGGGCGGGCACGGCCGCAGCCGCTCGTCCAGCACGTACAGCCGGCGCTCGCCCAGCGCGGTGCCGATCGGCACCACGCCGGCCGCCGGGGCCGCCGCCGTACCGGCCGCCTCGTGCACGGTGGCGGTGACGGTGGTCTCGGTCGGCCCGTACGCGTTGAGCAGCGGCACGCCCGTGGCCGCCCACCAGCCGGCCGCGGTGTCGGGGTGCAGCCGGTCGCTGCCGGAGATCATCAGCCGCAGCGATCGGGGGGCCCGGCCGCGCTCGCGCACCGCCGCGACCACGTCCTGGAAGTACCCGGCCGCCAGGTTGGCGACGGTGACGCCCTCGGAGTCCAGCAGGTCGAGCAGGGCGGCGGGGGCCAGCAGCTGCTGCTCCGGGATCACGACGCAGGCGCCGGCGCAGAGCGCGGTCAGCACCTGCTCGACGGCCACGTCGACGGTCGGCCGGGCGAAGTGCAGCACCACGTCGTCCGGGGTCAGGCCGAACCGCTCGGCGGCCGCCGCCAGGTGGCCGGTCAGCGCGGCGAGCGGCACGTGCACGCCCTTGGGGCGGCCGGTGGTGCCCGAGGTGTAGATGACGTACCCGGCGCCGCCGTCGGCCGCGGCCGGGCCGTCCAGCGCGGTGAGCTCCTCCCCGGCCAGGGCGAGGGACGCGCCCGCGTCCTCGGCGATCCAGCGGTTGCGCTCCTCCGGGGCCTCCCGGTCCAGCGGCAGGTAGGTGGCACCGGCCCGGAAGGCCGCCAGCATCGCGACGACGTGGTCGAGCCGGTCGCGGCCGGTGACGGCGAGCGTCCGGCCGGGGGTGATCCGGTCGGCGAGCGCCGCGCTCAGCTCGTCGAGCTCCCGGTAGCCGACCGTCCGGCCGCCGAGCCGCACGGCCGGTCGCTCCGGGTACCGGCGCGCCGTGGATTCGAATGGGAAACCGCGTGAGGACATCATCCAACCCCGATGAATTGATGAAACAATGGCGACGATCTCGACGATAGGGTGAATTCACCGGCCCGATCGGCAGAAAGCGGGGAAGGAAATGGGCAGTTTCCGACTGCCGCTTTCCGCCGACTCTCCGGGTGGGCCGCACGGCCGGTGAGCTGCGCTGCCGTTGGGCTGCATTGCCGTTGGGCTGCGCTGTCGGTGGGCCGTATTTCCGGCGGCTGTGCTCCGGCCGCTCGTTCCCGGATTTCGGTCCGAGGAATTCCGGAGGATATGCCGGGCGTGGAGCCGGGCGTGGAGCCGGGCGTTCTAGCGGACGGGCTCCGTGGGGGACCAGACGTCATCGCGGTCCAGGGCCTGCGGCGTGTACTTGCCGAGCGCGCTGATCAGCAGGCGGAGCTCCAGCGCGAGGCACTGGGTGAAACGGGTCAGACCGGCCTCCCGGTCCTCGGCCGCGGCGAGCAGCGCCGCCCGCCCGAGGCCCACCGCGCGGGCCCCCAGGGCCAGGCTCTTGACGGCCCGGCTGCCCTCCCAGATCCGCCCGGACACCAGCAGACAGGGCGGCGGGTCGGCGGCCAGCCGGCGCAGGCACTCCGCCAGCGGCAGTCCGACGTGCCGCGGGAAGGCCCCGGGCGCCCAGCCCGTGCCGCCCTCGGCGCCGTCCACCGTGACGGCGTCCGCCCCGGCCTCGGCGGCCACCCGCGCGGCCAGTGCGACGTCCCGGCCGGGGTGCAGCTTCACCCAGACCCGCGCCCGCGGGAAGTTGTTGCGCATCAAACGGATCTGCTGGCGCAGGATCTCCGCGGTGAAGGTGCCCGGGGTGCTGGAGCGCAGCACCCGGCCCTCGCCGAACACCGGGTCCAGGCCGTACCGGTCGCCGACCCGCGCGGCCGCCTCGGCGTCCAGCACCGTCATGCCGCCGAGGCCGGGCTTGGCGCCCTGGCCCACCTTCAGTTCGAAGGCCAGCCGCCCGGACTCCAGCAGCGGCAGCGCGGCCGGGTCGCTGTAGACCAGGTTCCACACCTCCGCGTCGGCGTCCTCGGTGCTCTGCTGGACGGCCACCCCGCCCAGGCCGTCCGCGCCGCCCTGTGCGGTGCCTTCCGCGAGGCCGTCGGTGTAGGCCCGCAGCCGGCCCAGCAGCGCGCGGTCGGCGTCCTCGCCGAGCCGGCCGTAGCCGTTCACCGGCACCACGTTCTCGCCGATCACCATCGGCACGCCCAGCGCGCCGGCCTGGCGGGAGAGGGCGAGCCCGAGGTCGCCGCCGGCCGCCCGGGTGGAGCCCAGTGCGGAGACGTAGACCGGCAGCGCCGAGCGGAACCCGCCGATGTCGGTGGCGAGTTCGACGTCCCGGTAGTCCGGCTCCCGGCCGAGGTCGATCAGCCGCGCCAGCCGCTGCGGCATGAACACCGGCGGGACGATCCGCAGCGCGTCCAGCCCGTCCGGCCCGTCCGCCGTACCGTCCGGATGCCCGGCGCCGAACAGCACCCGGCCGTACTCCCCGGCGGGCGGGAAGGCGGCCGCCACGCCGGTGCGGGCACGCAGCCGGACCTCCTCCTCGGGGAAGTCCGGTGCCAGCAGGTCGCTCACGGCGACACCACCCCGGCCAGCTTGGGGAACGCGCTGGCCTGCCAGACGGCGTCCAGCCCGGCGACGTAGCGGGTCAGCCGCTCGACGCCGATGCCGAAGCCCGCGCTGGCCGGCACGCCCTCGCGCACCAGGTCCAGGTACCAGCGGTACTTCTGCGGGTTCTCACCGGTCTCCCGCATCCGGGTCACGATGTCGGCGTAGTCGTTGGTGCGCTGGCTGCCGCTGCAGAGCTCGCCGTAGCCCTCCGGTGCGAGCAGGTCGAAGTTGCGCAGCAGGCCCGGCTGTTCGGGGCACTCGCGGTCGTAGAAGCCGCGCGAGCCCTTCGGGTAGTCGGTGACGAACAGCGGGCGGTCCCGCCGGGAGGAGAGCAACGCCTCGCCGGCCCAGTCGAGTTCGGCGTCCGGGCTCTGCGGGTGGCCCGCCCCGCGCAGCTCGGCGACGGCCTCGGCGTGCCGCATCCGCCCGAACGAGCCCTTCAGCAGCTCGGTGAAGGCGCCGACGTCCCGGCCCAGTTCGGCGAACTCCTTGGGCAGCTCGCGCACGGTGCTGGCGACCATGTGCACCACCAGGTCCTCGACCAGCTGGACGGCCTCGTCCCGGTCGGCGCCCGCGACCTCCACGTCGAGCTGGTGGAACTCGGCCAGGTGCCGGCTGGTGCCGGCCGTCTCCAGCGGCTCCAGCCGGACGTTCGGCGCGATGCAGAAGATCTTGTCGAAGGCCAGCAGCGAGGCCTGCTTGTACAGGATGGCACTGGTCATCAGCTTGTAGCGGTGCCCGTAGAAGTCGATGTCGACCTGCTTGGAGCCGCGCGCGCCCGGGTCGGTCACCGGGCCGATGATCGGCGGCAGCAGCTCGGTGAACCCGTGGCCGCGCAGGTACTCGCGGGCCGCGCTGAGCAGCTGGTGCTGGATCCGCAGCGCGCTGCGGGTGGTCGGTGATGTCAGGTGCCGCCCGGGGTCGGTCGGCGGTGTGTGCCCGGGGCCGGTCGTCGCGGTGAGCCCGTCTTCGGTCATGGCGTGTGGGTCCCATCCCTCAGAGTGAAGCGGATATGCCTGGTGCGGAGATCCCCGGTGGCGGGGGAGCGTGTGCGGCCCGGCCCGGGGCCTGCTGCGCGCGGTGGTCGTAGGTGCGCTGCACGTACGAGAGCGCGGTGAGGAGCTCGGCCGAGCCGAGGATCGGCGGGCGTCCGGTGCCCGTGGTCCCGGCGATCGGCATCGAGCCGACCGCGGACCAGTGCAGCCGGCCGTCCGGCCCGAGCGCGCTGCGGGACCGGCCGGCGTTGTCCGGGTGCAGGCAGTACGGCACGTCGAGGTACCCGGCCGCGAAGGCCCGCACCAGCGCCCGTCCGAGGTCGGCGTCCAGCCCGAGGACGGCCTCGATCAGCGCCCGGGCCTCCGCCTCGATACCGGTGTCCGGTGCCCGGGGGCCGGGCGGGCGGCCGCGTTCGTCCGCGGCGGCGGCCGCGGCGGCCTCCAGCGCCTGGACGTTCTCGGCGATGGTGGGGATGCGGTGCGCCTCGGCCGTGGTCTTGACGATCAGTCGGGCCGCGCCGGAGCGCACCGACAGCCGGGCCGCCTCCTCCAGCAGCAGCCGGGCCCCGCCGGGCGAGCGCGGGTACACCCCCATGTAGGTGTAGACGACGATGTGCCAGTCCACGTCGGGCAGCAGCTCGGCGGCGATCCGGCCGAGCGCCGTGAGGGCCTCCTCGTCCTGGCGCAGGTTCGCCTGCTGGGCGTAGCTGAGGGAGACGCTGCGCAGCCCGTGCTGCCGGAAGAACAGCGCCTCCAGCACGCTGATCGCGATCAGCAGGCCGGGCGGGCAGAGCTGGCCCATCATGCAGCCGCCGAACGTCTCCAGATGCGGCTCGGCGCCGAACTCCCGGATCGAGGCGAGCAGTTCGCAGCAGCGCTGCCAGCAGGCCACCGCCTCGTGCAGCGGCGTGCGGCTGTACGGCAGGCAGTACGAGACCGGCCCGCCCTCGGTGGCGTCCAGGCCGGCCGCCAGCAGCGCGGCGAAGATCTTCTCCGGCAGCGCGGAGCCGTGCCGGACCTGTACCGGGAACCCGGCGTCCGCGACCCCGCGCAGCACCCCCCGGGTGACGTCCACCGGGTGGGTGGCGATCGGGTAGCCGTTGAGGCCGGCGCCCTCGGTCAGGGCCCGCCGGGCCGCGGCGTGGTCGCCGGTCCGGGTGTAGCTGTCCAGGGTGATCGTGCCGACCGTGACGGCGGCGGCTGCCCGGGTGGCGAGCAGGCCGTCGCGCATCAGCAGCGGGTCGCCCATCCCCATCCGGGGCTGGACCACCAGCGCGCCGGCCGCCCTGGCCTGCCCGACGAAGGTGCCGAACGCCGTCACAGCAGTACCCCGGAGTGCAGCGCCCGGACGAAGGTGCGGAACTCCTCCACCGACCCGCCCTCCTCGAAGACGCCGTCGAAGCCGGCCGCCAGCAGGGCCTGCGGACGGCCGGGGTCGTTGGAGCCGGCGATGCCGAGCTTGCCGCCGATCACGGTCGGGGTGCGCCGCAGCTCCGGGCGGGCCCGCAGGGCGGAGATCACCCGCAGGCCCTCCTGGTAGCCGTGCCCGTTGACGCTGCTCAGGACGATCAGGTCCGGCTCGATCCGGCGGCACTCGGCGACGATCAGTTCGTCCGGGACGCACGCGCCCAGATTGGTCACCCGGTGGCCGAGCTCCTCCAACAGCAGCTGAAGGAACACCAGATTCCAGGTGTGGGAATCCGAGGCCATGGTCGTCACGACGACCTCCAGAGCGGACTTCTCGACCTTTCCTTGCTCCACGGCACAACCCTCGTCGGTAGAAATCGGCAGAAACGGGAATCCTGGCCACTCCGGGAGTCTCCGGGTACTCGGACCGGCTGCCCGGCGGATCCGAACACCCGGGCTGCACCGGCTCGTCGCGGCCCGGTGAGTGCTTTCCCGGAGAACGCTAGGCACGCCCCGCCCCCGCGACCGGCAGCTCGTCCGGCAAGATGCGGGCAGGATCAGCCCGCCACCGCCTCCAGCAGCGGGAACACGGTGTGCCCGCCGCCGCGGGCGGCCCCGACCGGCGACAGCCAGCGCTCACGCTCCTCCCGGCAGATCAGCCGGCAGAGGTTCAGCACCGTGAAGCGGACCCCGTCCTGGGCCGGCACACTGCGGATCAGCCCGCGGGACAGCAGCTCGTGCACCGCCCCGAGGCACTCCTGCGGCGTCCACCCGCTCAGCGCCACCGCGTCCTCGCCCGACCACGCGCCGGGCTCGGCCACGAGCAGGTCCAGCAGGGCGCGCTGGCCGAGCGTCAGCCGCAGCAGCGCCGTGCCCAGGGACTCCCGGACGTCGCCGCGCCCGCTGTACGCCACCGGCGGCGAGGCGAACTGGAACGGGCCGTCCGCCAGCCGGGCCACCAGCTGCCGGGGCGACTGCACCAGGGTCCAGGCGGCCGCGGGCTCCAGCGCGCCGGGCAGGCCGTCCAGGTGCCGGCAGAGCGCGGCGACCGCGGGCGCCTCCTCGGGCTCCAGCCGGAAGCCGGGCCGCAGCCGGCGGATGTGCGCGAGCAGCAGCCGCACCGAGCCGACCTCGGCCAGCGCGACCGGATCGTGGTCCAGCTCGGGGCCGGGGGTGGGCAGCGGTGCCAGCGGGATCACCTGACCGCCCGGCAGCGCCTGCGGCACCTGGGCGGTGATCAGGACCCGCAGGCCGGGGCAGCGGTGGAACAGCCAGTCCAGCAGGGCCGGGTCCACCCCGTCGTCGGCGCCGTCCAGCACCAGCAGGGTGGGCCGGTCGCCGATCGTGCGGGCCAGCTCCTCGTGCCGCGCCCGGTCGGTGTCCGGACCTCTGCGGCAGTCCACCCAGTGCACCGACCAGCGGGCCGCGAGGTGCAGCCGCCGGGCCACCTCCAGGACCAGCCGGGTCTTGCCGACCCCGCCGAGCCCCACCACCGAGACCAGCCGGTCCCCGTGCACGGCGAGGGCGTCGGCCAGCACCTCGACCTCCACCTCCCGCCCGACGATCGCCCCCCGGGCCACCGGCGGCGCGGTCGGCTCGCCGTCCGGCTCCTCGCCCAGCACCCGCCGGCGCGCCGCCGCCTCGAACACCGACCGGCTGCGCCCCTCCAGCCGCAGCGCGTCCGCCAGCAGCCGGACCGTCTCCTGCCGCGGGCGCTGCACCCGCCCGCTCTCCATGTCGCGGATCGCCCGGACACTGAGGGTCGCGTGATCGGCCAGGCACTGCTGGGTCAGACCGACCCGTTCGCGCCGCACCCTGAGCAACTCCCCGAATCCCGCCGTCGACTGCTCCGACTGACCGCCGTCCATGCCTCGTCTGCCTTCCGTGCGTTGGACAACAACGGAGGTCCGGTCGATCCCGTCGGCCACCGCCCAGCTGCGCCGATGGCGCGGGAGCCCCGCCCGGCCGTGGTGTGCCGAACGGATCCCGGTGGCTGGGCGGTGGCCGACGTGCCGGTTTCTCCGGGACCTGATGCTCCATGCAGCGGTTCTACGTCCGATCAACGGCCGATCACCGAGCCGATCACCGAGTCGACGACCGAATCGGCCGCCGGGCCGGTTGCCGGGCCGGTTGCCGGGTCGCTCGCAGGTGCGGGGCGGGTGACACGGGATCGGCCGCGCGTGCCAGGCGGGTGGCGGGCGGATGGCGGGCCGGCCCCGGGCTGTGACGCGGCAGGGCCTTGACCCTGTCCCGGCGGCGCCGACATGATGAGCCGTCATTGTTCTGAACTCCGCCGACGGGGGAAGTCCGGTCCGAATCCGGCGCTGACCCGCAACGGTAGGCCGCCGACGGCTGTCGGCGGCGAGCCCGAGTACCCGCCGGCGGAGCTGTGTGTCCCCTCCTCCCGTCGTGGTCTGCGGGCCGGAGCTCCGACGGCTGCCCGGCCCCGCCCGGCCGGTATCCGGTGGACCCGTGCGCCCAGGCCCGGAAAGGCACCCCATGCCCGTCCGCCACCGGACCCTCGGCCTCCTGGCGATACCCGCGCTGGTCCTCGGCGCCGTCCTGCCCGCCTCCGCCGCCCACGCCGCCCCGGCCACCGGCGCCCACACGACCGGCGCCCACACCACGGGACCGGGTACCGCCACCCTGCGCCCGGACGCCGCCGCGGCCGGCTGGCTCGCCCGCCAGCTCGTCAACGGCGACCACTTCGAGAGCGTCTTCGACGGCACCGCCTACCCGGACCAGGGCCTCACCATCGACGCCGTGCTCGCCTTCGCCGCCGCGGGCGGCTCCGACCAGGCCGCGGCCCGGGCCACCGCCTGGCTGGCCAGGCCCGAGATCCTGGCCGGATACCTCGGCGACGGCACCACCGAGGCCTACGCGGGCGCGACCGCCAAGCTGCTGCTGGCCGCCGAGGTCCGCGGCGAGAACCCGAACGCCTTCGGCGGCGTCGA
This sequence comes from Kitasatospora sp. NPDC058170, assembly GCF_042883905.1. Classification (NCBI taxonomy): domain Bacteria; kingdom Bacillati; phylum Actinomycetota; class Actinomycetes; order Kitasatosporales; family Streptomycetaceae; genus Kitasatospora; species Kitasatospora sp. NPDC058170. Next base: position 28,486 of record NZ_JBHVUV010000030.1, read on the forward strand.
CCTCCCGGCCCGGCTCCGCTCCCTGCTGAGCGCGAGCGGCCGGTTCTCCGACCGCTCGCAGTGGGGCGACTACAGCAACGCCTTCGGCCAGTCGCTCGCGCTGATCTCTTTGCAGCGCACACCCGAGGGCGCCCCGGCGGCCGCCGTCGACTTCCTCGCCGGCACCCAGTGCGCCGACGGCGGCTTCCCCGTCGCCTTCGGCCAGGCCACCTGCACCGCCGACCCGGACGCCACCGCACTGGCCGCGCAGGCCCTGGCGGCCACCGGCCGCACGGCCAAGGCGCAGGCCGGCCTCGGCTGGCTGACCGCCCACCAGAACGCCGACGGCGGCTTCGCGGCCGCCGGCGCCGCCGCCTCGAACGCCAACAGCACCGGCCTGGCCACCGAGGCGCTGCTGTCCGCCGGGCACCTCGTCCCGGGCCTCAAGGGCTGGGGCCGACTGGTCAAGTTCCAGCAGGGCTGCTCGGCCGCCCCCGCGCTGCGCGGCGCCGTCGCCTACGACGCCACCGGCTTCAACGCCGCCACCGGCGTCCGGGCCACCGCCCAGGCCGTCCTGGGCCTCTCCGGCAAGGGCCTCGCCGCGCTCACCGCGCACGGCGCCCGCCCGGCCGACCCCGTCCTGGCCTGCCCGGCCCGCTGACCCGACAGGAGCACACCGGATGAGCACCATGCGCACGCGCCGCACCTTCGGCTCGCTCGCCGCCACGGCCGTCCTCACCGCCGGCCTGCTCGGCGCCTCCGGGGTCCAGGCCCCGCAGGCGAGCGCCGCCGCCTGCAGCGGGACCACCGGGGTCACCGTCGTGGTCGACTTCACCGCCCTGGGCGGCGGCACCGAGACCGGCTGCGCCGTCGGCGACCCGGCCAGCGGCCTGGCCGCCCTGACCGGCGCCGGGTTCCCGTACGCGTTCCACCCGCGCTTCCCGGGCTTCGTCTGCAAGATCAAGGCGCTGCCCACCACCTGCACCAACCCGACCGGCACCGCGTACTGGTCGTACTGGCACGCGCAGCACGGCGGCGCCTGGTCGTACAGCAGCCTGGGGGCGGGCAGCTACAACCCGGCGCCCGGCGAGGTCGAGGGCTGGTCCTTCGGCGCCGGCGCCCAGCCGGGCATCACCGCGCCCTGACGCCCCGCCTCGGCCCCTTCCCGCAGGAGGGGCCGAGGCACCCGGGCCCGCCCGGATCCGGTCACCGGGCCCCTCGTCAACGGCCCCTCGTCAACGGTCCCTCGTCAACGGTCCCTCGTCAACGGCCTCTCGTCGACGGGCCTTTCGCCAACGGGCCTTTCGTCAGCGGCCGCCGCAGAACGCCGCCTCCAGGAACCCCTGCATCGCCGCGAGCTGGGCCATCTGCTCCGGCCCGTCGCCGCGGCCGGTGTAGGAGAGCGCGACCTGGCGGTCGGCCGTGCCCCAGAGCTGGGTGTCGAAGCCGAAGATGCCCCCGTTGTGCCCGAGCACCGGCCCGCAGGAGAGCTGGAACCGCGCCAGGCCCAGGCCGTAGTCGAGCTGGTGCGCGCCCGGCTCGGTCGGCACCATCGAGGTCAGCTCCCGCATCAGCCACGGCGGCAGCAACCGCCCCGTCACCAGGGCCCGTTCGAATCGGAGCAGGTCGTCCGTGGTGGAGATCAGCTCCCCGGCGGCGCCGGCCCAGGAGGGGTTGTGCTCGGTGACGTCGACATCCGTCGTGCGGACCGCCCCCGCCTCCTCGACGATCGTCCAGTACCCGTGGGCGTGCGGGCCGGGGATCGCGGTCGCGGTGCCGGGGAAGAGGCTGTGGTCCATCCCGAGCGGGCGCAGCAGACGGCGGGTGATCTCCTGGCCGTACCCGCGGCCGGTGGTCCGCTCGATGATCATGCCGAGCAGCGTGTAGTTGACGTTGGAGTACCTCCACTCGGAGCCGGGCGGGAAGTACGGCGGGTGGGCCGCCGAGGCGGCGACCAGCTGCTGCGCGGTGACGGTGCGCCGGAGCCCGCCGTCGGCGACCCAGGCGCGGAACACCGCCGGGTCGAACAGCTCGGGGAAGATCCCGCCGCTCTCGTTGGTCGGATCCCACAACCCCGAGGTGTGGTTGAGCAGTTGGCGCACCGTGATGCCCGCACCGTTCGGGACCAGGCCCGGCAGCCGCTGCTCCACGGTGTCGTCCAGGCCGAGGCGGCCCTCGCCCGCCAACTGCAGGACGGTGGTGGCGACGAACATCTTGGTCACGCTGCCCGCCCGGAACCGGCCGTCCGCGCGGACCGGTGCGCCGGTCGCCGTGTCGGCCACGCCCGAGGCGCCGCGCCACACCCCGCCGCGGTCGCGCACCTCGGCGATGGCGGACACCGCCCCGGCACCGGTCAGCGCGGTCAGCGCCGCCTGCCGCCGCCGGTCGGCGGACCGCCCGTTCGAGTCGGCCGAGTCTGCCGGGTCTGCCGGGTCTGCCGGGTCTGCCTGTTCGGCCTGTTGGGCTTGTTCGGCCTGTTCGCCTGAGGCGGTGAGGGTGACGGCGAGGGCGGGGGCCGCGGGTGCGGCCAGGGCGAGGCAGACCGCTGCGGCCAGGACGCAGGCGAGACGGCGTTTCATGGGTTTTCCTCCCGGGCTGGGGCGGGGGGTGTCCGCCTCCGACCTCAGCCTCCCGGCTGTTCGCCCCCGGAGCGTCGCCCTGACTGAGGACCCGCCTCTCGCCCTGCGGGTGGACCCGGGTACGCCGCCGGAAGGAGACGTCCCCGTAAGGGAGTTGGGGTTTCGTCCTCCCGGTGGGGGTGGACCTGGTCGCGGTGCGCCCACTCGGCCGGCCGGCCGGATCGGGCCGTAGGGTCGGAACGGGCCGGGGCGGCACGGGTGGGGAACGCACCGTGCCCCGGCCGGTCGGCCGGGGCACGGGTAGTGGGAACGGGTGCGGGTGCGGGAGGAGACCCGCCGTCAGCGCTTGGTGGAGCGGCGGCGGGAGACGACCAGCAGGCCGGCTCCGGCGACGATGGCCGTGGCGCCGGCGGCGGCCTTCCAGTCGAGCCCCTCGTCCGTCCCGGTGGTGGCGAGCCGCTCGGAGGCCGGGGCCGCCGTGGCGACCGCGGGCGCCTGGGCGGAGGCCGCCGCCGTGGTGGGCTTCGCCGTGCCCGTCGCGACCTCGGCGGCCTGGACGGGCTGCACGGGCCGGGCGGCCTGAACCGTCTGTCCGGTCGGGCCTGCCTGGGAGCTCGGCTGCTCGCCGCCGCGGTCCGGCAGCTGGACCGGCTGGGCGGGCTTCGCCGTGCCGGCCGCGTTGGCCTCGTCCTCGGCGCGGGCCTTGAACTGGCCGTCCTTGAGGAAGGCGAGGACGTTCTGGTACGTGCCGTCGAGCGCGGCCTGTGCGGCCTTCCGGACGGCGGGGCCGCCCGTCTCCAGGAGCTGGGAGACCTTCACCCGGTCGTCGCTCTCGCGCAGGGGCCCGAGTTCGGTCTCGAAGAAGCGGCGGAGGTCGGCGGGAGTGCCGTCGAGCGCCTTCCGGGCGGCCTCCTGGACGCGCGGCCCGGTCTCCTTGTCGGAGAGGAGGGCGAGGATCTCGACCCGGTCGTCCTCGGCGCGGGCCGTGTACTGGCCCTCGTTCAGGAACGCGAGGAGCGCCTCGCGGGTGTTGGTCCTGAGCGCCCGGTCGGCCGCATCCCGCACGGCGCGGCCGCCGACGCCCGCGATCTGGGCCGTCCTCAGCCGGTAGTCGCTGACACGCGCCTCGTCGAGGCCCACGTCGAGGAAGTGGCGCAGCTCGGCGGCGGTGCCGTTGACGACCTTCCGGGCGGCGTCGCGGACGGCGTACCCGGTCTCCTTGTCGTCGATGATCCGCTGGACCTCCGCGCGGTCGTCGTCCTCGGCGCGGGCCTTGTACCGGCCCTCCTTGAGGAAGGCGAGGATGTCCTGGTACGTGCCGTCGAGCGCGGCCTGCGCGGCCTTCCGGACGGCGGGGCCGCCGGAGGCGAGGAGCTTGGAGACCTCGACCCGGTCGTCGTCCTGGCGCTGCTTGTCGAGTTCGACCTCCAGGAAGTGCCGCAGGTCGGCGGCGGTGCCGGCGAGGGCCTTCTCGGCGGCACCGCGGACGCCGGGCCCGGTCGTCCGGTCCGCCAGGATCCGCCTGATCTCGGCGCGGTCCCGTTCCTCCTGGGTCGCGTCGTGGTCCGCCGCGGCGGTGGACGCCGTGCCCGGACCGGAGACCCCGACGGGCTTCGGCTGCTCGGCGGCCGAGGCCGTCGACGGGAACAGGACGGTGGGGGCCAGTGCGGCGGCGGCGAGCACGGCGGCCACCTTCGGGAACTTCATCGAGCAGACCTGCTTCTTGAACGGAGGTCACGGAGATCCGCGGACCCGGCCAGCATAGATCTTTTCGTATGATCGTGATAACGCCATTTCCCTGGGCCGCCGCGTCAACATCAGCTGGCCATGGGCGTTTTGACCGGACAATTCCGACACGGCCGAGGGCGGCGGGCGTATGCGGGTACCTGCGCACCGGCAGGCGGCCGGGTGCCTGCCGCCCTGTCAGGCCGTACCGGGTTGCCGTACCGGGTTTTGCCGGGGCGGGATCAGCCGGCCAGTTGCCGCAGGGTGTCCTGGAGGGAGGCCGTGCTCCCGGGGCGCCGGTTGTGGGGCAGCCTGGCGAGGAGCGCGGCCATCCCGCAGGTGTTGGTGGCGCCGGAGTAGACGAGTCCGGCGCCTATGGCCCCGGACAGCCAGTGGGCGGGGGACCAGGCGAGGCCGGCCAGGAATCCGGTGAGGGCGAGGGCGCCGGCGGCGAGTCGGACCTGGCGGTCCATGGGCCAGGTGGCGCGGGCGCCGGCGGGGCGTTCGACCTCGTGGCCTGCGGCGGCCCAGGCGGCGGTGCCCCCGTCGAGGGTGGCGGCGTCGATGCCGTGGGCGGCCAGCTGGACGCAGCTCCGGGCGGATCGGGCCCCGGAGGCGCAGGCGATCAGGAGCGGTGTGCGCCGGGCGGCCGCCTTCAGGGCGTCGACGGCCTCGTCCAGCCGGTCCAGGGGGACGTTGTGGGCGCCGGGCAGGTGGCCGGTGGCGTACTCGCCGGGGGTGCGGACGTCGATCACGGTGAACTCGCCGAAACGGGTGGCGGCCTGGGCGGGGGTGAGTGCGGTGGGGGTGGTCACGGAGCGTGTGCCCTTCTGGGGGAGCCCCTGCGGTAGGATACCCGCGGGGGTATGTGAGGAGGTTGGTGTGCAACTCGACATGGATGCCGTGGAGCTGAAGTCGGCGCTGAACCGGCTGCGGCGGGCGCAGGGTCAGCTCGCCGGAGTGATCAAGATGATCGAGGAGGGCCGGGACTGTGAGGACGTCGTCACGCAGTTGTCCGCGGTCTCCAAGGCGCTGGACCGGGCCGGGTTCGCGATCATCGCGACGGGCCTGCAGCAGTGCATGACCGACGAGGACCCGCAGGTACGGGACTCCGCGCAGATGCGGGCCCGGCTGGAGAAGCTGTTCCTCTCGCTGGCCTGAGAGTTGCGCGTCCCCCGTGGGGCCTGCCGCGGACGCCCCGGACGACCGGGTGTCCGGGGCGGGCCCCACGGGCGGTTCACAGCAGGGCGCCGGTCGCCATCGCGGCGGCCACGGTCAGCAGCAGGGAGCCGAAGATCCGTTGCAGGGTGGCGGGCCGGACCTTCGCGGACAGCCGCTTGCCGTCCCAGGCGCCGAGGACCGCCGTCGCGATGAACGGCATGATCAGGGACCAGTCCAGGCTGACCTCGGTGGACGCGCGGGCCGCGAGTGCGACCAGGGCGTTGGCGATGATGACCAGCAGGCTGGTGCCGACGGCCGCGCTCATCGGCACCGCCAGCGCCGCCACCAGGGCGGGGACGGCGAGGAAGCCGCCGCCGACCCCGAGGAACCCGGTCACCGCGCCCAGCGCGGCCCCCGCCCCCGCCGCGCGGGGCGCCGACACCGCACCCTTCGCCGATACGCCTCCCGTCGCCGCGGGCGTCCGCCCGCGCACCATGCGCAGTCCGGCGAGCACCGCCAGCGCGGCGAAGGCCAGGGTCAGCGCGGCGGCGGGAATGCGTACGGACAGCAGCCCGGCCGCGGCGGCGGGCAGCAGTCCGGCCGCGGCGAACAGCAGACCGGGCCGCCAGAGCACCGCTCCCGCCCGGGCGTGGGCCACCAGTGCGGTGAGCGAGGTGGCGATCACGATGATCAGGCTGGCGGTGGTGGCCCCGGCCGGGCTGAAGCCGAGCAGGTAGACCAGCGCGGGAACGGCCAGGATGCTTCCGCCCGCCCCGAGCGAGCCCAGGGCGAGGCCGACCAGCGCCCCGGCGAGGAGGGCGAGGACGAGCGCGGTCATATCGCGGTGCCCGCCGTCCCGTCCTCAGGCGTCCGATGCGCCCGGGCGGGCGTGCCGCGGCCGGGGCCGCGAGGTGACACAAGCATGGTGATTCCTCAAGGTGCGCCCGTTCCGCCGGCCCGGGTCGGGCCGGGCGGAACGGGGTGGTGCGGCGGAACGGGGTGGTGCGGTCAGGACCGGGCGGGCGGGGTGAGCGTGAGGCCGGCCGCCGCGGCGGCCGGGTAGCCGTCGTCGACGGCCACCACCCGGCGCCCGGCGGCGTCCAGGACGGAGGCGGCGATCGCCGCCCGCATCCCGCCGGCGCAGTGCACCCACACCGTCCCGGCGGGCACCTCGTGAAGGCGCCGGTGGACTTCGTGGACCGGGACGTGCACGCTCCCCTCGATCCAGCCGCCGGCCCGCTCGCCGTCGCGGCGCACATCCAGCACCACCACGTCCTCACCCCGCCCGCGTGCGGCGGCCAGGTCGGCGAACGTCGCCCGCGGGAACGAGGCGAGCGGCACCTCGCCGCCGACCCAGTCGGCGGGCGAGCCGACGGCCGCGGCGGCCGGGCGGTCGATGCCCACCCGGGCCAGCTCGCGCTGCGCCCGGGAGACCTCCTCGGCGCTCCGGGCGAGCAGCGTCACCGGCCGGCCCCACGGGACCATCCACGCCAGGTAGGTGGCCAGCTGCCCGTCGACCTCGAAGTTGAACGAGCCCGCCACGTGGCCCTCGGCGAAGGCCGTGCGGCTGCGCAGGTCCACCACCCACTCCCCGGCGGCCAGGCGGCGGGCGATCTCCCCGGCGTCGGCGCGGCGCGGCGCGGTCAGGTCCAGTGGGGCGGGGCCGGCGGCGTTGGCCGGGCCCATGTGGGCGTAGTAGGCCGGCACGTCGTCCAGCCCGGCCAGCAGTTCCGCGACGAAGGTCTCGACGTCCTGGACCAGCGCCGGGTTGGACGCCTTCTCCACGCCGATCGTGCTGCCCTCGCCGCCGGCCTGGGCGGAGGAGCAGAAGCTGCCGAACCCGTGCGTGGGCATCACCGCGACCTCGTCGTCCAGCTCGGCGGCCAGGCGGTGCGCGGAGGCGTGCTGTGCGCGCGCCAGCTCCTCGGTCAGGCGCGGCTCGACCAGGTCCGGCCGGCCCACGCTTCCGATCAGCAGGGACCCGCCGGTGAACGCGGCGACGGCGTGCCCTTCGTGCTCCAGTACGTAGGAGGTGTGGTGCGGGGTGTGCCCCGGAGTGGCCACGGCCCGCAGCACCAGGCCCTCGTCGATCTCCTCGACGTCGCCGTCGGCGACCGCGACCCGCTCGTACGCCACCGACGCCCCGGCGGGCACCAGGTAGCGGGCGCCGGTCACCCGGGCCAGCTCCAGACCGCCGCTGACGTAGTCGTTGTGGACGTGCGTCTCGGCGACCGCCGCGATCCGCACCCCGCGCCGGGCCGCCGCGGCGATCACCCGGTCGATGTCCCGCGGCGGATCCACCACCACCGCGGTCCGGGGCCCGCCCGCGAGATGGCTCCGGTTGCCCAGGCCTTCGGTCTCCAGGATGTCGGCAAAGAACACGGCACACTCTCCCTCGTCGCGCAGTTACCCCCCGGGGTATCTGGATCCACCGTAACAGAAATACCTGGGGGGGTATTTTTGGGAGGGTGCGACGGTCGCCACACGGACCGGTTCACGCTCGTGCCGACGGAAGGGCCCGCGCTCGTCGGCGGCCGGCCGGGGCCGTCCTGCGGGCCGTTCGCCCGCCGCCGGTATTCAGCAATCCGGAAGATGGTCCGGCTGTCCGGGGGCCGGGAGCATGGGGCGGTCCACAGCCGAACCGCCCGGAGGGAACGCATAGTGCCGCACATCAGGATCGGGAACGACCTGCCCGGTATCAGTGGTCTGATGGTGGAGCGCCCGGATACGGCCGCGCCGCTGAACCAGCTGGCCGAAGCGCTGCTGCGCGGCCCGTCCCCGCTGCCGCGCGGTGAGCGGGAGCTGATCGCCTCGTACGTGTCGGAGCTCAACGGGACGCGGTTCTGCTCCGAGTCGCACGGGGCCTTCGCGGCCGCCCAGCTCGACGGCGGCCTCGACGTGGTGACGGCAGTGAAGACGGACCTCGAAACCGCGCCGGTGTCACCGCAGTTGCGGGCGCTGCTGCGGATCGCGGCCGAGGTGCAGGCGCAGGTCGGCCCGGTCTCGGAGGCGGCCGTCAAGGCGGCGCGCGCGGAGGGGGCGGGCGACGGGGAGATCCACGACACCGTCCTGATCGCGGCGGCCTTCTGTATGTACAACCGCTACGTCGACTGTCTCGCCACCGAGCTTCCGGCGGACCGGAGTTACTACACCGAGGGAGCCGTGCGGATCGTCGAGCGCGGCTACGGCAGCCCGCGCTGACCGGCGGCGCCACCGGGTACCGCACCTGACGCCGCACGACGGTCCTCGCGCGATCCACTGCGCGAGGGCCGTCGTGCCGTGTCGGCCACGGGTGTTGGCGTTCGGGGGGCCGCTGTCCGGGTCGGTGAACTCGGCGGTGTGCGGCCGGGCGACACGTTGACCACGGATTGTGCGCCGTGGTCTGATGAAGCGTTTTTTCCTCCTCGGCAGCAGGGGAAGCCGGTCCGAATCCGGCGCTGACCCGCAACCGTAGGCCTGGTCCCCGAGAGGGGCACGGGCGAGCCGGAATGCCTGCGCCGGGGGTTTTCGAGCAACACGAGCGCCGTCGCGGACTGCGGTGCGATGGTGACGGCTGCCCCGGTACGGGCACGCCGTTCGCTGCGCACGGCCCCGCGTCGACCGACTGGGGAGTGTCCGGTGAAGGTCCGCAGCACCCGTACGAGCGGCAGAGACCGCCGCACCCTGTCCCTCGCCGCGGCCACCGCGTTCGCCGTGGCGGCGGGCAGCGCCGTCCTGTTCGGCTACTCCGGCTCCGCCGCCGCCGACCCGATGGACGAGTGCACCGCGACCTCCGGCGCCGTCGTGGCCGTCGACTTCGGGCCCTGGGGCGGCGGCATCGTGGGCGGCTGCGACGCCCACCCGCCCACCGGGATGAACCTGCTGCACAACGCCGGGTTCAGCACCGCCACCCTCGCCCACGACGTCACCACCCCGCAGCCCGGCGGCCGGACGCCCGACCTCGCCAAGGGCTCCGGCTACCTCACCGCCCCGGCCAGGCTGCTCGACGGCCACTACTACGAGGCCTTCCCCGACTCCGGCTTCGCCGACTTCGGCCTCACCATCGACGCGGCCTTCGCCCTCGCCGCCACCGGCACCGACGACCCCGCGCTGCGCCGGATCGCCGACTTCCTCGACGGGCGCGGCACCGACGGCAGCGGCCGCACCGCGGACGACTGGACGGGGATCGGCTCCGAGTACGCGGGCGGCGGCTCGATCGGCAAGGAGGCGCTGCTGGCCGAGGTCGTCGGCCGGGACCCGCACCGCTTCGGCGGGCAGGACCTGATCGCCGCACTGGCGAAGACGGTCTGCGCCGCACCCAGCCCCGCGCCCGACACCTCCTGCGCGGCGGCGGGCAACTACACCTACGCCACCTCGGTGTTCTCCCAGGCGCTCGGCATCATGGCGCAGCTGCGGGCCGGGGACACCGCGGCGGCCGCCGGCCCGGTCGGCTACCTGAAGGGCCTTCAGCACCCGGACGGCTCCTGGCCCAGCCTGATCCCCGCCACCGGGGACTCGGACGTGGACAGCACCGCGATGGCCGCGATGGCCCTCGCGCTGCTCACCGACGACCCCGCGGCGCAGCAGGCGGTGGACCGGGCGGCGGCCTGGATCGCCGGCCGGCAGCTGGCCGACGGCGGCTTCCCCGGTGCGGCCGGGGACTCCACCAACTCCGCCGCCCTCGCCGTCCAGGGCCTGAGCCTGCGGGCCGCCTCGTACGGCGCGGCGATCGCCCGGGCCCGGGACTTCCTGACCGGGCAGCAGAACGCGGACGGCGGCTTCAACGTCGCGGCCGGGGGACAGCAGGGCTCGGACGTCCGGGCCTCCACCCAGGCGCTGGGCGGGACGGTCGGGACCTCCTTCGGGACGCTGAGCCGCCCACTGGGCGGGACGCAGCCGACCGGTTCGCCCTCGCCGACGGCGTCCCCCACGGCGACCACTTCGCCGACGGCCACCGGCTCCCCGACGGCGACCGCCTCGCCGACCGCGACGACGTCCCCGACCGCGACCGCCTCGCCCACCGCGACCACGTCCCCGACCGCGACAGCCTCGCCCACCGCGACCACGTCCCCGACCGCGACGGCGTCCCCGAGTGCGACCGCCTCGCCGACCGGGACCGGGACCGCCACGCCGACCGGCACCATCCCGACCGGCACGCCTCCCGAGTCCGCCCCGCCCGCCGGCGGCGCCCCCGCCCCCGGCCGGACCGACAACCGCCCGGGCCCCGGCGACTCCACCGCGTACCCCGCGGTCCCGGTCCGCCTCGACGTGCCCGTGCCGTCCGGCTCCGGTCTCGCGAGCACCGGCACCGAGGTGGAGCCGATCGCCCTCACGGCCCTGGCCCTGCTGCTGGCCGGCGGCGCCGCCGTCGCCTACGCCCGCCGTACCCGTTCGTCCGCTGGGAGGCACCGGTGAACCGTTCGACGCTCAACCGGCCGGCCGGAGTTGTGGCCGTGCTGACCCTGCTCGCCGCCGCGCTCGGCCTGGCCGGCCCGGCGGCGGCGGACCCGCTGCCCCTCGGCCGCTGCACCACGAGTTCCGGGGTGGTGCTCGCGGTGGACCTCGCCAAGTGGGGCGGCCCGCTGCTGCGCTCCTGCGGCACCACCCCGACCACCGGGTACACCCTGCTCAACCAGGGCGGCTGGCGGACCGCCGGCACCGGGCACGACGGCCCGGCGTTCATCTGCCGGATCGGCTACAGCGGCTACCAGGGCGGCAAGCAGTTCCCGCCGCCCGAGCAGGAGAAGTGCGTGCTGACGCCGCCCGCGACGGCGTACTGGTCCTACTGGCACGCCGACCCGGGTGAGAACACCTGGTCGTACAGCCAGCTCGGCGCGATGAGCTACCACCCGAAGCCGGGCAGCGTCGACCTGTGGATCTTCGGCGCGACCAACATCGAGGGCACCGAGGGGCGTCCGGCGTACTCGCCCGACACCGTCCGGGCGCTCAACGCCGAGCCGGTGGGCGAGGGCACGGGAGGGACCGGGACGGCCGGCACGACCGGTTCCTCCGGTTCGACCGGCTCCGCAGGTACCTCCGGCACGACCGGGACCTCCGGTTCGACCGGCTCCACGGGCACGACCGGCTCCACCGGCTCGGCGGGTTCGACCGGCACGGCCGGCACGACCGGCTCCGGTTCCGCCGGCGCAACCGGAGCCGGTCAGGGAACGGCCGCCGGTGGTTCGACCGGCGGCGGCACGGCGGGCAGCGGTGCCGCCGCCGGCGGAGGAGGCTCCGCCACCGGGGGAGCCGGCTCCGGCGGCACGGGGCGCAAGCCCGCACCCTCCACCGCCGCCCGGACCACGCCGCCGCCCGCCACCGGCGCGGCCCCGGAGACCACGGCCACCGAGCCCCCGCCCGCCGACCCGTCGCCCGAGCAGCCGCCCGCGCCCACCGCGGACCCGGCCGCCGCCGTGACACCCACCGACACCCCGGCCGCCACCCCGGAGACCACCCCTCCCACGGCCACCCCGTCGCCCTCCGGCACCTCCCGGGTGGTGGACGCCGAACCGGTCGCCGACGCGCCGCACGACACGGGTTCGATCGCGCCCGGCCTGGTCGCCGTGGCGATCGTCCTCGGGCTCGGCCTCGCCACGCTGCTGGCCGCCCGGCGCCGCCGCCGGCAGGCGGACTGATCCTGTGCCGACCCCCCGCCCCGCCGAGCGCACCGCCCGGCCCCCGGAGCCCGTCTCCGGGTGCCGCCGGGTGCCGCGTACCCTGCACCCGCTGGCCTGGTGGATCTGGGCGCTGGCCCTCGCCACCGCCGCGGGCCGCACCACCAACCCGCTGATCCTGCTGACCGTCCTCGCCGTGCTCGGCTACGTGGTCACCGCCCGCCGCACCGAGGCCCCCTGGGCGCGCGGCTTCCGCTACTACCTGTGGCTGGCCTTGGCCGTGGTGGCGATCCGGGTGGTGTTCCGCTGCGTCTTCGCCACCGGCATCACCCCGCAGGACCACCTGCTGTTCTCCCTCCCGCACCTCCCGACGCCCGCCTGGTACGCGGGGATCGAGATCGGCGGACCGGTCTCGCTGGAGGCCACCCTCTCGGCGGCCTTCGACGGGCTGCGCCTGGCCTGCCTGCTCTGCTGCATCGGCGCGGCCAACACCCTGGCCAACCCGAAGCGGGCGCTGCGGGTGCTGCCGGGCGCCCTGTACGAGCTGGGCGTCGCCGTGACGGTCGCGGTCAGCGTCGCTCCGCAGCTCGTCCAGAGCGTCCAACGGGTCGCCCGGGCCCGGCGGTTGCGTGCCGGAGGCCGGTCGGGGGTGCGGGCGATGCGCGGCATCGTGGTCCCCGTGCTGGAGGACGCGCTGGAACGCTCGCTGCGGCTCGCCGCGGCGATGGACTCGCGCGGCTACGGCCGCTCGGGCACCGCGACCCGGCGCTCCCGCCGGGCCACCGGAGCGCTGATGCTGGCCGGCATGGCCGGGCTCTGCGCGGGCGTGTACGGCCTGCTCGACGGCACCGCGCCCGCCCTGCTCGGCCTGCCCGCCCTGGCGGGCGGCGCGGCACTCTGCTGCGCCGGCCTGGTGCTGGGCGGCCGCCGGGTGAGCCGCACCGGCTACCGGCCCGACCCGTGGCGGGCCGCCGAGTGGGGCGTCGCGGCCTGCGGGGTGATCGCCGCCGTGGTGCTGTTCGCCACCGTCGGCTACTCCGCCACCGAGCTCAACCCCTCGCTCCACCCGCTCGTCTGGCCGCCGCTGCCGGCCGTCCCGACGGCCGCCGTGCTGCTCGCGGGCGCCGCCGGCCTGATCGCCCCGCAGCCCGAGCGCGGCCCCGCGCGCACCGCGGCGCCCGCCCCGGGCGCCGCCCGACCGTCCGACCGCACGCCCGACCGCACGCCCGCCGAGGTGGCCAAGTGATCCGTTTCGACCACGTCGCAGTCCAGTACGAGGGTGCCGCCGAACCGGTGCTGCGCGATGTGGACCTGTACGTCCCCGAGGGCGAGCTCTGCCTGGTGGTCGGGCGGACCGGCGCGGGCAAGTCCACTCTGCTCGGCGCCGTGAACGGCCTCGTCCCGCACTTCACCGGCGGCACCCTGCGCGGCAGCGTCACCGTCGACGGCCGGGACACCGCCGACCACCCGCCGCGTGAACTCGCCGATGTCGTGGGCGTGGTCGGCCAGGATCCGCTGGCCGGCTTCACCACCGACACGGTGGAGGAGGAACTCGCCTACACCATGGAGCAGTTGGCGATCCCTCCGGAGGTCATGCGCAAGCGGGTGGAGGAGACCCTGGACCTGCTCGGCCTGGCCGAGCTGCGGCACCGCGCCCTGCACGAACTCTCCGGCGGACAGCAGCAGCGGGTGGCCATCGGCTCGGTGCTCACGGCGCACCCGCGGATCCTGGTGCTGGACGAACCCACCTCCGCCCTCGACCCGACCGCCGCCGAGGAGGTGCTCGCCGCGATCACCCGGCTGGTGCACGACCTCGGCGTCACCGTGCTGCTCGCCGAGCACCGCCTGGAGCGCGTCGTCCAGTACGCCGACCGGGTCGCCTACCTGCCCGGCGACGGCACCGTCGTGCACGGCCCGCCCGCCGAGGTCTTCGCCCGGACGGCGATCGCGCCACCGGTCGTGCACCTCGGCCGGCTGGCCGGCTGGCAGCCGCTGCCGCTCTCCGTGCGCGACGCCCGCCGGGCCGCCGCCCCGCTGCGGGAGCGCCTCGCCGCCGACCCCCTCCCGCCGCCGCGCCGCCCGCCGGGCGAGGGCGAGGAGGTGCTCGCCGCCCGCAAGGTGGTCGTCCGGTACGGGCCGGTCGCCGCCGTCCGGGAGGTCGACCTGGAGCTGAGGTCCGGGCAGGTCACCGCGCTGATGGGCCGCAACGGCTCCGGCAAGTCCTCGCTGCTCTGGGCCCTGCAGGGCTCCGGCCCCCGACAGGCCGGCACCGTCCGGGTCACCGCCGGGGGCCGGAGCAGCGACCCCAAGCGGCTCTCCGCCGCCGAGGCGAGGCGCCTGGTCGGCCTCGTCCCGCAGACCCCGACCGACCTGCTCTACCTGGAGTCCGTCGCCGAGGAACTCGCCCAGGCCGACCGGGAGTCGGCCACCGCCGACGGACCCTCCGCGCGGGAGGTCCTGGACCGGCTGGCGCCCGGCATCGCGGGCGGGACGCACCCGCGCGACCTCTCCGAAGGGCAGAAGCTCGCCCTGGTGCTGGCCGTCCAACTCGCCGCCGCGCCCCGCGTGGTGCTGCTCGACGAGCCGACCAGGGGCCTGGACTACCGGGCGAAGGAGGCGCTGATCCGGATCGTCGACCAGCTCGCGGCGGAGGGGCGCAGCGTCGTGGTCTCCACCCACGACGTGGAGTTCGTGGCCGCCGCGGCGGACCGGGTGGTGGTGATGGCCGAGGGCGAGGTGGTGGCCGACGGCCCGACCACCGAGGTGATCGTGGCCTCGCCGACCTTCGCCCCCCAGACGGCCAAGGTGCTCGCGCCGCTGCCCTGTCTGACCGTGCGCCAGGTGGAAGAGGCGCTCCGGGCGACGGCGGGTGCGCGGTGACGGCGGTCCGGGCGGCCGCCGTCCGGATCCCCGGCCGGGCGCGGATCGTGGTGGCGTGCGCCGCCTTCATCGGCGTGGTCGCGTTCTGCTGGCCGTTCGTGGTCGCGCCGGGAACGTTCGGGTCCTCCTACGCCCCGCCGCTGATCTTCGGGGCCCTGCTGGTGCTGGTGCTCGCCGTGGTGATCGCGGAGATCTCGGCCGGCGGCATCGACGCCAAGGCGCTCGCCATGCTCGGTGTGCTCTCGGCCGTCAACGCCGGGCTGCGGCCGCTCGGCGCGGGCACCGCCGGGGTGGAGACGGTCTTCTTCGTCCTGGTCCTGGCCGGCCGGGTCTTCGGTCCCGGCTTCGGGTTCACCCTGGGCTGCACCTCGCTGTTCGCCTCCGCGCTGCTGACCGGCGGTGTCGGCCCCTGGATGCCGTACCAGATGTTCGGCTGCGCCTTCGTGGGGATGCTCGCCGGGATGCTGCCGAGGGTGCGCGGGCGCTGGGAGACCGGGCTGCTCGCGGTCTACGGTTCGCTCTCCGGCTACCTCTTCGGCTTCCTGCTGAACCTGTCCTTCTGGCCGTTCTCGCTCGACCCCAGCAGTTCCATCGCCTACCTGCCCGGTCTGCCCTTCACCGAGCAGTGGCACCGTTACCTGCTCTTCGACCTGGCCACCTCGCTGGGCTGGGACACCGGCCGGGCCGTCACCAACCTGATCGCGATCCTGGTGGTCGGACCGGCCGTTCTCACGGTGTTCCGCCGCGCCGCCCGCCGTGCCAACTTCGAGCCCCGGGTGCGGTTCGAACCCTCCGCGCCGGTCGCCGAGCCGGTGCCCGGGGCAGCGGGGGAGGCGCCCGGGGCAGCCGCGGCGGCGGCTGGGGCGGTGCCCGGGGCGGCGGCCGGGGCGGCGGAGGGCGCCCGCTGAGGTCGGGCGTTCGGCCGGGGGAGGGTTACCGCAGGTGGGGTGCGTCGTTCTCCAGACATGAGAAACGACCTCCCCGTCCGCGGCTTCGCCACCGAAGAAACGATTCTTCAGGAGCAGGCGCCGATTTTCGCGCACCTCGCCTCGCTCTGGATCCGCTACGGGCGGACGGTGCCGGGCCAGGCCGATCCGGAGTGGCACCGACTGGCCGCCCCACCGCGGTTCTCCCCGCCGACACCCGGCACCACGGGGGAGTACGCATGACGGGCCGGGAGTTCCCGAAGGTCCCGCCGCAGCGCTCCGGCACGGCGGGGACGGCCCTGTACCTCGAACTGCGGGTGGTGGTCTGCCCAGGCCTCACCGTCCCGGTGCAGGCCTGTCTGCGGTACGACCGGACCGAGCCCTACGCGGTGTACCTGGACAGCCACATCGACCTGGCGGAGCCGATCACCTGGATGTTCGCCCGCGAGCTGCTGGTGACGGGGATGGCGGAGTGGGCGGGGATGGGCGACGTCTGGATCTGCCCGGGCACGGGCGCCGATGCGGAGACTGTCTTCATCTCCCTGGGCGGCGACGACGCCTCCGTCGTCCTGCGCGCCCGGGCCTCCGCTGTCCGGACCTTCCTCGGGTACACCGAGTGCCTGGTCCCGCTCGGCCGCGAGCACGAGCACTTCGACGTGGACGGCCTGGTCCGCCGGCTGCTGGACCACGGGCAGAGCGGTCCCTGAGCGACCGGCCCGGCCGGTACCCGGCAGCCCGGCCCCCGGGCGCCCGGCGATCCGGGTGCCCCGGCACCCCGCGATCCGGCCCGGGGCGGCGGCTTGACAGGCGGTTCGCCCGGCTGGATACCCTGGCCCCGTCGAACGCTGACCGAATGATCGGTAGGTGCATCGGATGGTGGAGTCGTGACGCAGAGCGACGGCGGAGCGGCGGGCCAGGGGATCCCCGGCGCGCCGCACCTCGGCGAGCCCCTCCCGGACGAACTGCTGGACGCCGGGGAGCGGATGACCGTGGCGGAGCTGCGCGCGCAGCAACTCGCGCGCCTGCGGGCCACCCTGCGCCACGCGTACGACCACGTCGAGCTGTACCGGCGGAAGTTCGACGCGGCCGGGGTCGCGCCCGAGGACTGCCGGACCCTGGCGGACCTGGCGCGCTTCCCCTTCACCACCAAGGCCGACCTGCGGGACACCTACCCCTACGGCATGTTCGCCGTCCCGCTGTCGGAGGTCCGCCGGATCCACGCGTCCAGCGGCACGACCGGCCGCCCCACCGTGGTCGGCTACACCGAGCACGACCTTTCGGTCTGGGCCGACCTGATGGCGCGTTCGATCCGGGCGGCGGGCGGGCGACGCGGCCACCGGGTGCACATCGCCTACGGGTACGGGCTGTTCACCGGCGGCCTCGGGGCGCACGACGGGGCCGAGCGGGCCGGGTGCACGGTCATCCCGGCCTCCGGCGGCATGACGGCCCGCCAGGTCCAGCTCATCCAGGACCTCCGGCCCGAGATCATCATGATCACCCCCTCCTACCTGCTCACCCTGCTCGACGAGTTCGAGCGGCAGGGCGTCGACCCGCGCGGCACCTCCCTGCGGATCGGCATCCTCGGCGCCGAACCGTGGACCGAGGAGATGCGCCGGGAGATCGAGGGGCGGACGGGCATCCACGCCGTCGACATCTACGGCCTCTCCGAGGTGATGGGCCCGGGCGTGGCCCAGGAGTGCGTGGAGACCAAGGACGGCCTGCACATCTGGGAGGACCACTTCTACCCGGAGGTGGTGGACCCGCTCACGGACCAGGTGCTGGCCGAGGGCGAGAGCGGCGAGCTCGTCCTCACCTCCCTCACCAAGGAGGCGCTGCCGGTCATCCGCTACCGCACCCGCGACCTGACCCGGCTGCTGCCCGGCACCGCGCGTCCGTCCTTCCGCCGGATGGAGAAGGTCACCGGCCGCAGCGACGACATGATCATCCTGCGCGGGGTGAACCTGTTCCCCACCCAGATCGAGGAGATCCTGCTGCGGACGCCCGGGGTCGCCCCGCACTTCCAGCTGCGGCTGACCCGCCGGGAGCGGCTGGACCGGATGGCGGTCCGCGTCGAGGCCAGGCCCGGCTCCACGGCCGGGGAGCGGGCCGCCGCGGCCGCCGGGATCGCCCGGGACGTGAAGGACGGGGTCGGCGTCACCGTGGAGGTCGAGGTGGTCGAGCCGTACGAGCTGGAGCGGTCGGTCGGCAAGATCCGCCGCATCGTCGACCTGCGGGAGCAGTGAGCACGGGCGGCCGGGCGGCCGGGGAGCGGTGAGCGGCGCCGGAGGGGCGGGGTCGGAGGAGGGAAGCACCCGTCCGGGCGCCGACCGCGTCAGGGAGCCGTCAAGGCCGGCGGTCCACGCGTAGGCCGTGCGTCAAGGCCGGGGCATCCGGGGCCCGGAGGGCATCCACTGGAACGGAGGGCCGCGAGCACGAGCGGCGGCCCGAACCGGTCCTCGAAGGAGCCCACCGCCATGAGCATCGCCCAGGTCGTCCCCGCCGTCGAGCAGCCCCCGAGTCGGACCGCGCCGGACACGGCGCCGGTGCGCCGGCGGACCCGGGCGGCGCTCATCGCCGTCCGCCCGGCGGAGCAGGCGGGCCGGTCCGCCGGATCCGCCGCCGACGAGCCCGTGGTGCGCACCAGGGCCGCGCACTGCCGGATCGCCATGCAGTACCTGGACTGACCCCGCGTCGCCGCCGTCCCGCCGACCCCTCCTCCCACGCCTCCCTCGCCCCGCTGCCCGCAGGAGCACCACACCATGACGAAGCCGTCCGCCCCCGTGCTCGTCGCCCTCCCCGCCCCCGCCCCCGCCCCCGCCCCCGGCCGTTCGACCGGCACCCAGACCTGTACCCCGACCTCTACCGAGCCGCCCCTCGGCAGCCCCTGGCCCGCCTCGGCCCGCCCGGGCTCCGGCGGCGAGGTGCTGGTCGGCGGGGTCGGGCTGGCGGAGTCCGCCGAACGCTTCGGCACCCCGCTGTACGTGCTGGACGAGGAGGAGGTGCGCGCCCGCGCCCGCGCCTACCGCCGGGCCCTGCCGCAGGCCGAGGTGCTCTACGCCGCCAAGGCCTTCCTGTGCAGCGCGATGGCCGACTGGGTCGCCGAGGAGGGCCTCGGCCTGGACGTCTGCTCCTCGGGCGAGCTGTGGCTGGCCGCCGCGGCAGGCTTCCCCGCGCAGCGGATCCTGCTGCACGGCAACGCCAAGACCCCGGAGGAGCTGCGGCTCGCCCGCCGGCTGCGGGTCGGCCGGATCGTCATCGACGGCCCGGCGGAGATCGCCCGGCTGGCCGCCCTGGTGGCCGCCGACACGCCCCAGCGGGTGCTGGTCCGGGTGGTTCCCGGGATCGCGGCCGGGCACCACGAGGCGGTCCGCACCGGCGTCGGCGGGCAGAAGTTCGGCTTCCCGATCGAGGGCGGGGACGCGGCCGACGCGATCGCCCGGACCCTCGCCCAGCCCGGCCTCGAACTCGTCGGCCTGCACTGCCACCTGGGCTCCCAGATCACCGAGGTCGAGCCCTACCTCGCCGCGGTGGACGCGCTGGTGCGGCTGCTGGCCGAGGTCCGCGAGCGGCACGGCGCCGAGCTGCCCGAGCTGGACCTCGGCGGCGGCCACGGCATCCGCTACCTGCCCGAGGACGGTGAACTCGACCTCCCGGACTTCGCCTCCCGGGTGAGCGGCCGGCTGTCCGAGCGCTGCGCCGAGGCCGGCCTCGCCGTACCGCGCCTGCTGGTCGAGCCGGGCCGGGCCGTCGCCGGGCCGGCGGCGGTCGCCGTCTACCGCGTGCTGTCCGTGAAGCACACCGCCGACGGCCGCTGCTACGCCGCCGTCGACGGCGGCATGAGCGACAACCCGCGCCCCGCCCTCTACGGCTCGCCGTACACCGCGCGCCTGGTCGGCCGCCGCTCCGACGCCCCGCCGGCCCCGATGGACGTGGTCGGCCGGCACTGCGAGGCCGGGGACGTCCTGGTCCGCGACGCCCGCCTCCCCGCCGACCTGCGGGCCGGCGACCTGCTCGCCGTCCCCGCCGCCGGCGCCTACCAGCTCTCGATGGCCTCCGGCTACAACCTGGTCGGCCGCCCGGCCGTCGCCGCCGTCCGCGACGGCCGCGCCCGGCTGCTCATCCGCCGGGAGACCGTCGAGGACTTCCGCACCCGCGAGGTCGGCCGCTGACCCCGCACCCCGGCCGGCCGGGCGCGCGGAAGCCGGGTTCCCGCAGGCGGCGGCGCTAGGCTGCGCATCGTCGACGCGTGGCCGGACCGGGAGCGGGTGAGCGGGCGGATGGCAGTCACCCTCAGCGAGGTGGCCCGGCATGCGGGCGTCTCGCTCGCCACGGCCTCACGGGCGGTCAACGGCTCGGTCCGCACCGTCGGCGCGGAGCTCGCCGCCAAGGTCCGGGCCAGCGCGGACGCCCTGGGGTACCTGCCGAACGCGCCGGCCCAGGCGCTCGCCCGGGCGGCCACCGCCAATGTCGGCGTGCTGCTCCACGACATCGCCGACCCGTACTTCGCGGCGATCGCCCGAGGGGTCTCGGACGCCGCCGTCGAGGCCGGGCTGCTCCCGCTGGTCGTGAACACCGACGGCGACCCGGACACCCAGGTGCGGGGCATCCGGATGCTGCACGCCCAGCGGGTGCGGGCGATCATCCTGGCCGGCTCCGCGCACACCGACCCGGCGGCCACCCGGGCCAGCGACGCGGCGCTCGCCGACTACCGGTCCGACGGCGGCCGGGTCGCCACCGTCACCGACCACGGACCCGGCTACGACGCCGTGCTGCCGGGCAACCGCCGCGGCGCGGCCGAACTGACCCGCGCCCTGCTCGATCTGGGGCACCGCCGCTTCGCCGTGATCACCGGACCGCAGCGGCTGCGGGTGTCCGCCGACCGCCTCGAAGGGGTCCGCGAGGCACTGGCCGGGGCGGGCGTCGGACTCGACGGATCCGCCGTCCAGCACGTCGAGTTCAGCCGGGCCGCGGGCGCCGCCGCGGTCGGTCGGCTGCTCGACGGGCCGGCCCGGCGGTGGCCGACCGCGGTACTGGCACTGTCCGACATCTGCGCGGTCGGCGCCCTCGGCGAGCTCCGCCGACGCGGCGTCGACGTCCCCGGACGGATCTCGGTGGCGGGCTTCGACGACGTCCCGTTCGCCGCGGACGTGGCTCCGGCGCTGTCGACCGTGCGGCTTCCCCTGGAGCAACTCGGCTCCCGTGCCGTCCGGTTGGCCCTGGAGGCCGCCCGGCCGGGGGAGCGGCCGGTGCGCGCGGCGCTGGCGGCCCGGGTGGTCCTGCGCGACAGCACCGCACCGCCCCCCGGGCCGGCGGCGCGTCAGTAGTCCGCGCTGGGCGCGGCCGCCCGGGGCCCGAGGTCGGGCTGGTCCCGCAGTTCGACCGCCTCCGCGTGGGTCTCCGTTTCGAGGAGGACGATCTCGTTGGTGCCGGCCCGCCAGAGCGGCGCCGGGGCGTACAGGGTGCGCTGGGGGCCCTCCGCGCGGTAGCGGCCGAGCAGGAAGCCGTTCAGCCAGAGCAGGCCCCGGCCCCAGTCGGGCAGGGCGACGAAGCCGTCGGCGGGCTCGGCGAGGTGCGCCTCGAAGCGGTGGAAGGCCGGCACCCCGTCGCCGGGGGAGGCCGGGTCGCCGTAGAGGAGCCCGCCGAGATCGGTGAGCGGGAGCGGGCGGATCTCCCAGCCGAACAGGCGCTGGTGGTCGTGCGAGACCCCGCGGGTGATGCCCTTGCGGTCGTCCAGCAGCGGGCCGTAGTTCACCCGGCCGAGCGCGTCGACCAGGATGTCGACCGTGACGCCCGCCGGCCCGGCCGCGAGCGGGAGGGTCTGCCCCGGATCGTTGCGGTCCAGGATGCCGAGCAGCCGCCCGTCGGCGAACACGTGGGCGCGGTCGGCGATCCCGTCGATCCGCAGCGGCAGGGCCGGGCGCGGGCCGCGGACCGTGGTGCGGTAGTGGATCAGGCCGAAGGACTGGCCGACCTTCTCCATCGGCTCGGGGGTCGCGCTCGGCACCGGCGTGGAGAGGGCGTCGAGCTGCGACAGCAGGGCGGCCGAGCCGGTGGCGCGCGGGATGCGCTGCGGGGCGAGGCGGGGCGCCGGCGCGGGCGGCTCGCCGTCGGGCAGCGGGAGGTACTTCCCGATGACGGCCCGGAACGCGTGGAACTTGGCGGTGAGTTCGCCGGCCTCGCCGATCGGGGCGTCGTAGTCGTAGCTGGTGGCGAGCGGCTGGTAGCCGGCCTCGATCGGGCGGGTGCCGGTGTGGTTGGCGCCGGCCCAGAAGCCGAAGTTGGTCCCGCCGTGGGCCATGTAGAGGTTGACGGAGGCGCCGGTGGCCAGGAGGTCGTCGAGCGAGCGGGCGGACTCCTCGGCGTCCCGGACGTGGTGCGGCCCGCCCCACTGGTCGAACCAGCCGATCCAGAACTCCATCGCGGCCAGCGGGCCCTTGGGCTGGTGGCGCCGCAGGACCGCGAGGCGCTCGGCGGGGCGCGATCCGAAGGTGGCCGTGCCCAGCTGCCCGGGGACCCGGCCGCTCTGCTGCATGGTGTCGTGCACGCCGTCGGCCGTGAACAGCAGGCAGTCCACGCCCCGGGCGAGCAGCCCGTCCCGCAGGTGGGCGAGGTAGGCGGCGTCGTCGCCGTAGCTGCCGTACTCGTTCTCGATCTGCACGGCGACCACCGGCCCGCCGCGGCCGGCCAGCAGCGGCAGGATCTCGGGCACGACGGCGTCGAACCAGCGGTCCACCTCGGCCAGGTAGCCGGGCTCGGCGCAGCGCAGCCGCAGCCCGTCCGAGGCGAGCAGCCGGGCCGGGAGTCCGCCGAGGTCCCACTCCGCGCAGATGTACGGGCCGGGCCGCAGGATCACGTCGAGTCCCTGCTGCCCGGCCAGCCGGACGAACCGGGCGACGTCCCGCCATCCGGTGAAGTCGATCTCGCCCGAAGGGAGTTCGTGGAAGTTCCAGGGGATGTAGGTGTCGACGGTGTTGGCGCCCAGCGCGCGGAGCCGGCGCAGGCGGTCCTCCCACAGGTCGGGATGGACGCGGAAGTAGTGCAGGGCGCCGGAGACGATGCGGTGCGGTACCCCGTCGCGGCGGAATCCGGTGTCGTCGAAGTCGAGCATCGAGGGCCAGCTTTCCGAGGGTGAGGGTGGCGCCGAAAGCCTACACAGACGGGCAGTTGACGGAGTGTGCCCGCCGCCGGTGTGTCGCCGGACCGGGCTCGGCCCCACCCCGCCGGACCGCACCGCACCGGGCCCCGTCCACGGCTGGACGGGGCCCGGTGCCCGGCGGCTACCGGACGGGCGCCGGGGCGTACCCGGCGGACCGGGTGGTGAAGGTGCCCCGGCCCTGTGTGCGGCTGCGCAACCTGGTCGCGTAGCCGAAGAGTTCGGCCAGCGGAACGGTCGCGGTGATCACCGCGGTGCCGCCCCGGGAGGCCGAGCCCGAGACCCGGCCGCGCCGGGCGGCCAGATCCCCGAGGACCCCGCCGACGGCCTCCTCGGGCACGGTGGCGGTGAGCTCGACGACCGGTTCCAGCAGGGCCACCGCGGCGACGCGCAGCGCATCGCGCAGGCCGAGCCGGCCCGCCGTCCGGAAGGCGAGCTCCGAGGAGTCCTTCGGATGGGTCGCCCCGTCGGTCAGGGTGACGGCCAGCCCGGTCACCGGGTGGCCGCCGAGCGGGCCCGCGGCGAGGGCGTCCCGGCAGCCGGCCTCGACGGCCTGGACGTACTCCCTCGGTACCCGCCCGCCGACCACGGCGGAGCTGAACGCGAACTCCCGCCCGTCGTCCAGCGGTGCCACGTCGAGCACCACATGGGCGAACTGGCCCGCGCCGCCGTCCTGTTTGACGTGCCGGTACACGAAGCCGGACACGCCGCCGGTGACGGTCTCCCGGTGGGCGACCTGCGGGCGGCCGACCCCGAGCTCCAGCCCGTGGGTGCGGCGGATCTTCTCCACCGCGACCTCCAGGTGCAGCTCACCCATCCCCGACAGCACGGTCTGACCGGTCTCCGGGTCGGTCCGCACGGACAGCGACGGGTCCTCCTCGGCGAGCCGGGCCAGCGCGGACGCCAGCCGGTCGGTGTCGGTGCCCCGCCGGGCCTCGACCGCCACGGAGACCACCGGCTCGGCCGTCGACGGCGGTTCGAGGACCAGCGGCGCCCCGGGCGCGCACAGGGTGGTGCCGGTGCGGGCCGCCTTCAGCCCGATGACGGCGACGATGTCCCCGGCGGTGGCCAGGTCGAGCTCCTCGTGCCGGTCGGCCTGCACCCGCAGGATCCGCCCGACCCGCTCGCTGCGACCGGTGCCCGCGTCCAGTACCCCGGCCCCCTTGCGCAGCGTCCCCGAGTAGACCCGCAGGTAGCCGAGCCGGCCGGTGTCGGTGGAGTTCACCTTGAACACCAGGGCAGCGAAGGGCTCGTCCGGATCCGCCGCCCGCTCCTGCACCTCGCCGTCGCCGCCGGGGCGCGGAGCACCGTGCTGGGAGACGCCTCGCTGGGAGACGCCCCGCAGGGCGGTGCCGCGCACCGCCGGTACGTCCAACGGAGAGGGCAGGTAGGCCGCGACGGCGTCCAGCAGCGGCTCGATCCCGCGGTTGCGGTAGGCCGAGCCGCAGAGCACCACGACGGCCTCGCCGGTCCGGGTGAGGTCGCGCAGCGCGGCGGCCAGCGTCGCGGCGGAGAGCTCCGCCCGCGCGCAGAACTCCTCCAGGGCGACCGGGTGGAGCCCGGCCACGGTCTCGTCGAGCAGCCGGCGCCGCCGCTGCGCCTCCTCGCGCAGGGATTCGGGCACCGGCCCCTCCTGGTAGGTGTCCTGGCCGTCGGCCCAGACCAGCGCCCGCATCCGGAGCAGGTCCACCACACCGGTGAAGCCGCCCTCCTGGCCGATCGGCAGTTGGACCGCCAGCGGTACGGGGTGCAGGCGCTCGCGGATCGAGGCCACCGCGGCGTCGAGGTCGGCGCCGGCGCGGTCCAGCTTGTTGACGAACGCCAGCCGCGGGACCTGGTGCCGGTCGGCCTGCCGCCAGACCGACTCGCTCTGCGGCTCGACGCCCGCCACCGCGTCGAAGACCGCGATCGCGCCGTCGAGGACCCGCAGGGAGCGCTCCACCTCGTCGGCGAAGTCCACGTGCCCCGGGGTGTCGATCAGGTTGATCCGGTGGCCCGCCCAGGCGCAGCTGACCGCGGCGGCGAAGATGGTGATCCCGCGGTCGCGCTCCTGGGAGTCGAAGTCGGTGACGGTGGTGCCGTCGTGGACCTCGCCGCGCTTGTGGGTCGCGCCGGTGAGGTAGAGGATCCGCTCGGTGACGGTGGTCTTGCCGGCGTCGACGTGGGCCAGGATGCCCAGGTTGCGGATGTCGGCGAGGGCGGCGGTGGCAACGGTGGTGCCGGGGGTGAGCGGACGGGTCGGGTTGGTGCGCACGGCTCTGCGGCCTTTCGGGGTGATGCGGACAGGGCGGCGCGATTCCCCGGACGAAGAGGCGAACGAGACGGGCGGGCCCGTTGTCCTGGCGCGGAATCTCCGCGCGGGGGACGGGCCGGGCCGAAGGGCCTCAGGCGTTCGTCAGGGACCTCCGGTGCCGGCCGCGCAGCGGGCACCGGGCCGACGGAGACACCAGGATCACCTCGAACCGCGACGGGGGGACGACGACAGCGCTGCGGTTGCACACGGCCGGCTCCCCTCGGTACGTCACGGCGCGCACCGCAGGGCCCGGGCCTGTCCGACCCGGGGCGGTGCGCGATTTCGTTGCCGAGTCTAGGGAACCCGGGGCGGTCGGGGCACCGGGTTTTTCGCCGGGCCTTCGGGCGGTCCCCGGGCGGCCGGCGGCGCGCGCGGAGGGGCGTGCGGAGGGGCGTGGCGGCGCGCGACCCGGGCGCGCGGACTGTCCCATCAGAGGAGGGTCAGCGCCGTGTCAGCGGACCGCGAAAGCATGGCGGGGCGGGCCGCCCTGCCGCCGGTGCGGCAGCGGAAGGCGGTGCCGCACCTCATCCCGAGCCGTTCCGGACCTGGAGTGTGCGACATGGCGAACCCCTTTGACGACGAGGCAGGAACGTTTCTGGTGCTGGTGAACGAGGAGGGCCAGCACTCGCTCTGGCCGGCGTTCGCCGAGACCCCGGACGGCTGGACGGTGGCCCTCCCCGAGGGCCCCCGCGACGCCGCGCTGGCCTACGTCGAGGAGAACTGGACCGACATGCGACCGCGCAGTCTGCGCGAGGCGGCCGGGGCCGCCGAGGCCTGACGGCTGGTCCGCCGGGCCGGGACGGCCCGGCGCGCCCCGCCGCCCACCCTCCACTGCGCGACCGACGGGGGCCACCACCATGCTCAGAATCCACTTCACCGCCGCCGACCTCGCCAGAACCCGCCTGCGGACCACCATGGGCCCGCTGGTCGAGACGGCCTTCGCGTGCGGTCTGCTGGGCCGCGGAGTCAGCGCGCCGTACGCGCGGTGGCGCAAACAGGTCGGGGAACAGCTGCCCCGCCGGCCGACGCCGCCGCCCCCGCACGGGACGGCCTACGAGGTGGAGTCCCTGCTCCGGCAGGCCCTGCGCCTCGGCGAGGGCGGCGCGGGGGACATAGGCCCGGGGGACGCGGGGACGGACGGCAGCCGTGCGGACGGCGGGCGCGCCGCGTCGGAGGCGGCCGACGGACTGCTGGAGGCCTGGCGGGTGGCCGTGGCGCCGTACTGGGACCACCTGCTCGGCTACCTGGAGGCCGAGTGCGAGGCCCGCGGACGGATCGTGATGGCCGGCGGGGTGGAGCAGCTGCTGACCACCCTGCACCCCCGGACGGCCTGGCGCCCGCCGGTCCTGGAGATCCCCGGCGGCCCCGAGCAGGACGTCCTGCTCGCCGGCCGGGGCCTGGTGCTCACCCCGTCCGTCTTCCTGAACCACCGCCCGGGCCAGCTGATCGACGCCCGGGAGCCCGATGGCCAGGTGGTCCTGGTGTTCGCCGCGCCGCCGCACGCCCTCGGAGGCGCGGGCCTCTGGCAGGAGCCCGACGGGAGCGCGCAGTCGCTCGGGGCGCTGGTCGGGCAGACCAGGGCCGCCGCGCTGCGCGCCCTGCGGGCCACCTGCACCACCAGCCAGCTCGCCGACCGGCTGGGCATCTCCGCGGCCGGCGCCAGCCAGCACGCGGCGGTGCTGCGCCAGACCGGGCTGATCACCACCCGGCGGGTGCGGAACACCGTGCTGCACTCGGTGACCCCGCTGGGCCGGGCGCTGCTGGACGGCGGCCCGGTCCGGCCGCGGCAGCCGGGGGACGCGCACCGCGTCCCCGCGCACACGCGGCCCGAGCGACTGCTCGCCTCCTGACATCCGTACGAGCATCCGGCCGCGCCGGCGCACGCGCGACCCCCGGTACGGCAGCCCGTACCGGGGGTCCACGTGTGGTGCCTACCCCGGGGACCTACCCCTGGGACCAGGAGCGGAACTGGCGCAGCCCGTAGAGCAGCGGCAGCGGGCGGTGGCGGCGGACGATCCGGCGGACCTCGCCGAAGACGGTGACGTGGTCGCCCACCGCCTGGGTGAGCGAGACCTCGCAGTCGGCGACGGTGTGGGTGTCCCGGACCAGGTGCGGTCCGGCCGCGTCCGGGTCCTGCTCCCAGGGGAGCAGGCCGAACCGGCGGGGGTTGCCGGAGGCGAACAACTCGGCTGCCTCCCGGGCCTGTTCGTGCAGCAGGTTGACGGTGAACAGGCCGCTCTTGAGGACCGCCTCCAGGGTGGGGCTGCCGTCCCGCAGGCAGACCAGCAGGGTCGGGGGCGCGAGTGAGACGCTGCACACCGAGGAGCAGGTCATCCCGCGCGGCGCCCCGTCGTGGCCGGTGGCGGCGACCACGCAGACGCCGGTGGGGAAGCCGCTCATCATGGCGCGGAACTCGTCGGGGGTGGCGGTGACGGCCCGGCCCGGTCCGGCGGGCTCCGGTGGCGCGAGGGCCGTCTCGCGGTGCTCGGTCATCTGGTACCGCCTTCCGTCGCCAGGGGTGCCGCGGAGGCCGTGGGGGCCGTGGGCGTGACGGACGTGACAGGTGAAACAGGCAGGACAGGGACGCCCGGGGCCGTCGCGTGCCGCCGGTCCGCGCGGTCGAGCAGGTCCAGCAGCGGGCCGGTCATCGCCGTGGTGGTCAGCGCCATCACGACCAGCGCCAGGACCAGCGGCGCCGGGAGGATCCCCGCGCTGAACCCGGCCTGGAGGACGATCAGTTCGGTCAGTCCGCGGGTGTTCATCAGCACGCCGACCCGGCGCGCCGTACCGGGCGGCTGCCCGCCCAGCCGGGCCCCGGCGTAGCCGCCCAGGCCCTTGCCCGCGCAGCCGAGGAGCACGGCGCAGCCGATCAGCGGCCAGGAGGCGCTGGAGAACGCGCCGGTGAGCACGGTGATACCGGAGAAGACGAAGAACGCGGGGGTCAGCGCCCGCCCGGCGCGGGTGACGGCGGCGACGGCGCGCGGCCACGGGCCGGACTCGTCCCGGGGGATGGACAGGCCGGCCAGGGCCGCACCGAGGATCGCCGTCATGCCGAGGTGCTCCATGGTGAGCGCCGTCGCGAGCGCGGCGGCGCCGAGCAGGACGGCGGTGGTCCTCGGGTGCCGCTCGCCGAGCCGGCCGGCGGCCCGGGTGCGCAGCAGGTAGCGGATGGCGAGGGCGCACAGGGCGCCGGCCGCGAGTGCCCGCAGGGAGTGCAGCGAGCGGGTGAGGTCGCCGGAGCCCAGGCTGATCGCGACCGAGAGCAGCAGCCAGCCGACGGCGTCGATGACGATCGCCGAGGCGAGGCCGAGCCGCCCGGGCACGGAGTCGGTCATGTTCCGGTCGAGCAGGATCCGGGCCATCACCGGTACCGCGGTGATGGCCATGGTCACCGCGACCATCAGGACGTAGGCGGGCAGGGGGGCGCCGCCGCGGGCGGCGGTGTCGCCGGTCAGCTGGATCCAGCCGACCAGCAGGACGCCGGTGAGCAGCGGGGGGACGAGCGCCCCGGCGGCGACCCAGCCGGTGGCGTTGCGGGGCGGGCGGTGCGGTCCCCAGCGCAGCTCGTTGGCCAGGCCGACCAGGAACAGCACCAGGCCGGTCTGGGCGGTGAACTTGAGGATGCCGAGGACCGGCCCCGGCAGGACGTCGTCGTGGAAGGCGGAGCGGCCGACCAGGGCGATGACGGCGGGCCCGAGCAGCAGGCCCGCCGTCATCTCCCCGATCACCTCCGGCTGGCGGAGGCGCCGGGCGACTCCCCGTCCCGCGGCGGCGATCAGCATGACGACGGCGAGTGCGGCCGCCGCGTGCGCGAGATTCCGCAAGAGGTGGAGGAGGTCCATGGTGGGTGAGGGGATTCCTTTCCGGCCGGTGGGCCGTGGGGGACCGGACCCTGACGGTCACTCAGGCGGCTGTCCGGTCCCCGGGAGGCGGTCGGCCCGTCAGCGCATCCGGGCGAAGTAGTCGTAGGCCGGGGGGAGGAGCTCGGTGAGCCGCTGGGTCTTCTCCCGGATCTGCGCGAACTCGCGCTGGGCGGCGCCGCTGTCGGACAGCGCGAGGGCCGGTGAGGGCCGGAGCTCGATGCCGCCCATGCCGAGCAGGATGCACATGTACGAGTACGGCGGCAGCCCGTGGTAGTAGCGGTAGGTGGTCTCCGAGTCGGGCAGCCGGGTCTTCCACCGCTCGATCCGCTCGGCCAGCGGGTCGGGGATCGCCCGGGTCTTGGTGTCGCGCCAGTACTGGGTGTCGGAGCGCTTCGCCGCGACGTAGTGCAGGACGAGGAACTCCCGTACCCCGTCCATGACGTGGGAGATGGCGTTGTTGTAGAGGTCGCGGTGGACGGGGCTCCAGTCCGGGCCGGGGAAGTTCTTGACCAGCTGCTCGATGGCGTGGTGGATGAAGAAGATCCCGGTGGACTCCAGGGGTTCGACGAAGCCGCTGGAGAGGCCGATGGCGACGCAGTTGCGGACCCAGGAGTTGCGGGTGCGGCCGATCCGCATCTTGATGTGGTTGGCCTCGACCTCGGCGGCGGCCGGGCCGACGAAGGAGCGCAGGGTGCGCTCCGCCTCCTCGGGGGACAGGTAGTCCTTGGCGTAGACGTAGCCGGTGCCGACCCGTCCCATCAGCGGGATGGTCCAGATCCAGCCGGCGTCCTGGGCGGTGGCGGTGGTGCAGGGCAGGATGCCCCGGCGCTCCATGTCCATCGGCACCTGGAGGGCGACGGCGCTGTCGTTGGGCAGGGTGTCCTGGTAGGAGATGAACGGCTCCTCCAGGGCCTGGTTGATCAGCAGCCCGCGGAAGCCGGTGCAGTCGACGAAGAGGTCCCCGGTGAGGTCGCCGTGCTCGGCGGTGCGCAGGGCGGTGATCCAGCCGCGCTCGTCCAGGGTGACCTCGCGGACGTCGGCGACCACCCGCCGCACCCCGCGCTCCACCGCGTACGCCGTCAGGTACTTGGCGAGCAGTGCGGCCTCGAACTGGTAGGCGTACGGGAACTGCGTCTTGCCCTGGTGCTCGGACATGGTCAGGCCCTGCATCTCGTCGCCGCCCTCGTCGAAGGGCTGGTCGATGAGCGTGCCGTCGAGGTGGCGGGGACTGAGGCCGGCGTCGATGACCGAGGCCATCACGAAGCAGTCCTTGTCGAAGCGGTCGGTCGGCCCCTCCTTGAGCCACCAGTCGGTGAGCGGGAATCCGTTCACCGACCGCATCTGCTCGAAGGGGTGGTAGAAGTAATGGCCTTTCTCGCGCCAGTTCTCGAACCGGACGGCCAGTTTGTAGGTGGCGTTGCACGCGGGCATCCAGTCCTTCTCCTTGAGTCCGAGGAACTCGAAGAAGTGCCGGATGTCGCTGAAGGTCGCCTCGCCGACGCCGACGGTGCCGACGGTGCCGGATTCCACGAGGGTGATGTCGATTCGGTCCTCGAACGCGGCCTTCAGGTACGCGGCCGTCATCCACCCCGCTGTTCCCCCGCCCACGATCACGACTCGGTTGAGCACTGGTGACTCCTGTTCCGTAGTCCACGAGTTCCGGGTACCAAGAAACGCCGGAGATGCCGGCGGCGGTGGCACGGGCTGACCCTGCGGGATCTCCCGCTGCGAGGGTGGCGCCACCGAAGAACGACACTAGGCAGGGCGGGTAGTGCGGGCCATGTGATTAAGCCCCGGCCGAATGTCGCAGGTGGAGAACGCCGGTACGGGTTAGCGCACGCATTGTTGACAGATCGTCAGTACACGTCAGCCTGCTGTCAGGGCAGGTCGGCAGTATGCCGGACCGGCTGGTCGGGCGCGCGGGCACCCCGTGCGACGGTTGTCCTCCCCGGTCGGCGCGTCCGAACTTCCGCGAATCCGCCGCGGAGTTGTCGATTCGTCCGAACCCCGTTACAGCACAAGGCAACTGATGGACAGTTCGAAGTTTCACCCGTAGCATTCGACTGACAGGGGAAAGCGCGGCGCACACCGTGCTTTGATCGGGCGCCGGATCGGACCCCCGCCGGTCCGGCGCCCGTACCCCTTCTGTTCATGCGTTGCCATACCAATCCCGCGCGGGGTCCGCGCCCAGGTGGTATTTCCCCGCGCCCACGGGTGGGCGGGCACACTCGACGGGATGACCGGCGAGTACGGAGGCACCGCTGTGGAGATCAGGATTCTCGGCTCACTGCTCCTGTCACACGAGAACCGGCAGTACACCATGGCGTCGAAACGGGCGAGCATCGTGCTCACCCTGCTCGCGCTGAATCCGGGGGCGCCGATCGCCTTCGACGAACTGGTCGACGAGCTCTGGGCCGACCAGCCGATGGCCAACGCCAGGAACGCCCTGCAGGCCAACATCGGCCGGCTGCGCCGACTGCTGGAGTCGGTGACGGGCCGCCGGGGCGCCGCCGTCCTGCGGACCGTGAGCAGCGGCTACCTGCTCGACGTGGAGCCCGGTGCGGTCGACGCCCACCGCTTCGTCGCACTCGCCGACGCGGGCGCCGACCTGCTCGGCCGGGATCCGGACCGGGCCGTCGAGGTGCTGGAGTCGGCCCTCGGCCTCTGGCGCGGGACGGCCCTGATGGACTCCTGTGACGGCCTGCGCTGCCGGATCCGCGCCACCCACCTGGAGGAGCGCCGGATCACCGCCTACGAGGACCTGACGGCCGCGAAGCTGGCCGTGGACGCCGAGCGGGTCCAGGTCGCCGAACTGCGCCAGCTCGCGGCCGAGCACTCCGGGCGGGAGCGGCTCAGCGAGCTGCTGATGCTCGCGCTCTACCGGGACGGCCGGCAGGCCGAGGCGTTGGAGGTGTTCCACACCGCGCGCCGCCGCCTGGCCGAGGACCTGGGCCTCGAACCCGGCCGCGCCCTGCACCGGGCCTACCAGGCGATCCTCCAGCAGGACGACACCCTCGGAGAGCCCCGACGGGCTCTGCAGTACGCGAGTTGACGATCCGTCAGCGATCGAATAACCGGAAGGCATGTCCACTTCATTTCATATGGACGGGTCTGGAGCGCTCTGTTAGCGTGTGGACCACCTGGGCCTGCATGTGACTTGGCCTGTCGGGGAATGGGACACGCCGGGGCCAGCCGGTTGTGAACGGGGGATGCGTGGACGTCGAGTTACGGCACGCAAAGATCGTGACGGTCATAGATCGTCTCGGTAGCATCTCGAAAGCCGCCTTGCAATTGAGCCTTCCCCAGTCGAGCCTCACCGCGCAATTGCGCCGAATTGAAAGAGCGGTGGGCGGCGACCTGTTCGTCCGGACCAGGGTCGGTGTCGTTCCGACCGCCCTCGGGGACCGGCTGATCCCGATGCTGGCCGACCTCGTCCAGCAGGCGGACCTGGTGATCGCGGAGGCGGCCGCGCACTCGGCCGACGTGTTCCGGTTCGGCAACGCCGAATGGACGCCGCCCTCGCTGCGCAGCGCGCTCAAGGCGGCGCTTCCCGTCGGCGAGGTGCAGACCGAGACGCTCAGTCCGGCCGCGGCCGTCGAGGCGGTCTGCCGCGGTGCGCTGAACGCCGCGATGGTGCCCGGGGTGGCCCTGGATGCCTCGGCGGAGGCCGCCGAACTGTCCCTGGCCAGAACGGTGATCGTGCGCGAGCCGATCTGGCTGGCACTTCCGCAGGGCCACCCGCTGACCGGCCGGCTGGTTCTCGGCACCTCCCAGCTGGGCTCGCTCAACTGGGTGCGCTACACCCGCGACCACTGGTTCCACCCGATCGAGAAGCACCTGTTCGCCACCTTCGACCACCCGGACCCGGAGGTGCTGCACTACGTCGACCGGCACCACGAGGCGATGAACTGGGTGCGGGACGCCGACGCGGCCGCGCTGACCACGCCCACCGGTGCCACCCGGGACGTCTGCCTCGTCCCGATCTCGGGGTCGGGGAGCAGCGAGATGCTGCTGGTGTGGCGCAGCGACACGGTGCCCCGGGACATCCAGCGGCGGCTGGTGCACACCGTCCGCCGGTACTACTGCGAGTACGCCCGGACGATTCCGCGGTACTGGTCCTGGATCACCGAACACCCCGAGGAGTTCACCGAGTTGCGCAATGTGCTGCCCAGACGGGCGGCCTGACCGGAGCCCCGGAGCCCCGGAGCCCCGGAGCCCCGGAGCCCCGGAGCCCCGGAGCCCCGGGCCCCGGGCCCCGGTGGCAGGCCGCCCGGTGGCGGGCGGCGGGCGTCACGGCGAGGCGATGGCCTCGGCCGGCCGGACCCGCATCGCCCAGCGCGCCGCCAGCGTGCTCGCCGCCACGGTGAGCGCGCCGACCGCCCCGACGATCGCCGGGTAGATCCAGGCCGGCCCGTGCGGCACCCAGGAGCCGTCCAGGGCCAGGCCGAAGGGCGTCAGCGTGGCGCCGGCCACCACGGTGCCCAGGACGGTGCCGACCGCCGTGACGAGCACCGCCTCCACCGCCGTCATCCGCAGCACCTGCCCGCGGGTGGCGCCCACCAGGCGCTGTGCGGCGAACTCCCGGCGGCGCTCGACGGCGGCCACGATCACCGTGTTGACCAGTGAGATCACCGCGTAGGCGATGATGCTGCCGGCCAGCAGGTAGTTGATCCAGGCGCTCGCCGCCTCGCCTCCCCCGCCGGCCTGGAGGTAGATCAGGGCGACGGCGAGGCCGGTGGCGAGCATCACCGGGGTGACCGCGCCGGCCACCCGGATCCGGCGGGCCCGGGCGTTGTCCATGGCGAGCCGGCCGGTCAGGCCGAACAGCGCGCGCAGCGGCGGGCGGAACACGGCGGTCAGCACCCCGGTCAGCCCGGGGGCGAGCAGGGCCAGCCCGCCCGCCCAGAGCATCGCGGTGGGTCCGGCGGTGCTGGCGGCGACCTCGCCGTTCATCACGGTCGCGGTGACGACGGCCAGGGCCGTGCCGCCGGCCAGGCAGAGCAGGGCGAAGACCAGGCGCGGGGTGCTGAGCCAGCGGTCCTGCAGCCGGGCCTCGGCGAGCGCGTCGGCGGGCCGGGCGAGGGCGGCCCGGCGGGAGGCGATGAAGGCGGCCGCGAGGGCGGCGAGCAGCGCGGTGCCGCCGGCGGTGGCCATCGGGATCCAGCCGGCGTGGTAGCCGAGCCGGGTGGGCACGACCCCGCTCCCGGCGATCCGGTCGAGCATCCACCGCCCGGCCAGCCGGCCCGGCCAGAGGGCCAGGGCGATCGCGCCGAGCGCGACCACCAGCGTCTCGATCACCACCATCCGGCGGATCTGTCCCGGCAGCGAGCCGATGGCGCGCAGTAGGGCCATCTCGCCGAGCCGCTGCTGCACCAGCAGGGCGAGGGTGGAGCCGACCACGAACACGGTGACCATGGCGGCGATGCCGCCGAACACCGCGGACATCGAGATCAGCCGGCTGGCGGGCGGGTGGTGCCCGGTGAGGGCGGCCGGGACGGCGCCGGGCCCGAGGTCGTTGCGGATCCCGGTCTCCATCAGCGCGCCGCAGGCGGTCAGGATCACGGCGCCGAAGAACAGGGCGATCACCGAGGCGGCGAAGCCCCCCTTGCGGAACCGCAGGGTCTGCAGGGCGAGTCGGAACATCAGCGGGCTCCCTCGGCGCGGTGCGGTCCGGTCTGGTGCGGCGCCGTGCGGTACGGCGCGGCCTGGTACGGCGCGGTGTGGTCGAGGCCCGGGTGGTCGGCCCAGGCGCCGAGCTGGGTCATCCGCTCGGCGATGGCGTGGGCGGACGCGCCGTACAGCTCGCCGGCGATCCGCCCGTCGGCGAGGAAGAGCACCCGGTCGGCGTGCGAGGCGGCCACCGGGTCGTGGGTGACGATGACGACGGTCTGCCCGGCGTCGCGCACGGCCGCGCGCAGCAGGGCGAGGACCTCCAGCGCGGTCCGGGTGTCCAGCGCGCCGGTCGGCTCGTCGCCGAAGAGCACGGCGGGCCGGGTGACCAGGGCGCGGGCGATCGCGACCCGCTGCTGCTGGCCGCCGGAGAGCTCGCCCGGGCGGTGGCCGGCGCGCGGGCCCAGGCCGACCTGCTCCAGGACCCGTTCGACGGCGCCGGGTTCGGGCTCCCGCCCGGCCAGCCGCAGCGGCAGCGCGACGTTGTCGGCCACGGTCAGTGCGGGCAGCAGGTTGTAGGCCTGGAAGGCGAAGCCGATCCGGTCGCGGCGGAGTCTGGTGAGCTCCTTCTCGCTCAGCGCGGTGAGTTCCAGGCCGTCCAGGGTGACCGAGCCGGAGTCCGGCCGGTCCAGGCCGGCCGCACACTGCAGCAGGGTGGTCTTGCCGGAGCCGGACGGCCCCATCACGGCGGTGAAGCTGCCGCGCCGGAAGCCGGTGGTCACGTCGTCGAGGGCGACCACGCGGGTGCGCCCGGTGCCGTAGCTGCGGCGGACGGCGGTCAGCCGTACCACCTCGTCGAGGCCGTGCACGGTGGCGATGCTCATGGGTTCGTCTCTCCGGGCGGGCCGGCGGCACCCCGGTGGGGGAGCCGCCGGCTGAGCGGGGGGCGGGAGGCCGGGCGGCCGGTTCACCGGGCCGGGTCGACGGCCGTTCTCCGGGGTTCGGCGGCGGTGCGCAGCGGGCGCCGTGGCCGGCGGGCCGGTCGAAGGGGGCGTGCGGGTGCCGCGGTCATCTCTCGTCGACGCTGCGCAGCAGCTGTTCGACGGCGGCGACCCGGCCGGTCAGCTCCTGCAGTTCGCCGAGCAGCAGCCGCTGGTCGGCGGCGGCCTCCTCGGCGAGCTTGCGGTAGCCGGCCATCGCCACCGCGTCGGCCCGGTGCCGTTGCAGGGCGAAGTAGGCGACCGTGCTCAGGCTGATCCCGCCGATGACGATCAGGGTGATGACGATGGCGATGATCCCGCCACTCATGCGGTGGTTCCCTTCTCTCCCGCGTCGCTTGCGGCCCGTTCGGCCGCCGCGGCGTCCTCGCGCAGGGCGGTGAGGACGGTGTCGACCGTGACATGGATGTGGAACGGCGTCAGTTCGAAGAACTTCATCGCCTTGCCGCCGTCCGAGAGCTCCAGCGCCCCGACGACCAGTCCGGCCGCCTCCAGCCGCTCCAGGTGCATGTAGAGCAGCGGCCGCGACAGGCCCAGCCGACGGGCGAGCTCACTCACGTGCACCCGTCCCCGGGCCAGCTCCCCGATGATCCGCAGCCGCTGGGTGTGCCCGACGGCGGCCAGCAGCACCAACAGCTCCGCGCTGCTCAGAACGCTCACCCCCCGTGTACCGCATGCAAGTTCACACTGACAGGTGCAAACCGGCGACGTCAAGCGGACCGGCTTTGAACTGATCGTCCGTCAATCACCGTCAGCTGCACGTCAGTTCTCCGTCAGCGCGGCCGAGAAGAATTCAGACCACCTGTGGCACACACTCACCGGGAGGCGCCATGCCCAGCACCGTCGTCATCACCGCCGAACAGCGCGTCCAGATCAAGGAGATCGTCTGCGACATCCTCGAACTGGAGGCCGACGAGGTGACCGACACCAGCCGCTTCAAGGAGGACCACAACGCCGACTCGCTGGGCGCCATCGAGATCCTCTCCTCGCTGGAGCGGACCTTCGGGATCGAGATCGACCAGGCCGAGCTGATCCGGATGGTCAGTCTGGACGGCGTGGTCGATGTCGTCCAGGAGAGCCTCGCCAAGTAGCCGGCCGGGCCGGGCTCCGGGTCAGGCTCCGGGTCGGGCCGGGTCACACCGGGTCAGGCCCGGTCCCCCTACGGAACGCCGGTCCACCCCGG
Source organism: Kitasatospora sp. NPDC058170 (assembly GCF_042883905.1). NCBI lineage: Bacteria > Bacillati > Actinomycetota > Actinomycetes > Kitasatosporales > Streptomycetaceae > Kitasatospora > Kitasatospora sp. NPDC058170. The sequence goes on from NZ_JBHVUV010000030.1 coordinate 65,429, forward strand.
AACGCCAGCGCACGGAACGCGCGTGCGCAGAACGGAGGCAACAGTGGTGAGCAGCGAGCATCCCGGTCCGCGCCGGGTCGTCATCACCGGGCTGGGCGCGGTCACCAGCATCGGCACCGGGCCGGCGGAGTTCCTCGCGGGCCTGCGCACCGGCCGCAGCGGCGTCAAGCCGATCACGTCCTTCGACACCACCGGCTACGCCCACGCGAACGGCTGCGAGATCGACGACTTCGACCCGGCCGACTGGCTGGAGCAGCTCGATCCGGAGGAGCTCGGCCGGGCCGGCCAGTTCTCGGTGGCCGCCGCCCGGATGGCGGTGTCCGACGCCGGGATGGACCTGGCGGAGCTGCGGCTCCGCCGGGTCCTGGTCTCGGTCGGCACCACCGACGGCGAGTCGCGCGACCTCGACGAACTGATGGAGCGTCAACTCGCCGACGGACCGCAGGAGCTGCCCCCTGCGGTGGCCCGTCGCTCGACGGCCGGGCTGCTCTCCAGCAGCGTGGTCCGGGAGCTGGTGCTCACCGACGTGCAGGCCGTCACCATCCCGACCGCCTGCGCGGCCGGCAACTACGCCATCGGCTCCGGCTTCGACGCGATCCGCTCCGGCGAGGCGGACGTGGCCCTGTCCGGCGGCGCCGACGCCGTCTGCCGCAAGACCTTCACCGGCTTCTACCGGCTCGGCACCATCGCGCCCGAGCTGAGCCAGCCCTTCGACATCGACCGCAAGGGCATCCTGACCGGCGAGGGCGCCGGAATCCTGTTCATGGAGAGCCTGGACTCGGCGCTGGCGCGCGGAGCCCGGATCTACGCCGAGGTGCTCGGCTACGCGCTGAACTGCGACGCCCACCACCCGGTGGCGCCCGACCGGGACAGCCTCGCCGCCTGCATCGAACTCGCCCACCGCAACGCCGGGGTGAAGCCCGAGGACATCGACTTCATCTCCGCGCACGGCACCGGCACGAAGGCGAACGACGTGACCGAGGCGGGCGCGATCCGCCAGGTCTTCCCGGTGCCGCCGCCGACCGTCTCCATCAAGTCCATGCTCGGGCACACCATGGGCGCGGCCAGCGCCCTGGCCTCGGCCGCCTGCGCGCTGGCGATCACCGAGGGATTCATCCCGCCGACCATCAACCACCGCGAGACCGACCCGGAGTGCGGGCTGGACCCGGTCCCCAACGTCGCGCGCACCGCCGAGGTCCGCATCGTGCAGAACAACGCGCTCGCCTTCGCCGGCAACAACGCCGTGCTGATCCTCGGCGCCTACGGACCGCGCGCCGCCGAATGAACACGGTGACGCCGCGGCTGCGCCGCCCGGCGGCCGGCACCGCCGCCGGCCCGCTCCGGGTCCTGCTGCTGCACGGGCTCGGCGGCAGGCCCTCGGTGTGGCACCCGCTGATCGAACGGGCGGGCGAGGAGCTGGAGTTGTGGGACGCCGAGCTGCCCTGGCAGGCGATGTCCGGCAGCGAGGGCTGGGGTCTGAACCCGGACCCGGCGCGGTTCCTGGTCGAGCTGGTGGACGGGCGCTTCGACGCGGTGGTCGCCCACTCCTACGCGGCCAACCTGCTCACCGAGGCCACCGCGCTCGGCCGGATCGCACCCCGGCCGACCGTCCTGGTCAGCCCCTTCTACCGGTCCAGCGTCCGGGACTTCGACTGGTCGGTGATCTCCTACTACCTCAACGACTTCCACCGGGTCTTCGAGGAGGCGCTGGAGGTCGGCGAGACCGGCCGGTTCGCCAAGGCCCACCGGGACTGGATGGCGCGGCGGCTGCGCGACCAGATCGGCCCCTACGGCTGGATGAGGTTCTTCGAGACCTATCTGCGCACGCCCACCCTCGACCTGGGCGCGGTCCGCAGTCCGCTGCTGGTGCTCTCCGGCGAGCGGGACACCGCGGCCCGGCCCGCCGACGGGCGGGCCCTGGCGGCCGCGGTACCGGGAGCGCGCTTCGAACTCCTGCCCGGCTGCGGCCACTTCCCGATGGTCGAGCTCCCGGACCGGACCGCCCGGCTGGTCGAGGACTTCCTGCGGGCCGCCGCCGTACCCACCCACCCACCACTGGAGCTGTCATGAGCATCAACGCCACCATGGCGCAGGACACCACCCGGCTGGAGCTCCGCCCGCGCTACGAGGGCTCGAACATCTGCACCTGGATCGGCTTCAAGCACGTCAACTACATGGTGGAGGAGGCCGTTCTCGACCACCTGCGCCAGCGCGGCCTCCCGGCGGGCCGGCTCTACGAGCGCCACGGCCTGGGCGTCGACATCACCGACCTGGACACCAAGATCCTCACCGCCTTCCACATCGACGACCTGGCCACCGCGACCGTGCGCCGCCTCCCGGACAGCGGCGGAGCGCTGCGCCTCGGCGTCGAACTCACCGTCGAGCGCGGCGGCGAGACGGTCAAGGCGGTGGCCGCCAAGGTCGCCGTCCAGCTCCGGCTCGACCCGCGCGGCCACGCCGTCGAGCCGCCGCCCGCCGAACTCGCCGGGTTCGTCACCGAGCGGCTCGGCGCCGGGGCCACGGCCGTCCCCGTCCCGGCGGACGCCGACCCGCTGGAGGTGCTGACGGCCGGGCAGAACGCCTTCGGCTGGGCCTGGCGGATGCCGTACTTCTACTGCCACTTCACCGAGCGGGTCCAGATGTCCGGCTACCTGCGGCAGTTGGAGGAGATCGTCGACCTCTTCCTGGAGGACCGCGGCGTCTCCATCAAGACCCTGCTGGACGAGCAGGACTGGATCCCCGTCGTCCCGCACTCCCGGATCACCCTGCTGGACGAGGCGCGGATGGAGGAGACCCTCTACACCGTCTACACGGTCGAGAGCGTCTTCAAGCGCCTCACCTACACCTCCCGGATGGACGCCTACGTGCTGCGCGACGGCGTCCTGGTGCCCACCGCCACCGGTCGGATCACCCACGGCTGGGCGGTGATCGAGAACCGCCGCGACTGGAGCCTGGTGGACTTCGACGACCGGCTGACCGACGCCCTCACCGGCAAGGCGGGCCGGGGCGTGGGCCGGGGATCCGCATGACCGCCGCCCAGGCACCGGCCACCACGGCCACCACGGCCGACCCGCCCGCCCTCGCCGAGGCGCCGGTGCGCGCCCGGCCCGCGGCGGAGGACCGCGCCGCCACCGAGCTGGTCTTCTCCGCCTGGTCCGCGCTCTCCCCGTTCGGCACCGGCGCCGAGGCCTTCCGCGCCGGAGTGCGCGCCGCCGAGAGCGCCGTCGCCGCCCTGGACCAGGAGCAGTACCCCGGCCCGTACCGGCAGGGCGGTCTCGTCCCCGGCTTCACCGCCGCCGGCGCCCTCGGCCGGAAGGGCACCCGGAGCATGGACCGGGTGACCGCGCTCGCCGTCGCCACCTTCGGCCGACTGCTCGACGGTTGCGGCCCGGCCCTGCTGGCCCGCCCGGACCGGGTCGGCCTGGTCCTCGGCACCGGCTCCGGAAGCGTCCAGAGCATCATGGACTTCACCCGGGACTCGCTCACCGGCGACCGCCCCTACCTGGTCGACCCGGCCCGCTTCCCGAACACCGTGATGAACCGGGCGGCCGGCCAGAGCGCCATCTGGCACGGCATCAAGGGCCCCAACAGCACCATCGCGGGCGGCTCGCTCACCGGGCTGCTCGCCCTCGGCTACGCCGCCCGGCTCTACCGCGGCGGCCACTGCGACCGGGTGCTCTGCGGCGCCGCCGAGGAGTACTCCGTCCAGCGCGCCTGGCTGGAGTGGCACGCCGCCGGGGAGGGCCACCGACCACCGCTCGGCGAGGGCGGCGTGGCCTGGCTGCTGGAACCCGCCGAGGAGGCCCGCGCCGCCGGCCGCCCCGCCCCGGCCCGGCTGCTCGGCACCCGCTTCCGCGCCTACCACCGGCCCGAGGAGGCCGGCCCGGCCCTCACCGCCTGCGTCCGCGCCGCGCTCGCCGACGCCGGGGCCGCCGCCGCGGACGTCCGCCTGGTCGCCCCGCTCGGCGCCGACGGCGAGGAGGAGGCCCTGCGCGCGGCGCTGCCCGCGGGCGCGCAGCCGGCCTGGATCCGCTGCCGACCGCTGCTCGGCGACACCTCGGCGGCCGCGACCGGCCTCCAGCTGGCGGCCGTGCTGGCCGCCGCCGACGAGGGCGGGCTGCCGCCCGGCGCCACGGCCCTGGTCACCGCCATCGACCGGGACGGCACGGTCGGCTGCGCCCTGCTGGGCGGCTGAGGCCGGACCGCCCCGCCCGAACGCGGCCGCTCACCGGGCCGGCCCGCGGGCCGGCCGACCTGACCGGCCGGCCGACCTGACCGGCCGGCCGACCCGACCGGCCCGCAGGACCGAGAGGCCCGCAGAACCGAGAGGACAGAGCACGATGCCCGACCAGACTCCGGCCGCCGCCCCCGGCAGCCGCACCCTCCGGGGCACCGTCACCGTCGCCCCGGACGACCCGTTCCTCGCCGGCCACTACCCGGGCTTCCCCCTGGTGCCCGGCCTGCGGCTGGTGCAGTACGTCCACGACCTGGTGGCCGAGGCGGTGAACCCGGCCGACCCGGCCGACCCCGCCGACCCCGCCGACCCGGCGCAACCGAACGGCGGGAACGAGCGGCTGGAGCTGAAGCGCGCCCGCTTCCTCAGCCCGGTCCGACCCGGCGAGGAACTGCTGATCGAGGCACGGGTCGAGCCCCACGCGGACGGCGTCCGGGTCACCGCGCGGGTGGCCGCCGACACCCGCCCCGCCGCCGAGATCACCCTCCTCTACCCGGGGGAGGCGGCATGACCGGCATCGCCCGCATCACCTCGCTGATCCCGCACCGCCGCCCCGCGCTGCTGGTGGACCGGGTCGTCGAGGTCGAGCCGGGCAAACGCCTGGTCACCCACAAGGCCGTCACCCTCGCCGAGCCGGGCTACCGGGCCGTCCCCGACCATGCCCCCGACCGCGCGTACGCCTATCCGCTGGACCTGCTGCTGGAGTCCTGGGCCCAGTCGGCGGTGCTGCTGGCCTGCTGGGAGCAGCCCAACGCCGACGTCCGGGCGGGCCGGGTGGTGCTGCTGGCGGGCGTGCGCGGCGCCCGGGTGCTGGCTCCCGTCCACCCCGGCTGCGTCCTGGTGCACGAGGTCCACCTGGTCCGCGACGTCGGTGACGCCGTGATCACCACCGGGACCACCACCGTGGACGGCCGGCCCGTCCTGGAGATCGGCCAGCTCACCCTGGCCCTGCGCGGCGCCGAACTGCTGACCGGCGCCGAGCCACTGACCGGTGCCGAGTCACTGACCGGCGCCGAGCTGCCGACCGGCGCGGGCGCCTCCGCGCCGACTACCGACGAGAGGTCCTGATGTCCGAAGCGAAGCGGCCCGTGGCCCTGGTGACCGGGGGCTCCCGGGGCATCGGGCGCAGCGTGGTCACCAGGCTCGCCGCAGACGGCTACGACGTGGCGTTCTGCTACCAGTCCCGGCACGAGGCGGCGGAGGCGACGGCGCTCGCGGCCAAGGCCGCCGGCGCGGCGGTGCTGGCCCGCCGGGTGGACGTGTCGAACCAGGCCGAGGCGGAGCAGTTCGTCCGCGCCGCCGAGCGCGAGCTGGGCCCCGTCCACGCGGTGGTCTCCTCGGCCGGCATCGTCCGCGACAACCCGCTGGTGCTGCTCGGCGAGCAGGCCTGGCAGGACGTGCTGCGGACCAACCTCGACGGCACCTACAACATCTGCCGCGCCGCGGTGTTCGCGATGATGAAGCGGAGGGCCGGCACCCTGGTGACGATGTCCTCGGTGGCCGGGGTGTACGGCAACGCGACCCAGACCAACTACTCGGCCTCCAAGGCGGGGATCATCGGCTTCTCGAAGGCGCTGGCCAAGGAGGTCGCGCCGCGCGGGATCCGGGTCAACTCGGTGGCCCCGGGCTTCATCGAGACCGACATGACCTCCGGCCTGACCGGTGCGTCCGGCGGCGAACTGGCCGCGCGGATCCCGCTGGGCCGGCTCGGCCGCCCCGAGGAGGTCGCCGACCTGGTCTCCTTCCTGGTCTCCGAGCGGGCCTCCTACATCACCGGCCAGGTCTTCGGCGTCGACGGCGGGCTGGTGCTGTGAGCCGGGCCGCCAGGACCCCGAGGTTCTACTTCTCGCTGCGCAGCCCGTACTCCTGGCTGGCCTACCGCGAGCTCGTCGACGAACACCCGGAGCTCGCCGCGGCGGTGGAGTGGCGGCCGTTCTTCGAGCCGGACCCGGACAGCGAGCGGCGGCTGACCGCACTCGGCGGGGTGTTCCCGTACGCGGCGATGACCCGGGCCAAGCACCTGTACATCCTCCAGGACGTGGCCCGGCTCGCCGAGCGGCGCGGCCTGGCGCTGCGCTGGCCGGTGGACCGCGCACCGGTCTGGGAGGTCCCGCACCTGGCGTACCTGGTGGCGCGGCGCGAGGGGTGCGGGGCGCAGTTCGTGGCGGCCGCCTACCGCACCCGCTGGGAGGAGGGCCGGGACATCTGCGACCGCGCGGTGGTCGCCGATCTGGGCGCCGGGCTCGGCCTCGACCCGGCGGAGCTGGCGGGCGCGGCCGACGACCCGGGGCTCCGCGAACAGGGCGCCCGGCTGCTGCTGGACGTCTGCCGGGACGGCGTGTTCGGCGTCCCGTTCTTCGTGCACGGCTTCAGCCGCTTCTGGGGCCTGGACCGGCTGCCCGACTTCGCCGCCCACCTGCGGGAGCAGCGCGCACCCGAGCAGGGGTTGCCGGAACCGGCCGGCGCCGTCGTCGGCCTCGGCCCCAGGGCCGTCGACGACGGGCACGCCGGCGGCTGCGGCTGACCGCACCGGTCCGAGGCCCTCGGCGCCGCCGTGGGCCTCGACTCCGCCACGACCGCACCGTACCGAGGCGCCGCACCACGCCCGGCTGCGCCACCACCCCGCGAGGCTGCCACCACCCCGAGACCAGGGAGTCAGCGATGAGCGACGACACCAGCGGACCCGCCCAGCCGTGGCGCGCCCGCCCGGCCGCCCAGCAGCCCGACTGGCCCGACCGGGAGGCGCTGCGCGAAGTCACCGGGTGGCTGGGCACGGCGCCGCCCCTGGTCTTCGCCGCCGAGTGCGACCGGCTGCGGGCCCGGCTGGCCGCGGTGGCCCGGGGCGAGGCGGTCCTGCTGCACGGCGGGGACTGCACCGAGACCTTCGCCCGCACCGGTGTCGAGGCGATCCACGGCACCCTGCGAACCCTGCTGCAGATGGCCGTGGTGCTCACCCACGCCACCGCGCTGCCGGTGGTCAAGGTGGGCCGGATGGCGGGCCAGTACACCGGACCGGACTCGCCCCCGGTCGAGCGGCGCGGCGCCGTCGAGCTGCCCGCCCACCGCGGCGACGCGGTCAACGGCGCCGAGTTCACCGCCGGGGCCCGCCGCCCCGACCCGGCCCGGCTGCGGCGGACGTACGAGGCCTCCGCGATGACCCTCAACCTGGTACGGGCGCTCACCACGGGTGGCTTCGCCGACCTGCGCCAGGTGCACGCCTGGAACTCCGGTTTCGTGGCCGGCTCCCGGGCGGGGGAGCGCTACGAGGCGCTCGCCGACGAGATCGGCCGCAGCCTGGCCTTCATGCGGGCCTGCGGGGTGGACACCCGGGAGCTGGGCACGGCGGAGTTCTTCGTCGGCCACGAGGGCCTGCTGCTGGACTACGAGGAGCCGCTGACCCGGTCCGAGCCGGCCGGCGGCCGCCGCTACGCGACCAGCGGCCATCTGCTGCGTCTCGGCGAGCGGACCAGTGCGCTGGACGGCGCGCACGTCGAGTACTTCGCGCGGATCGCCAACCCGATCGCCGTCGAGCTCGGCCCGACGGCCGCACCGGACACCGTCCTCGGCCTGATCGACCGGCTCGACCCGGAGCGCGAGCCCGGCCGGCTGACCTTCGTGGTGCGCGCGGGCGCCGAGCGGGTCGGGGACGTGCTGCCGCCGCTGATCGAGAAGGTGACGGCGGAGGGCGCCCGGGTCTGCTGGGTGAGCGACCCGATGCACGGCAACACCTTCGTCGCGCCGAGCGGCCACCGGACCCGTCGGCTCGACGCGATCCTGGCGGAGGTCCGCGGCTTCGTCGAGGTCCACCGGGCGCTCGGCACCCACCCGGGCGGCGTCCACGTCGAACTGTCCGGAGACGACGTCACCGAGTGCGTCGGCGGCGGCAACGAGGTCCGCGCGGAGGACCTGGGCCACCGGTACGAGACGGCCTGCGACCCCCGGCTCAACCACGCGCAGTCCCTGGACCTGGCCTTCCAGCTCGCCGAGCTGTACCGCTGAGCCGCGCCCGGCCGGCCGGCGCCGCCCCGGGCCGGTACAGCTCGGCGACGCAGGCGCGGGAGAGCGCGGCCAGGCTGGAGACCATCAGCTCCGGCGGCAGCGCGGCCTGCTGGTAGGCGAGCGGCAGTTCGGTGCAGGCCGCCAGGACGGGCAGCGGCCGCTGCCGCCAGAGCCGGTGGACGGCCGTGCGCAGGTCGTGCGCCGCCGCCTCGGGACGGCGGGCCTTGACCTGGACGGCCGCCGTGTGGACGAGCCGCTGGGTCTCGCCGTCGGGCAGGTGCAGCGGGTAGCCGCGGGCCGCCGCCCGCTCCTGGTAGAGGCCGCTGGCGAGGGTCCCGGTGGTGGCGGTCAGCCAGCCGCCGCCGGGGCTCAGCCGGACCGCGGCGTCCAGGGTGGCGTCCACGATGTCCACCACCGGCACGGGCGAGGCGGCGGTGAAGGCCGCCAGGAAGACGTGCGCCGTGTTGCAGGGCACGGCCAGCAGGTCCGCGCCCCAGTCGGCCAGGGTCCACAGGCCGGCCCGGATCCGCCGGCCCGCCTCCCCGTCGCCGGTGAGGATCGCGGTGCTCCGGTCGGGGATGCCCGGGTCGGACAGCATCACGACCCTCGGGTGCTGCTGGTCCTCGACGGCCGGCGCGTCGGCGGCGAGCAGTCGGAGGAACTCCGCCGTCGCCGCGGGCCCCATGCCCCCGAGCACGCCGAGCGTCCGGGCGGGGGCGGGTGTCGTCACCGCTGTCATGGGTCGACTCTCCCCGGGCGGGCTGACAACGGACTGACATTCGACTGACGGATCGTCAGGGTGGTTGTCCTCAGGGGGGAATGGGGGGTTACCCCCATGGCCGGTGCGCTTGCCCCGGGGATACCGTCGGTGGGTATGGCCCCGGCAAGGGGCCGTCACCAGCGACTTCTTGAGATGTGGGGTACAGCCATGCGGGTTACGGCAGCTCGGACCACGGAGGCGGGGGCCGTCGCGGCGGGGGCCACGGCGGCGGAGGGCGGGGCTTCGGAGGCCACGGTGCCGGGGGTGGCGCCGGCGGCGCGGGGTGCGGGCGCGAACCGCCGGCACCGGTACGTCGGGGCCCTGGTGCTCGCCGGGATCGCCGCCGGGGGGCTCAGCGCCTGCACGCCGGGGACGAACGCGCAGGACGACGCCGAGGTGTCCGAGAAGATCACCTCGGTGCGCCTGGACAGCAGTTCCGGCGGTGTCACGATCAACGGCCGGGAGGGCGCGGGGAAGATCTCCGTGCACCGCTCGATCGACTACCAGGACGACCGGCCCGGCACCACCACCCGGGTGGAGAACGGCGTGCTGGTGCTGGGCGGCTGCGGACAGCACTGCTCGGTCAACTACACCCTGGAGGTCCCGGCCGGGCTGCCGGTCGACGGCCAGACCTCCTCCGGCGCGGTCAGCCTCTCCCGGGTCGGCCCGGTCAAGGTCACCACCCACTCCGGCGGCATCACCCTGGACACCGTCGCCGGACCGGTCGAGGTGCAGACCACCAACGGCGCCATCAGGGGCACCGGCCTGAACGGCGACCGCATCCAGGCGCAGACCAGCAACGGCCAGATCGACCTCACCCCCGCCAGGGCCCAGGACGTCCGGGCCAAGACCTCCAACGGCGCGATCTCGCTGACCGTCCCGGCCGGCAGCTACAAGGTCGCCGCGCAGACCAACAACGGCCGCAAGGAGATCGGCATCACCGACGACCCGTCCGGCCGCTACCACTTGGACCTGACCACCTCCAACGGCCGCATCACCGTCAAGAACGCCTGACCGACACGCCTGACCGCAACGTCTGACCGCAACGTCTGACCGCGACGCCCGGCCGAAACGCCGGAGCGCCGAACGCCCGGCGCCGGAAGGGGTCCCGGCACCGGTCAGCACGCTGTCAGCACCCTGTCAGCGTGCTCGGCGAGATTTGAGGGGCTTCGACTTCCATCCGAGGAGGCCCCGGCGTGACCTCGCTAGCAGCGGTGTCGAGTTACCTGCCACCGACCATCCCCGTCGAACAGCTGCGGGAGCCCCTGGGGCTGACGGACCAACAGGTGCGCCGGTTCACCCGGCTGTACGGGCTGGACCGGATCTGCCAGGCGCCCGCGCAGTCCGAGGCCGAGCTGCTGACCGCCGCGGCGGAGAAGCTGGAGGCCCTCGCCGGACAGGAGGACCGGGTCCGCTACGTGGTGCGCGCCAAGGGGCTGCGCACCACCGCGCCGTACCCCGTCAGCCCGCTCCAGCAGGTCCGCGAGGCGCTCGGCCTGCACCGGGCCACGGTGTTCTCGGTGGCCGACCACGGCTGCGCCACCGGCCTGCTGGCCGTCGACGCGGCCGGCACCCTGCTCGCCGCCGACGGCGACCCGGACGCACTCGCCCTGGTCCTCGCCGGCGACAAGACCTTCACCCCGTTCTCCCAGTGGGTGGAGGACGTCTCGATCATGGGCGAGGGCGTCAGCGCCGTCCTGGTCGGCGCCGGCGGCGACCGCGACCGGGTGCTCGGCTACCACGCCCGCATCCACGGCCGCGAGGACGGCGTCATCGACCTCGACCCGGAGGGCGCGCGTGACGCCAAGCGGATCTACCAGGACGCCATGGCCGAGGTCGTCCTCGGCGCGCTCGACCGGGCCGGGCTCGGCATCGCCGACCTCGACCTGGTCCTGCCGCACAACGTCAACCGGGTCTCCTGGACGGTCGCCGCCGCCCACCTGGGCATCCCCCGGGACCGCATCTTCCTGGAGAACATCGCGCGCACCGGCCACTGTTTCTGTGCGGACCCCTTCATCAACTACCAGTCCGCGCGAGAGCTCGGCCTGCTCCGGCCGGGGGACAGGTACCTGATGACCTCCGCCGGACTCGGCCAGTCCTTCGCCGCCATGGTCCTGGAGCACTGAGGTGGGCGCCAGGACGGACGGACCCGCCCCGGAGTTCCCCCGGCGGCTGGCCGCCGCGCTGACCGGCACCCCGGACACCCCGCTGGTCCTGCTCGGCAACTTCGAGGTCGAGCAGCAGTGGGCCCGCGGCGAGCACACCCTGCCGCGCTTCTCGGCCGCCGCGTCCAGCGCGGTGGTCAACCACATGGACCAGTTCGCCCTGCTGCTCGCGGGCGGCGGCGACCACGTGGTGCTCAAGGCCCGCCCGGACGAGGACTACCTCGGCTACCTCGCCGGCCTCGGCCTGGGGCTGCCGCGGATCCACGTCGTCGCCCGCCAGGAGCCGGACCGCACCGTCACCGAGGACGCCCTCGCCGACCCGGCCCTGCTCGCCGCCCTGGCCGGCCCCGCCGCCGACGGCGCCCGGCTCACCGCGCACGGCGTCTGCGAGCTGGAGGAACGCCTCGCCGACCGTGCCGGGCTGCCGCTGGCCGCCCCCTCCGCCGCCGTCTGCAAGGCTGTCAACAGCAAGGTCTACAGCCGCCGGATCGCCGACGAGCTCGGACTGCGCCAGCCGCGCGGCCGGGCCTGCGAGACGCTCGCCGAGCTCGCCGCGGCCTTCGAGGCGGCCGTCGCCGGCCCCCGGCCCAGCGTGGTCAAGGAGGCGTTCGGCGTCTCCGGCAAGGGCATCGCCCGGCTGGCCGGCCAGCGCCGCGCCGCGCGCATCCTGGGTGTGGTCGCCCAGCAGGCCGAACGCGCCGGGGGTGACCGGGTGGCGTTCGTGGTCGAGGAGTGGGTCGACAAGCGCGCCGACCTCAACTACCAGTTCACCGTGGACCGCGGCGGCGCCGTCCGGTTCGACTTCGTCAAGGAGCAGCTCACCGAGGACGGCGTCCACAAGGGCCACAAGATGCCCCCGGACCTCACCACCGCCCAACTGGACGAACTCGCCAGGACCGGGGAGCTGCTGGGCAAGCGGCTCGCCGCCGACGGCTACTTCGGCGTGGTCGGCGTCGACGCCATGGTCGACCCGGACGGCGGGCTCTACCCGGTCGTGGAGATCAACGCCCGCCACAACATGTCCACCTACCAGGTCCGCCTGGAGGAGCACCTCGTCGCCCCCGGCCGGGTCGCGGTGGCCTGCCACTACCCGCTGCGGCTGGACCGGCCGCTGCCCTTCGCCGAGATCCGCGCACTGCTCGGCAATCTGCTGCTCGACCGGCCCGGCGGCCGCGGGCTGCTGGTGAACAACCACGCCACCGTCAACGCGGCCTTCTCCGCCGCGGACAACCCTGCCGCGGGCAACCCCGCCGCGGACACCCCCGTCGAGGGCCGGCTGTACGGGATCCTCGTCGCCGACTCGGCGGCGGAACTGAAGGCCATCGACGCGGAGATCACCGTCCGGCTGGACGGGCGGAGCCAAGGGAGCAGGCCATGAGCGAGACCTTCGAGATCCAGGGCACGCCCGTCACCGAACTGGCGCAGGCCTACGGCACCCCGTTCTTCCTCTACGACGGGGACGCACTGGAGGGGCGCCTGCGCGAGCTGCGCGAGCTCCTCGACCCCCGGCTGCAGATCTTCTTCTCGCTCAAGGCCAACCCGAACGCGGCGATCTGCGCCCTGCTGCACGCCCACGGCGCGCGGGCCGAGGTCTCCTCGCTCACCGAGCTGCGCACCGCCCGGCTGGCGGGCGTCACCGGCCCGGACATCATCTTCCTCGGGCCGGGCAAGAGCCGCGCCGAACTCGCCGCCTGCCTGGACGAACAGATCGCCGCGATCGTCTGCGAGTCCCTCCAGGAGCTGGCGCTGATCGACGAACTGGCGGCCGAGCGCGGGGTGCGCGCGCCGGTCGCCCTGCGGGTCAACCCCGCCTTCTCGGTCAAGGGCTCCGGCCTGACCATGGGCGGCAAACCGCGCCAGTTCGGCATCGACGAGGCACAGCTGTTCGCCGACCCCGGCCTCGCCGGGCGCTTCCCGCACGTGCGGCTGATGGGCGTACAGGTCTACATGGGCACCCGGATCCTCAGCGAGAAGGCCATCGCCGAGAACACCGAGCGGATCTTCGAGCTCGCCGACCGGCTGTCGGCCGCGCTCGGCTTCGAGGCCGAACTGGTCGACGTCGGCGGCGGCCTGGGCGTCGCCTACTTCGACGGCGAGCGGGACCTCGACCTTCCGGACCTCGCCGCCCGGCTCAACCCGCTGATCGCCGCCTTCGCCGACCGCCACCCGCGCACCCGCCTGGTGATGGAGCTCGGCCGCTACCTCACCGCCCCGGCCGGCACCTACGTGGTCCGGGTGCGCTACGTGAAGACCTCCCTCGGCGAGCGGTTCGCCGTCACCGACGGCGGCACCCACCACCACATGGCGGCCGTCGGCATCGGCTCCTTCGCCAAGCGCAACTTCCCGATGGGCCTGCTCAACCGGTCCGGCGCCGGGGACACCCCCGAGGACTGGAACATCACCGGTCCGCTCTGCACGCCCAACGACACCCTGGCCAAGAAGGCCCAGCTCCCGCCGCTGCGCCAGGGCGACCTGATCGGCATCCAGCGCTCCGGCGCGTACGGGCCGACCGCCTCACCCGTGCACTTCCTCGGCCACGGCTACCCGGCCGAGGTGCTGATGCTCGACGGGCACCCGCACCTGATCCGCGAGCCCGACCGCCCCGAGGACCTGCTGGACCGCCAGCGGCCGCTGCCGCCCGAGGCGTTGAAGCGGCCGACCGACCTCCGCTGACTCCCGCGCCACGGCCCCTGAACCCCCCCACCACCGACCCTCCACCACACCGGAAGGAGAGCGCGCCATGCCCGAGACCACCGGCACCGACCGCGCCCGGATCGTCACCGAGATCTCCGCCGCGCTCGGCGAGGTACTCGACTACGACCTGCCGAAACTCACCGAGGACTCCCGGCTCTTCGACGAGCTCGGCCTGGACTCGACCGGCGTCTTCGAGCTGCTGATGCGGCTGGAGGAGTCACTGGACATCGAGTTCGACACCGACTCGCTGGAGATGGCCCACTTCGCCAGCGTCCGCTCGCTGGCCGACTTCGTGGCCGCGGAACTGGACGGCTGAGGATGCCCGTGCAGAGCGCCCCGGCGGCCGTCCGGCGGGGGGAGCCGGTGGAGTTCCCGCTGCGGCTCGCCGCCGTCGCCCACCGCGCCTTCCCGCCCGGCACCGCCCGGATCGACGACCCGTTCTCGCTGCGCCACTTCGCCGACCTGACGGCCGGCTACGGCGTGCCGCACCGCCCCGACCTCGCCGAGGGCGGCGGGAACACCTTCACCACGATGGCCACCGCGCTGCTGCGCGACCTCGCCCCGCCCGGCCTGCCGATCGACCTGGCCCTGGTCGCCCACGCCACCCCGGACCTGGACTGCCGGCTCGCCGCCGTCACCGCCCTGTCCGAGCTGGTCCCCGGCCACCCGCTCAGCTTCGCCGTCGCCGACTGCGGCTCGGCGGCGCCGTTCGCCGCACTGCGGCTGGCCGGCGCGTACGCCCGCCGCCACGGCCACCGCGCCGTCGCCGTCTTCGCCCTCGACCAGCACACCCTGCCCTACGAGAGCGGACCGCGGCCGGCCGGGGACGCCGGGGTGGCACTGCTGTTCACCGACACCGGCACCGAGGGCCGGCTCACCCTGAGCAGGCTGCCCGGCACCACCGCCGAGGAGCTCCCGGACGCGCTGCGCTCCGCCCTCGCCCGGCTGGGAGCCGGCCCCGACCTGCCACTGGTCGTCGGCCCCGGGCTGGACCGCGCCCGCGACCTGCCCGGCCACACCGGCCCGATCACCCAGGCCCCGCCCGGCCAGCCCGCCTCCGGCACGCTCACCGCGCTGGCCGCCGACCCCGGCCGCGCACGGAGCCTAGTGCCGCGTCAGGCACTAGCCGTCGTCGACTACGACCCGGCCGGCCGGGACCTCAGCGTCTGCCTGATCGAGCGGGGTTCCTGATGGCCACCGCCGCCCGGCCCGGCACCGGCCTGCCGGACCGCTGCCAGGACACCGCCCGGCACCAGGGCCTCGCCCCCGCCCTTGCCCTGCTCGGCGCCGAGACCCTGCCCGGACTGCTGCCCTGCGGGCCCGCCGGACACGCCGTCACCGATGCCGCCACCCACGCCACCGCCGGCCGGCTCTGGACCGACGGCACGACCAGCCGCCGCGCGGGCGGCCACGAGCGCGTCCTCGCCACCGTCGACCTGCCCGGCGGCGCCGTCGTGCTGGCCGCCGCGCCCGTCCCGGCCGAACGGGCCCCGGACGAAGCGCAGCGCGCCGCCTTCGCACTCGGCCTGGCCCGGATCCGGCTCGGCCTCTCCGAGGCGCTGCGCACCGCCTGCCTGACCCACCTCGGCCGGCGCCGCAGCGGCGACGGCTACCTCCTGCAGCAGCAGCTGGTGAAGGGCGCCCTGGCCGACGCCGTCGCCGAACACCTGGAGGCCGCCGCCGTCCTGGCCGGCGCCGGGCCCGGCGAACTGGAGCCCGCGGTGCTGGCCGACCTGCACACCCGGATCACCGTCACCGACCGCGACCAGGTCCGGCTGCTCGGAGCGTCCGGCTACCTGCGCGACGGCCCCGGCATGACCGCCTACGTCTCGGAGCTGCTCGCCGAGGCCCACACCGCGACCGCAGAGGGGCACCAGCCGTGAGCCGCACCGAGGACCGCCGCCTCGCCGCGCTGGCCGGGCGGATGCGCGAGTGGGGCGAGGACCTGCGCCCGCTCGCCCTGGAGATCGACCGCGACCCCGAGGCTGTCCGGCACCACCTGCACCTCCCCGCCCTGCGGTACCTGTCCGCGATGGGCATCCCCGCCGAGTACGGGCACACGCCCGAACCGGTCGACGGCCACCGCTTCCACGGCGTCACCGCACTCGAACGCGTCGTCGTCATGGAGGAGTTGGCCGCCGCCGAGGTCGGCGCACTGGTGGCCGCACCGGGCCCGTGGCTCGCGGGCGTCGCCGTCGGCCTGCTCGCCGACCACAAACAGAAGGAGTGGTTCTACGGCCGGCTGCTGGCCGAACCGCTCTGGACCTGCTTCGCCCTCACCGAGCCCGACCGGGGCTCCGACGCGGCCGCCCTGCGCACCAGCCTGACCGCGGGACCGGACGGCCTGCTGCTCAACGGCGAGAAGCGCTACGTCGGCAACGCCGCCCGCGCCCGGCTCGCCGTGGTCTTCGCCCGCAGCGCCCCCGGCCCGCTCGGCATCACCGCCGTCCTGGTCGACACCGCCGAACCCGGCTACCGCGCCGAACCGCTCGACATGATCGGCCTGCGCGGCGCCCGGATCAGCGCGATCACCCTGGACGGCGTGGCCGTCCCCGAGGACCGCGTCCTCGGCCGGCACCTGCCGGCCACCAGGCGCGGTGTCTGGGCGTTCGTCCAGACCTTCAACGTGCTGCGCCCGGGCGTCGCCGCCATCGCCGTCGGCATCGCCCGCGCCGCCCTGGAGTACGCCACCGCCCAGCGCCGCACCCTGACCGCCGACGAGCGGCACCGGCTCGACGTGCTCGGCCGGCGGATCGCCGCCACCCGCAGCCTGGTGCGGCAGGCCGCCGCGGCTGTGGACGCGCGCGGCAGCGACGGCCACCTGGCCTCCGCCGCCAAACTGCGCGCCGCCCGGCTCGCCGAGGAGGCGACGCTGACCGCGGCCGGCCTGCTCGGCCCCGGTGCCCGGCTGGCGCACCCGCTGCTGGACAAGCTGGCGCGCGACGCCCGGGCGACGGAGTTCCTGGAGGGCACCGCCAACATGCAGCGGCTCAACCTCTTCCAGGGCCTGCTCGGCGGCCGGGTCGACCGGGCCCGGCCGCGGCCGGACTGACCGTCAGCCTGCCGTCAGCGCCCTCGGACAGCATGGGTTCGGCGCCCCGCGCCCGCCCCGCACCGGCCCCGCTCCAGCTCGGACCGCATCGGGCCAACACCAGACCAATTCGGCACCCGCTACCGCGTCATGACCGGGTGGGAGTAGACGCATGCCAGTGATCACGACACCGCAGGAGTTCGACGTGGAGGACCTCTACGTCGACCTCCGCCAGGTTCTCGGCCGCCCGCTGTACCTCAAGTGCGAGGGGTTCAACTTCGCCGGCTCGGTGAAACTGCGGGCCGCCGGCGAGATGGTGGACGCGGCCGAGCGGTCCGGCGCGCTGCGGCCGGGGATGACCATCGTGGAGAGCTCCTCCGGCAACCTCGGGGTGGCCCTCAGCCTGGTCGCCGTCAGCCGGGGCCTGCGCTTCGTCTGCGTCACCGACTCGCGCTGCACCGCCGCCTCCCGGCGGCTGATGAGCACCCTCGGCGCCGAGGTCCAGGTGGTGACCGAGGCCCACCCCGACCGCGGCCTGCTCGGCGCCCGGCTCGACCGGGTGGCCGACCTCTGCGCCGCGCACCCCGACTACCACTGGCTCAACCAGTACGCCAACCCCGGCAACTGGACGGCGCACTACCGGACCACCGGCCCGCAGATCGCCAAGGCCTTCCCCGACCTCGACGTGCTCTTCGTCGGCGCCGGCACCACCGGCACCCTGATGGGCTGCGCCCGGTTTTTCCGGGAGAACAACCCCGGCGTGACGATCGTCGCGGTGGACGCCGCCGGCTCGGTCACCTTCGGCGGGCCGCCCGGGACCCGGATGATCCCGGGCGTCGGCACCAGCGTGCGCCCGGCGATCCTCGACGACTCCTACGTGGACGACGTCGTGCTGGTCTCCGAGGCCGACACCGTCCGGGCCTGCCGCAGCCTGCTGCGCGGCGGGTTCCTGCTCGGCGGCTCGACCGGAACCGTGGTCAGCGGCGCCGCCCGCTGGCTCGACGCGCACCGGCCGGACGGCGGCCTCACCGCCGTCGCCATCGCCCCCGACCTCGGCGAGCGGTACCTGGAGACCGTCTACCACGACGACTGGGTGCGCGAGCACCTCGGCGCGGAGGCCCTCGGGCCGCGTCCCGTCCCGCTCGGCCCGACCACCATCTCCACCTGGAGCCTGTGATGACCTCAGACCCGCGTACCGCTCTGCCGCTCAGCGCGGGCCAGCTGGAGATCTGGCTCGACGCGAAGGACTCCGCCGGGAGCAACGCCTACAACTCGGCCGGGTACCTGGACATCCGCGGCCCGCTCGACCGGGGGCGGCTGCGGGGCGCGCTCCAGCGGCTGGTCACCGAGGCCGAATGCCTGCGCGCCCGCTTCGCCGAGACCGCCGGCGAGCCCCGCCAGTACCTTGAGGAGCTCACCGAACTCCCGCTCTCCGAAGCGGACTTCAGTGATGACCCGGATCCGGAGGCGGCCGCCGACGGCTGGTTGCAGGCCGATCTGGCCGATCCCTTCGACCTCGCCGCCGGAGCACTGTTCCGGCTCGGTGTCCTCACCCTGGCCGAGGACCGCACCCTGCTCTACCTCTGCGTCCACCACCTGCTCTGCGACGGCTTCAGCCAGACCGTCCTGTGGCGCCGTCTCGCCGAGCTGTACGCCGAGCCGCCCACGGACCGGGCTGTCGACGGTGCACTGCCCCCGCTGGCGGGCCTGCTCGCCGCCGAGGCCGAGTACGCCGCCTCCCCGCAGGCCCGCAAAGACGCCGCCTTCTGGCAGCGCCGGTTCCCCGAACCGCCCGAGCTGCTCAGCCTCTCCCGTCGCCGCCCCACCGGAACCGCCCCGCAGGGCTTCCTGCGCCGGACGGCCACCCTCACCCCGGCCGCCTCCGCCCGGCTGCGCGCCGCCGCCGCCCGCGCCGACGTCACCTGGCCCACCGTGGTGCTGGCCGCCGTCGCCGTCTACACCCAGCGGATGACCGGCGCCGAGGACGTCCTGCTGACCCTGCCCGCCACCGCCCGGCTCACCGCCCGGCAGCGGGCCGTCCCCGGGATGATGGCCAACTACCTGCCGCTGCGCGTCCCCGTCCGCCCCGCCCTGACCAGGGACGGCCTGCTCCGGGAGACCTCCCGCGAGCTGGCCGGGGCCCTGCGCCACCAGCGCCGCCGGGTCAGCGCCATCCGCCGGGACCTCGGGCTGCGCAGCGACGACCGCCGGCCGTTCGGACCCTTCGTCAACCTGCTGCCGCAGCAGACCGAACTGGCGATCGGCCCCTGCACCGCCCGGGTCGCCAACCTCTCCACCGGTCTGATCGACGACCTGATGGTCACCGTGGTGGAGCGGCCGGACGCGGGCATCGAGCTCCACCTCAACGGCAACCCCGACCTGTGGACCGGCCCCGAGATCGACACCCACCTGGCCCGGCTCACCCGCTTCACCGAACACTTCGCCGCCGCCGACGGCGCCCGGCCGATCGGCGCCCTGGAGACGGCGGCGGAGGAGCACCCGGTCTGGCTGCGCGCGGGGGCCGGGCCCGAACGCCCGGCCGGTTTCGACTGCGTGGTCGCCCGGATCCGGGCGCTCGCCGCCGAGCGGCCCGACGCGGTCGCGGTCACCGACGACACCGGGTCCACCGGCTACGCCGAGCTGGTCCGCCGCTCCGCCGCCCTCTCCCGCCGTCTGGAGCCGAGCCGTCCGGAGGGCGGCGGGCCGGAGCAGAGCCGCCTGGCGCACGGCGGGCCGGAGCAGGACGGGCCGGAGCACGGCGGGCTGGTCGGCGTGCTGGCCGCCCCCGGCACCGGCTTCCTCACCGCGGTCCTCGGCGTCCTCGGCGCCGGCGGCGCCTACGTCCCGCTCGACGTGCACGCCCCGCTCGCCCGGACGGCCGCCCTGCTCGCCGACAACGGCATCCCCACCCTGGTCACCGACCCGGAGCACCGGTCCGCCGCCGAACGGGCCACCGCCGGCCGCCCGGTGCGGATCGTCGTCCTCGACGAGGCCGAGGACCGGGCTGGCGGCCGCGCCGACGACCGGGCCGAGGACGCGGCCGAGGACCCCGCCCCGCCGGTCGGCACCCCGCAGGACCTCGCCTACGTGATCTTCACCTCCGGCTCCACCGGGAAGCCCAAGGGCGCCATGGTGCACCGCGCCGGCCTGGTCAACCACCTGCTCGCCAAGGCGGACGACCTCGCGCTCACCCGCCACGACGTCATCGTCCAGAACGCACCCGTCACCTTCGACATCTCCGTCTGGCAGCTGCTCGCCCCGCTCGTCACCGGCGGCAGCGTCCGGATCGTCGGCCGGGACACCGCCGCCGACCCCGAACGGCTCTTCGCCCTCGCCGCCGCCGAGGGCGTCACCGTGCTGGAGCTCGTCCCCTCCCTGCTGCGCGCCGCCCTCGACACCTGGGACCTCACCGGCGACGCCCCCGAACTGCCAGCGCTGCGCCACCTGGTCGCCACCGGCGAGGCACTGCCCGCCGACCTCTGCCGCCGCTGGTCGGCGCGCTACCCCGCGATCGGACTGGTCAACGCCTACGGGCCGACCGAGTGCTCGGACGACGTCACCCACGCCCACCTCGGCCCCGGCTCGGTGCCGCCCGGCGGCCCGGTGCCGATCGGCCTCCCGGTCCGCAACACCCGGCTCCACGTGCTCGGCGACGACCTGCGCCCGGTGCCGCCCGGCGTACCCGGCGAGCTGTACGTGGCCGGCCACGGCGTCGGCCGGGGCTACCTCGGCGACCGGGCCAGGACCGCCGCCGCCTTCCCCGCCGACCCGTACGGACCGGCCGGCACCCGGATGTACCGCACCGGCGACCGGGTCGTCCGGGGCGAGGACGGCCGACTCGTCTTCCTGGACCGCCGCGACCACCAGGTCAAGGTCCGCGGCCACCGGATCGAGCCGGGCGAGATCGAGGCGGCGCTGCGCGCCCTCCCGTCCGTCGCCGACGCCGCCGTCCTCGCCGACACCGACCCCGCCGGGCGCACCCGGCTGGTCGGCTACTGCGTGCCCCGCGCGGGCACCGCCCCGGACGCCGCCGGGCTGCGCGCCGAGCTGGCCGCCGTCCTGCCCGACCACCTCGTCCCGCAGAACCTCCTCGTCCTCGACGCACTGCCGCGCACCGCCCACGGCAAACTCGACCGGCGCGCCCTGCCCACCCCCGTGCCCGCTCCCGCCGAGGCCAGCGCCACCGCCCGCACCCGCGCCGAGGAGATCGTCTGCGCCGTCTTCGCCGAGGTGCTCGGCGTCCCGGCCGTCGGCGTCCACGACGGCTTCTTCGAACTCGGCGGCGACAGCATCAGCGCCATCCAGGCCGTCGGCCACGCCCGCCGCGCCGGCCTGCTCCTCACCCCCCTGCAGATCCGCCGCCACCGCACGCCCGCCGCCCTCGCCGCCGTCGCCACCACCACCGCGGCCGGTACCGGCCCCGCCCGGCCGGAGCCGGAGCCGGACGGGACCGGCGAGATCGAGCTGCTCCCGATCGCCCACCAACTGCGCGAGGACCTCGGCACCCTGGACGGACGCACCCGCGAGTACAGCCAGTACGTGGTGCTCACCACCCCCGCCGGCCTCGACCCCGAGCGGCTGGCCGACGCCACCGCCACCCTGCTCGACCACCACGCCGTGCTGCGCTCGCGCCTGACCGTGGTCGCCGAAGGACTCTGGACCCTGGAGGCGCTGCCCCGCGGGGCCGTCTCCGCCGCCGCCGTGCTGCACCGCGTCGACGTGTCCGCCGCCGCCGACGACCCGGCGGCGCTGGCCGCCGCCGTCGAGGAACACCTCGACGCGGCCCGCCGCGGCCTCGCCCCCGAGGACGGCGTGGTGACCAGGCTCGTCCTGCTCGACGCCGGACCGGGCCGCCGCGGCCGCCTGCTCTGGGTCGTCCACCACCTCTGCGTGGACGGCGTCTCCTGGCGCATCCTCACCGCCGACCTCGCCGCCGCCTGCGCCGGCCGCGCCCCCGACCCCGTCGGCACCTCCTACCGCCGCTGGTCCCGCCTGCTCGGGGAGAACGCCCGCAGCACCGAACGGGTCCGCGAGTACCCGCTCTGGGCCGCGCAGTCCGCCCCCGACACCCCGCCGCTCGGCACGCGCCCGCTCGACCCCGCCCGCGACGTGTACGGCACCGCGCACCGGCTGCGCCTCGAACTGCCCGCCGACACCACGGCCGCGCTGCTCACCTGCGCCGAGCAGGCCTACGGCGGTGGGAT
This sequence comes from Kitasatospora sp. NPDC058170, assembly GCF_042883905.1. Classification (NCBI taxonomy): domain Bacteria; kingdom Bacillati; phylum Actinomycetota; class Actinomycetes; order Kitasatosporales; family Streptomycetaceae; genus Kitasatospora; species Kitasatospora sp. NPDC058170. The sequence continues at coordinate 87,516 of NZ_JBHVUV010000030.1, forward strand.
CAACGACCTGCTGCTCACCGCCCTCGCCGTGGCCGTCGCCGACCGGCAGCACCGGCGCGGCCCCGCCACCGTCGCCGCCGTGCCCGTCGAACTGGAGGGCCACGGGCGCGAGCAGTTCACCGAGGAGGCCGACCTCTCCCGCACCGTCGGCTGGTTCACCAGCGTCTTCCCCGTCCTGCTGTCCCTCGCCGAGGCCGACCGGGCCGCCTTCCACGACGCCGGCGAGGCCGTCGGCACCGCCCTGCGCGCGGTCCGCGACCGGCTGAGCCGACTGCCCGACCACGGGCTCGGCCACGGCCTGCTGCGCCACCTCAACCCGCAGACCCTCGCCGGCCTCGCCCGGTCCGGCGTACCCGAGCTCGGCTTCAACTACCTCGGCCGCTTCCCGGTCGGCGGCGCCGACCGGGACTGGGCGCCCGACACCCGCCACGGCGTGGTCGGCACCGGCGTCCACCCGGACATGCCGCTGCGCCACGTGCTCGCCGCCACCCCGGTGACCGAGGACCGGCCGGACGGGCCACGACTCGTCGCCGACTGGCTCTGGGCCCCCGGGGTGCTCGCCGACGAGGACGCCGAGGCCATCGCCCACGGCTGGTTCCGCGCCCTGGAGACCCTGGTCGCACACGCCGCGACGCTCGCCCCGCGCCCGCCCGAGCCGCTCGCCCTCTCCCCGCTCCAGCAGGGCCTGCTGTTCCAGGCCGAACTCGACCGCCAGGGCGTGGACTCCTCCCTGCTGCAGGCCGCCCTCGACATCGAGGGCCCGCTCGACCCGGACACCCTGCGCGCGGCCGCCGCCGCCCTGATCGCCCGCCACGACGGCCTGCGGGTGCACTTCCCCGCCCGGCCGGGGGAGCGGCCCCACCAGCTGGTCGCCCCCGAGGCGCCGCTGCCCTGGACCGAGACCGACCTCAGCGCACTGCCCGACGAGGCCGCCCGGCAGGCCGAGGCCGACCGGCTCACCGACGCCGACTGGGCCCGCGGCTTCGACCTCGCCGAGCCCCCGCTGCTGCGCTTCACCCTGCTCCGCCTCGCCGACGACCGGGTCCGCCTGCTCTGGACCGTGCACCACCTGCTCGCCGACGGCTGGTCGATGAGCGTCCTGGCCCGGGAGCTGTTCACCCTCTACGCGGCCGGCGCCGACCCGGCAGCCCTGCCCGAACCCCCCTCCTACCGCGCCTACTTCTCCTGGCTGGCCGACCAGGACACCGAGGCCGCGCGGGCCGCCTGGCGGACGGCGCTCGCCGGCCTGGCCGGGCCGACCCGGCTCGCCCGGGCCGACCACCGCGACGACCCCCGCCCGCCCGAGACGGTCGAACGGGAGCTGCCCGAGGAGCTCACCGAGCGGCTCACCCGCTGGGCCCGCTCCCGGCACCTCACCCTCAACACCGTGCTGCAGGGCTGCTGGGCCCTGCTGCTCGGCCGGCTCACCGGCGCCACCGACGTGGTGTTCGGCGCCGTCCACTCCGTGCGGCCCCCCGAGCTGCCCGGCATCGACGACCTCGTCGGCCTCTTCCTCACCATGCTGCCGGTCCGGGTCGTCCTCGACCCGGCCGAGCCGGTCGCCGACCTGTTCGAGCGGATCGACGACCAGCAGAGCGCCCTGCTGGACCACCGGCACCTGGGCCTCGCCGAGGTGCAGCGGCTGGCCGGCTCCGGCGACCTCTTCGACACCGTGCTCAGCTACCAGAACCAGCCCCGGGCCGACCTGGCCGGCCTCGGCGCGATCGTCCCCGGCCTGCGCCTGGGCAACGGCCGGACCAGGCTCGCCGGCGAGCGCGGCCTGGCCGTCCTGGTGTACCCGGGCCGCCGGCTGACCCTCAGCGCCGAGTACCGGCCCGCCGCCCACCGGCGCCCCGACGTCGAGCGGCTCCTCGACGACCTGGTCGACCTGGTGGAGACCGTCCTGGACCGGCCCGGACAGCCGGTCGGCCGACTGGAGCCGCCGGCCGACCGGGAGCGGCGGCTGATCCTCGGCCGCTGGGCCGGGCAGGCCGCCCCCGCCCCGCGGACCGTCATCCCCGAGCTCTTCGAGGCCCGGGTCGCCGAGGCCCCGGACGCCGTCGCGGTGATCGCCGCCGACGACACCGCCACCGGCTACCGCGCCCTGGACGAGCGGGCCAACCGCCTCGCCCACACGCTGATCGCGCTGGACGTCGGCCCCGAGCGGATCGTCGCGCTCGCCCTCCCCGACCCGGTCGAGATGACCGCGGCCGTCCTCGCGGTGCTCAAGACCGGCGCCGCCTACCTGCCGATCGACCCCAAGTACCCGGCCGACCGGATCGACTTCATGCTCGCCGACAGCCGGCCCGCCGTCCTGGTCACCACCGCCGAGCTGGCGCCCCGGCTCACGGCGGGCGGCTGCGCCACCGTCCTGCTGGACGACCCGGCGACCGCCGCCGCCCTGCGGTCCGCGCCCGGCCACGCCCCCCGCGACGCCGACCGGACCACCGCGCTGCTGCCCCGGCACCCCGCGTACGTCATCTACACCTCCGGTTCCACCGGCCGCCCCAAGGGCGTCGTCGTCGACCACTCCGGCTTCGCCGCGATGGTCGCCGCTCTGATCGAGCGGTTCGGCGTCGGTGCGGACACCCGGGTGCTCAAGTTCGCCTCGTTCAGCTTCGACGCCTCGGTGTGGGAGCTCAGCCTCTCCCTGCTCGGCGGCGGCACGCTCGTCGTCGCAGGTGAGGACTGCCGGGTCCCCGGCCGGCCACTGGTCGACCTGCTGCACCGCCACCGGGTCAACCTCGCCGGACTGCCCCCGGTGGTGGCCGCGGCGCTCCCCGAAGGCACCCGGCTGCCCGCCGACCTGACCCTGGTCGTCGCCGGTGAGGCCTGCCCGCCGCACGTGGTCGCCCGCTGGTCCGGACAGCTGCGGATGTTCAACGGCTACGGCCCGACCGAGGCCGTCCTCGCCTCCACCGTCAGCGAGCGGCTGGACGGCTCCCCGGGCCGGCCGCCGATCGGCCGGCCGACCCGCGCCCACCGCGTCCACGTCCTGGACGCCGCGCTGCGGCCCGTCCCCGCCGGGGTGGTCGGCGAGCTCTACGTCGGGGGCAACCTCGCCCGCGGCTACCTGGACCGGCCCGGCCTCACCGCCGGCCGCTTCGTCGCCGACCCCTTCGGCCCGGCCGGCGAGCGGATGTACCGCACCGGCGACCTCGCGAGCTGGCTCCCCGACGGGCAGCTCGACTACGCCGGGCGCGTCGACGACCAGGTCCAGCTGCGGGGCTTCCGGATCGAGCTCGGCGAGATCGAGGCCGCGCTCACCGCCCGGCCCGAGGTCGCCCAGGCCGCCGTCGTCGTGCGCAGCGGCGGCGGCGATGGTGACGGCGACGGCGGCGAGGAACGCCTGGTCGGCTACGTGGTGACCGGCGCGCCCGGCGGGGCCGACCTGCGGGCGCTGCGCGCGGAGCTCGCCGCCGCCCTGCCCGAGTACATGGTTCCCGCCGCCCTCGTGGCGCTCGACGAACTCCCGCTCACCCCGCAGGGAAAACTGGACCGCAAGGCCCTGCCCGACCCGCGGACCGCCCCCGCCCGGGCCGGCCGCGGTCCGCGCAACCCCGTCGAGGAGATCCTCTGCGCGATCTTCGCCGACGTGCTCGGCACGGCCGAGGTCGGCATCGACGAGGACTTCTTCGCCATCGGCGGCCACTCACTGCTGGCCACCCAGGTGATCAGCCGGGCCCGTACCGCGCTCGGCACCGAACTGCCGATCCGGATGTTCTTCGAACAGCGCACCGTCGCCGGTGTCGCCCAGCAGCTCACCACCGGCGGCGACGTCCGCCCCGCGCTGCTTCCCGCCAAGCGGCCCGAACGCCTGCCGCTCTCCTTCGCCCAGCTGCGGCACTGGTTCCTCAACCGGCTGGACCAGCAGAGCGCCGCCTACAACGTGGCCTTCGCCGTCCGGCTCACCGGTCCGTTGGACACGGTGGCGCTGGCGGCGGCGGTGGCGGACGTGGCCGGTCGGCACGAGAGCCTGCGCACGGTCTTCCCCGAGACGGACGGCGAGCCCTGCCAGCAGGTGCTGGACGAGGCACCCGAACTGACGATTCGTCAGGTCACCGCGGACGGCCTGGCCGCGGCCGCCGCCCGCGAGGCCGGCCGGGGCTTCGACCTCGCCACCGAACTCCCGCTGCGGGCGGTGCTGTTCCGGATCGGCCCGGCCGAGCACCTGCTCCAGCTCGTGGTCCACCACATCGCCTGGGACGGCTGGTCCGTCGCCCCGCTGACCCGTGATCTCTCGCGGGCGTATGCGGCGCGGGTCGGGGGTGTGCCGCCGCAGTGGGACGAGTTGCCGGTGCAGTATGCGGACTACGCGTTGTGGCAGCGTGAGTTGTTGGGGGACGAGGGGGAGGAGGGGTCGCCGGCGGCGCGGCAGTTGGCCTATTGGCGGGGTCAGTTGGAGAACCTGCCGGAGGAGTTGGTGCTGCCGTTCGACCGGCCGCGGCCGGTGGTGGCCTCGCATCGTGGTGGGACGGTGGCGTTCCGGTTGGGGGCGGGTGCGCATGCGGGGTTGGCGGCGCTGGCCCGGGAGTCGGGGGCGTCGCTGTTCATGGTGTTGCAGGCCGGTCTGGCCGCGCTGCTGTGCAGGCTCGGTGCGGGTGAGGACATCCCGATCGGCTCGCCGATCGCCGGGCGCACCGACGACGCGCTCGACGACCTCGTCGGCTGCTTCATGAACACCCTGGTCCTGCGCACCGACCTCTCCGGCGATCCGACCTTCCACACCCTGGTGGAACGCGCCCGGGAGACCGCCCTCGCGGCCTTCGCCCACCAGGACATCCCCTTCGAGCGGCTGGTCGAGGCCGTCGACCCGGTCCGCTCGATGGGCCGCAACCCGCTCTTCCAGGTGATGCTGGTCCTGCAGAACAACGCCCGGCCCGGACTCGACCTGCCGGGCGTGCGGCCCACGTTCGAGCCGCCCGCCGCCGACTCCGTCAAGTTCGACCTGAACGTCTTCCTGATCGAGCAGCACGGCCCGGACGCGGCACCCGCCGGCCTCGACGGCTTCCTGGAGTACAGCGCCGACCTCTTCGACCGGTCCACCGCCGAGGCGCTGGCGGAGCGCCTGGTGCGGCTGCTGGAGCAGGTGGCCCGGGAGCCGCGGACACGGCTCGGCCAGCTGGAGGTGCTGTCCGCCGCCGAACGCCACCGGGTGCTCGACCAGTGGAACGACACCGCCGGCGGGGAGCCGGACACCACCGTGCCCCGCGTCTTCGAGGCCCAGGCCGCCCGCACCCCGGACGCGGTGGCCGTCCTCGCCGGGGACACCCGCCTCAGCTACGCCGAACTCGACGCCCGTGCCAACCGGTTGGCCCGGCAGCTGATCGGCCTCGGCGTCGGCCCGGAGCGGCTGGTCGCCCTGGCCCTGCCGCGCTCGGCCGAACTGCCGGTCGCCCTGCTCGCCGTTCTCAAGGCCGGCGGCGCCCACCTGCCGCTCGACCTCGCCTACCCGGCCGAGCGGCTGCGGCTGATGCTCGACGACGCCCGGCCCGTCCTGCTGCTCACCGACACCGCGACGGCCGGGCTGCTGCCGCCGGGCGAGGTACCGGTCCTGCTGCTGGACGCCCCGCAGCCCGAGCCCGAGCCCGAGCCCGATCACGCTGCTGCCGCCGCGGCCGACGCCCCGGTGACCGACGCCGAGCGCGCGGCCCCGCTGCGGCCCGACCACCCGGCCTACGTCATCTACACCTCCGGCTCCACCGGCCGCCCCAAGGGCGTCCTCGGCCTGCACCGGGCCCTGGTCAACCGGCTCACCTGGTTCGCCGAGGAGCTGCCCGGGCAGCGCACGGCGGCCGTCCTCGCCAAGTCGCCGGTCAGCGTGATCGACGGCATCACCGAACTGCTCGCCCCGCTGCTGTCCGGCGGCTCGACCGTCTTGGTCGACGCCGACACCGCCCGCAGCGTGCCCGACCTGGCCGAGGCGGTGGCCCGGCACGGCATCGCCCGGCTCACCGTGGTGCCCGGCCTGCTCAACGCCTTCCTGGAGAGCGGGGACCTGGCCCGCGCGGCCGACTGCCCGGTCTGGATCTGCAGCGGCGAGCAACTGCCCCCGGCCACCGCCGAGGCCTTCCACCGCCGGCTCCCCGGCGCCCGGCTGCTCAACTTCTACGGCGCCTCCGAGGCCGGCGCCGTCGCCACCCGCGGCGAGGTCCGCACCGGCTCCGCCGGGACCCTGATCGGCCGACCGATCTGGAACACCCGGGTGTATGTGTTGGACGGGGGTCTGCGTCCGGTGGTGCCGGGTGTGGTGGGGGAGTTGTATCTGGCGGGTGCGGGTCTGGCGCGTGGGTATGGCGGTCGTTCGGGTCTGACGGCGTCGCGGTTCGTGGCGTGTCCGTTCGGTTCGGGTGGGCGGATGTACCGGACGGGGGATCTGGTGCGGTTCACGTCGGGTGGGGAGTTGGTGTTCCTGGGGCGGGCGGACGAGCAGGTGAAGGTGCGGGGGTTCCGGGTGGAGCCGGGTGAGGTGGAGGCGGCGCTGCTGTCCCATCCGTCGGTGAGCCGGGCGGTGGTGGTGGCGCGTTCGGACGGTCCGGGCGGGACGGCCCTGGTCGCCTACGTGGTCGGCACGGAGCCGGACCCGGCGGCCCTGCGGGAGTTCACCGCCACCCGGCTGCCCGAGTACATGGTCCCCTCCGCGGTGGTGGTGCTCGGCTCGCTGCCGCTCACCCCGAGCGGCAAGACCGACCGCCAGGCGCTGCCCGCACCGGACTTCGCGTCCTCGGCGGCCTCACGCGCGCCGCGCACCGCCGTCGAGGAGACGCTCTGCGGCCTGTTCGCCGAGGTGCTGGGCCTGGAGCGGGTCGGCATCGACGACAGCTTCTTCGACCTCGGCGGCCACTCCCTGCTCGCCACCAAACTGGTCAGCCGCACCCGGGCCGCGCTCGGCACCGGCCTCGCCATCCGGGACGTCTTCGAGGCCCCGACCGTCGCCGGCCTCGCCGGCCGTCTCCGGGGAGGCCCCGCCGCGCGGCCCGCCCTGGGCCCGCGCCACCGCCCGGACCGGCTGCCGCTCTCCTCCGCCCAGCTGCGGCTCTGGCTGCTTAACCGGCTGGACCGGCGCTCGGCCGCCTACAACATGGCGCTCGCCGTCCGGCTCACCGGTCCGTTGGACGCGGTGGCGCTGGCGGCGGCGGTGGCGGACCTGTCCGGTCGGCACGAGAGCCTGCGCACGGTCTTCCCCGAGACGGACGGCGAACCCCGCCAGCTGATCCTGGACGACCGGGCCGAGCCGGCCCACCGCCGGGTCAGCCCCGAGGCCCTCGCCGAGGCGGCCGCCGACGAGGCCGGCCGACCCTTCGACCTGTCCGTGGAGCCCCCGCTGCGGGCGGTGCTGTTCCGGACCGGCCCCGCCGAGCACCTGCTCCTGCTGGTGGTCCACCACATCGCCGCCGACGGCTGGTCCCTGGCCCCGCTGACCCGTGATCTCTCGCGGGCGTATGCGGCGCGGGTCGGGGGTGTGCCGCCGCAGTGGAGCGAGTTGCCGGTGCAGTATGCGGACTACGCGTTGTGGCAGCGTGAGTTGTTGGGGGACGAGGGGGAGGAGGGGTCGCCGGCGGCGCGGCAGTTGGCCTATTGGCGGGGTCAGTTGGAGAACCTGCCGGAGGAGTTGGTGCTGCCGTTCGACCGGCCGCGGCCGGTGGTGGCCTCGCATCGTGGTGGGACGGTGGCGTTCCGGTTGGGGGCGGGTGCGCATGCGGGGTTGGCGGCGCTGGCCCGGGAGTCGGGGGCGTCGCTGTTCATGGTGTTGCAGGCCGGTCTGGCCGCGCTGTTGTCCAGGCTCGGTGCGGGTGAGGACATCCCGATCGGCTCGCCGATCGCCGGGCGCACCGACGACGCGCTCGACGACCTCGTCGGCTGCTTCATGAACACCCTGGTCCTGCGCACCGACCTCTCCGGCGACCCGACCTTCCACACCCTGCTCGGCCGGGTCCGGGAGAGCGCCCTGGCCGCCTACGAGCACCAGGACATCCCCTTCGAACGCCTGGTCGACGCGCTCGACCCGGCCCGCTCGATGGGCCGCAACCCGCTCTTCCAGGTGATGCTGACGCTGCAGAACAACGCCCCCGGCGTCCTGGACCTGCCCGGACTGGACACCACCCCGGCGCCGCTCGGCCTCGACACCGCCAAGCTCGACCTCTCCCTCGTCGTCACCGAGCAACTGGGCGCGGACGCCGCACCCGACGGCCTCGACGGCGTCCTGGAGTACAGCGCCGACCTCTTCGACCGCGCCACCGCCGACGCCCTGGCCACCCGGCTGGTCCGCCTGCTGGAACAGGTGGCCCGGGAGCCGCGGACACCGCTCGGCCGGCTGGAGGTGCTGTCCGCCGCCGAACGCCACCGGGTGCTCGACCAGTGGAACGACACCACCCGCCCCGAGCCGCCCGGCACCGTGGTCGAGGCGTTCCAGCGCACCGCCGCCCGCACCCCGGACGCGGTGGCCGTCCTCGCCGGGGACACCAGCCTCAGCTACGCCGAACTGAACACCCGCGCCAACCGGCTGGCCCGGCGGCTGACCGGCCTCGGCGCCGGACCGGAACGGCTGGTCGCCCTCGCGCTGCCGCGCTCCGCCGAGGCGGTGGTCGCCCTGCTCGCCGTCCTCAAGGCCGGCGCCGCCTACCTCCCGATCGACCCGGCGCTCCCCGCCGAGCGGATCCGGCTGATGCTCGACGACGCCCGGCCCGCCCTGCTGCTCACCGACACCGCGACGGCCGGGCCGCTGCCCGACACCGGCGTCCCCCGGGTCGACCTCACTGAGGCCACGGCGGCCGCCGCCGCCCTCGACGGGACGGACCGGACGGACCCGCCGCAGCCCGGCCACCCCGCGTACACGCTCTACACCTCGGGCTCCACCGGGCGCCCCAAGGGCGTGGTGATCGAGCACCGGGCGCTGCTGAACCTCCTGCTCGCCATGGCCGAGCGCTTCCCGCTCGACCCGGCCGACCGGCTGCTCGCCGTCACCACCTGGTCCTTCGACATCGCCGGCCTGGAGCTCCACCTGCCGCTCCTGGCGGGCGCCGGCCTGGTCGTCGCACCGGACGGCGCCGCCCTGGACCAGCCGGCGCTGGCCGCGGCCGTCACCCGCCACCGGGTCACGGTGATGCAGGCGACCCCTGCGCTCTGGCAGGAACTGCTGCTGCACGCCCCCGAGGCGGTGCGCGGCCTGCGGGTCCTGGTCGGCGGCGAGGCGCTGCCGGACACCCTCGCCGCCGGGCTGCTGGCCCGCGCCCGCGAGGTCACCAACCTCTACGGCCCCACCGAGACCACCATCTGGTCGACGGCGGCCACCCTCGCCGCGGGCCGGCCCGTCACCCTGGGCCGCCCCGTCCGCAACACCCGGGTGTACGTGCTGGACGGGGGTCTGCGTCCGGTGGTGCCGGGTGTGGTGGGGGAGTTGTATCTGGCGGGTGCGGGTCTGGCGCGCGGGTATGCGGGTCGTTCGGGTCTGACGGCGTCGCGGTTCGTGGCGTGTCCGTTCGGTTCGGGTGGGCGGATGTACCGGACGGGGGATCTGGTGCGGTTCACGTCGGGTGGGGAGTTGCTGTTCCTGGGGCGGGCGGACGAGCAGGTGAAGGTGCGGGGGTTCCGGGTGGAGCCGGGTGAGGTGGAGGCGGCGCTGCTGTCCCATCCGTCGGTGAGCCGGGCGGTGGTGGTGGCGCGTTCGGACGGTCCGGGCGGGACGGCCCTGGTCGCCTACGTGGTCGGGGCCGACGACGGGTTACGGGAGTACCTCGCCGCCCGGCTGCCCGCCGCCCTCGTCCCCACCGCCGTCGTCGTCCTGGACGCCCTCCCGCTCACCCCGAGCGGCAAGGTGGACCGCCGCGCCCTGCCCGCGCCGGACTTCGCGGCCCCGGCCGCCTCACGCGCGCCGCGCACCGCCGTCGAGGAGACGCTCTGCGGCCTGTTCGCCGAGGTGCTGGGCCTGGAGCGGGTCGGCATCGACGACAGCTTCTTCGACCTCGGCGGCCACTCCCTGCTCGCCGTCCGCCTGGCCGGCCGCGCCCAGGCGGCGGGCCTGCACCTGGACGTCGCCGACATCGTCCTGCACCGCAGCGTCGCCGAACTGGCCACCCGCGCCCGCCCGGCGCGACACCCGCAGGCCCAGGCCCTCGACCCCTTCGCCGCCGTCCTCCCGATCCGCCCGGGCGGCGAAGCGCCACCCCTGTTCCTGGTGCACAGCGGGCTCGGCTTCAGCCTCCCCTACCTCGGGCTGGCCCGGCACCTCGACCCCCGCTACCCGCTCTACGGTCTCCAGTCACCCGCCCTCGACGGCACCGCACCCCCGCCCGCCGACCTCCGCGAGGCGGCCGCCGACCACGTCGGGCGCATCCGGCGGCTGCGTCCGCACGGCCCGTACCGGCTGCTCGGCTGGTCCTACGGCGGCGTGCTCGCCCACGAGATCGCCGTCCGGCTCCAGGCGGCCGGCGAAGAGGTCGACTACCTCGCCGACCTGGACGGCTACCCCGGCCGGACCGGCCGCGACGCGGACCCCGCCGACGACCGGGAGCTGCTGCTGCGCGCCCTGGAGGCGCTCGGCCGCAGCCGCTCCGAGTTCACCGGCCTCGACGTCACCCCCGCCCGGCTCCTCACCGTGCTGCGCCGCGAGGACAGCCCGCTGGCCGGGCTGGACGAACCGGGCGTCCTGCGCCTGCTGCGGCTCTCCCGCGTCCACGGCGGGCTGATGGAACGGTTCACCCCCGGCCGCTTCCGGGGGGACCTGCACCTGTTCGCCGCCACCGAGGAGTGGACGGCCGACGAACTCGCCGAACAGCACGGCCGCTGGACCGCGCACGTGACCGGCGCGGTCCGGCTCCACCGGATCGCCTGCGGCCACGAGTACCTGATGCACCCCGGCCCGCAGGCCGCCGTCGGGCGGGCCGTCCGGAGCGAACTGGCCCGCCTCGACGGCCCGGCCGACAGCCCGCCCGACGCCCGGAACCGCGACGGCCGGAACCGCGACGGCCGGAACCGCGACGCCCAGAACGGAGACCGTCCGTGGTGACCCTCACCGACATCCGCCGGCCCGCGCCCCCGCTGGCCCTGCTCACCGAGTCCCTCGCCGTCGCCGGCCGCCGGCTGCGCCGCCTGCGCCGGGGGCCCGGCCGCCTGATCGGCATCGTGATGAACCCGCTGATCTCGATGATCGTCCTCGGCTACCTGTTCCAGGGCTCGCTGTCGATCTCCGGCCAGGGCAGCTACCAGGAGTACATCTTCGCGGGCGTCGCGGTGCAGACCGGCCTGGCCGGGATCGGCCCGACGGCGGTGGCCATCGCCATGGACCTGCGCGGCGGCTTGGTCGACCGGTTCCGCTCGATGCCGATCTCCCGCTCGGCCGTGCTCGCCGGCCACACCCTGGGCGACCTGGTCGTCGGACTGGTGGGCCTCGCCGTGGTCACCGGGTTCGCCCTGCTCTTCGGCTGGCGCCCGCACACCGACGCGCTGTCCCTCGCCGCGGGCCTGGCCGTGCTCACCGCCTTCATGTTCGCGATGCTCTGGGTCGGCGTGGCGCTGGGGATGTTCTCGCGCAACCTGGAGACCATCAACGTCTTCGCGGGGCTGGTCACCGTCCTGCTCACCTTCCTCTCCAACGCCTTCCAGTCCGTCGACCGCCTCCCGTCCTGGCTGCGGCCGGTGGCCGAGTGGAACCCGGTCAGCGCCGTGGTGACCGCCCTGCGACGGCTCTGGGGCAATCCGGTGGCCACCACCAGCGGCTCCTCCCAGCACGTGGCGCTGACCATCGCCGTCTCGCTGGGTGCCGTCCTCACCCTCACCGTCCTGCTGAGCCTGCGCCGCTACCGGAGCGCCGCCTCCTGACCCCGTCCCGGAAAGGGCCGTCATGCGCCAGCCACCTGCGACGACCGGCGAGGCCTCCCCGCCGCTCGACCCCGCCGACACCGAAGCCGCCGACACCGACCCCGACCTCCTGCACGCCGACCTGGCCGCGATCGACCTGAGCGCCATCGACCTGACCGACCCGCAGACCTACCTCTCCAGCGGGCTGCGCGCGATGTGGGCCAGGTTCCGCGCCGAGAGCCCCGTCCACCTGCACCCGGCCACCGGAGGCAAACCACCCTTCTGGGTGATCTCCCGGCACGCGGACGTGCTCGCCGTCTACCGCGACAACAAGCGCTTCACCTCCGAGCGCGGCAACGTCCTCGCCACCCTCCTCCAGGGCGAGGACTCGGCCTCCCGCAAGATGCTCGCCGTCACCGACGGCCCCCGGCACCGGGACATCCGCAACCTGATGCTCCGGTCCTTCTCCCCGCGCGCGCTCGCCCCCGTCGTCGAGGGCGTGCACCGCCGCACCGGCGAGCTGATCGACCAGGGCCTGGCCCGCGGCGCCTTCGACTTCGTCACCGACCTCGCCGACCACATCCCGATCAACACCATCGGCGACCTGATGGGCATCCCCGCCGAGGACCGCGAGCAGCTGGTCCACTGGAACACCCAGACCCTCTCCCGGACCAGCGCCGACCACAGCGAGACCGAGGAATGGCTGGCCCGCAACGAGATCCTGCTCTACTTCTCCGGCCTGGCCGCCGCCCGCCGCCGCCACCCCGGAGACGACGTCATCAGCGCCCTCGCCACCGGCACCGTCGACGGCGCGCCGCTCAGCGAGGAGGAGATCGTCTTCAACTGCTACAGCCTGATCCTCGGCGGCGACGAGTCCAGCCGGATGTCCTCGATCGGCGCCGTCATCGCGCTCTCCGAGCACCCCGACCAGTGGAAGGCGCTGCGCACCGGCGCCGTCGGGCTGGAGTCCGCCACCGAGGAGGTCATGCGCTGGACCACGCCGGCCATGCACTTCGGCCGCCGCGCCCTGACCGACGTCGAGCTCGGCGGCCGGACCATCCGGGCCGGGGACGTCGTCACCCTCTGGAACAGCTCGGCCGACTTCGACGAGGACGTCTTCGCCGACCCGTACACCTTCGACCTCGCCCGCTCCCCGAACAAGCACGTCGCCTTCGGCTACGGACCGCACTTCTGCATCGGCGCCTTCCTCGGCCGCACCCATGTCGAGGCGATGCTGGCCGCCCTGCGCGAGCGGGTCGCCGGGATCGAACTCCTCGGCCCGCCGCGCCGGCTCTACTCCAACTTCGTCTTCGGATACAGCGGCCTGCCGGTGCGGCTCACCGCCTGAGCACGGACCGCGGACCGTCAGCCCGCCGTCAGCGGGACATGCCACAGTCGACCCGAGGGCGGCGAACGCCACCGGGGTCGGGAGAGGTCGGGAGCACCCACCATGGACCTGGCAATCCGTGCGGAAGGCCTGCACAAGCGCTACCGGAGCGGGGTCCAGGCCCTCGCCGCCATCGACCTGAGCGTCCGGGCCGGCACCGTGCTCGGCCTGCTCGGCCCGAACGGCGCCGGCAAGACCACCACCGTGCAGATCCTCACCACCCTGGTCGAACCGGACGGCGGCCACGCCGAGGTGGCCGGCTTCGACGTCGCCCGCCGACCGGGCGAGGTGCGCCGCCGCATCGGCCTGGCCGGCCAGTACGCCGCCGTGGACGAGGTGCTCACCGGCCGGGAGAACCTCGTCCTGCTCGGCTGCCTGCTGCACCTCGGCCGCCGCCGCGCCCGGGCCCGCGCCGACGAACTGCTCGAACGCTTCGGCCTGTCCGACGTCGGCCACCGGCCCGCCCGCTCCTACTCCGGCGGCCTGCGCCGCCGCCTCGACCTCGCCAGCTGCCTGATCACCGCGCCACCGGTGCTCTTCCTCGACGAGCCGACCACCGGCCTCGACCCGGTCAGCCGGATGGCCCTGTGGGGCGTGGTCCGCGAACTCGTCGACGACGGCGCCACGGTGCTGCTCACCACCCAGTACCTGGAGGAGGCCGACCACCTCGCCGACCAGATCGTGGTTGTGGACTCCGGCCGGGTCATCGCCGACGGCACCCCCGACGAACTGAAGCGCAAGGTCGGCCGCGAACGGCTGGAGCTGACCGTCGCCCGACCCGCCGACGCCGGTGCGGCCCTGGCCGCCCTGCGCCCGGTGCTCGCCGCCGAGCCGGCCCTCGACGAGGCCAAGGGGCGACTGGCCATCCAGCTGGACGACGGCCTCGGCGGCATCGCCGACGTGGCGGCCGCCCTGCGCGACGCGGGCGTCGAGGTCGCCGACTTCGCGCTGCGCCGCCCGACCCTGGACGACGTCTTCGCCCACCTCACCGGCGGGCCGGGCGAGCCCGGGCCGCCGGCCGCGTAGCCGGGACCACGTCGGCCCTTCGCCCTTCGCCCGTCGATCGCGCCCGGCCCGGCTCGAAGCACCATCTGCTCGTCGACCGGCACGGCACCCCGCTCGCCGTCACGCTCACTGGCGGGAATCGGCACGACGTCACCCAGTTGTCGCCGTTGCCGGCCCACTTGACGGCGCATCGGATGTCCGACCTTGATCGGGAAAGCACAGTCCTGACCTGTCGCGATCGAATCGAATCGGTTCGCAGGGGCTTCACCGTGGCCGCCGGTCCGACTGGTCGGCTCGCCGGGGCGGACGTGGCAAGAGGGCCGTTTCGGCACGCACCGGATCTGGCCAAGTTCCGTGAAATGCGACGAAGTTGTGATCGTCCTGGGTAGCTTTCGAGCGAACCGGAAGGCGTCGTTCGCCCATGAGCTGGGCGTTCCGACGCCCGGCTGCCTCTCCCTGACCTCCTTCGCAGACGGGAACAGTGATGACCACCCCGAGCACCGGAACACCTGCCACCACCCCGGCGACACCCCCGGCGGCCCGTGCCGGGCTGGACGGCGAGACACCCAAGGACCTGCTCCCGACGACCGGCAACTACCCCACGGAGATCGTCCGCTACCGGTCGGTGGTGCTCACCGACATCCCCGGCGCCAAGCCGGCGCGCAAGCTCACCGGCGCCATCGACCTCGGCGAGGAGAACCTGCCGTTCTACGACCGCCCGGCCGAGGGCATGATCGTCACCACGGAGCAGAGCTGGAAAGCCGAGGGCGTCACGCTCGGCCGGCTGCTGCACAGCCTGGCGCTCGCGCCCGGAGAGAGCACCAAGGTCGCGGTCGTCGACTGGCAGCGCGGCACCAAGGCCACCGGCACCGAGAACACCGCCGAGAACGACTCGCTCTCCAGCATCACCGACCAGAACCGCTCGATCAGCGAGGTCGCCAACGCGATCGCCCGCGAGGAGCAGTACGGCACCTCCCGGGCCTCCCAGGCAAGCAACTCCGCCAGCTCGGGCGGCACCTTCGGCACCTCGCTCGGCATCATCAGCGGCGGCGCGTCCTGGAGCAACTCGTCCAACTCGGGATTCACGACCGCGGTCTCGCGCTCCACCGGCGTGAAGTCGGTCGCCGCCGAGGCCGCGCAGCGCATCAGCGCGCGCACCCAGCAACTGGCCACCGCCGCCCGCAGCCGGAACATGACCGTGGTACGGGAGACGACGCAGTCGGAGAAGGAGAAGGTCCTCACCCGCGTCGTCACCAACTACAACCACATGCACGCGATGTCGGTGCAGTACTACGAGGTCGTGCAGGTCTACAGCGTGACGACCAAGCCGACCAAGCTCGAACGCTGCCTGTTCATCCCGTTGCAGGAACTCACCTTCACCAACACCACCCTGCAGCGGTACAAGGAGGTCCTCGCGTCGGTGGCGCCCGCCGAGTGGGCGAAGAAGATCCGGGAGGCCAACCCCTTCAACACCGCCGAGCGCAAGCTGGACGCGTGCACGGCGCCGGAGGCACCCCAGGTGGCCCACTTCGACGGGGTGGACCTCGCGGACATCGCCGCCTCTCCCGTGGGCGTGTACGGGGTGCGCAAGTCCGACGGCAGCCCGGTCCGCTTCGACCCGGTGGCCCGGCAGTGGAACCCGCTGCCCACCACCGGCCTGGACAGCAGCCTGATCCGCATCGCCCCGGGCAAGGACACCCTCTGGGCGCTCAGGACCGACAACCTGCTCGTCCAGTTCGACGGCACGACCTGGCGGCGCGACGCACAGGGCTGGGCGGCACGCTCTCTTGCCTGCGGTTCGGACGGCACGCTCTATGTCGTCGGCATGGGCAACGCGATCCACTACCGCGACCCGAACGGCGTATCGCACGACACGAACGTCCTGGCTGACGACATCACCGCTGTCGGCCGGGACAGGGTCTGGTACTGCCGGCAGGGGCGGACCTACGAGCGCAGCGGCGGCGGATGGCTGGAGCGGACCCCGGTGCCGAACGTGCAGCGCCTGTCCGCAGGTCCGGACGGCACGCTGTGGGGCATCACCGCCGAGGGCAAGGCCCTCGTGGTGGAACCGGGCGCGATCGCCTGGACCACCCCCAAGCCCCCCTTCGCGACGATCACCGGCATAGCCGAGATCGTCTCGTCCACCAACGGGGATCACTGGGTACTCAAGACCGACGGCTCCCTCCTGCGGATCCTGATGGCGCAACGGGAAGCGCCGCTGGCCTTCGACGCCCCGCCGAAGGCCGACTCCTCCTACGCCTCCAAGATCGACGTCTGGTACGACGAGGCCGGAATCCGCAGCATCCAGGTGGTCTTCCCCGGCCAGACCGTCCGCTTCGGCGACAGTGGCAGCTCCGGCGTCCTCCAGCGCGCCTCCTACACCTTCGGCCCCACCGACAAGCTGCTCTCCTACGACGCCTGGGCCGGCACCGGCGCCCGCGGCAGCCTCGCCGGACTGCGTCTGACGATGACCTCGGGCGTGGCCAACTTCGGCGTCGCCGAGACCACCACCACGGCACCCGACCTGAGCGAGGACGCCGGCGGAGCGGCCCTGTGCGGGCTGTTCGGTGCGACGGTGAAGTCCGGCACCCGCACCTACCTCTCCTCGCTCGGCTTCCACGTGCGCGGCGGGAGCGTGCCGCAAGCGGTGCTGGACCACCTCAACGACAACCGCCGCCACTACAGCCAGGCCGTGTGGGCCAACGCCGACGAGCTGACCCTCAGCCGCATCCTCGCCAACTACTCCTACACCCCGGCCGGCTCGACCGCCGCCGCGGTCCCGCTCGGCATGCTGCTGGACCCCAAGCCCGTCGCCGCCACCGGCAACTACCTCGGCTTCCGGTGGAACTTCCCCACCGAACAGGAACGCGAGGCATGGGCCAAGGCCCGCCACCAGAGCGACACCTCGCTCGGCGCGTCGGTGACCAACACCATCGCCATCGCCACCGACGGCGTGTTCGCCGAGGCCGTCCTCGGCCGGGCCAACTCGGCCGAGAAGATCGACCTCACACGGTTCTGGAACTGGAAGGACTCGCCCATCCAGATCACCGCACCCGACATCGCACCGGTCGCCACCGGCACCCGCGCGCAGAACCTCGACCTCTCGGTGGCCGGCCTGGGCACCACCGCGGCGTCCTTCACGCCGCTGGTGGCCATGCCCGACCCGACCGGTCTCCAGGCCGCGCAGGCCATCACCACCGCGAACCTGTTCCGCGACATGAGCGGCCTCAACACCATGGGCCAGGTCCTCACCAAGGGCATCGAATCCGCCGCCGCCGGCGACAAGGCCGCCGGCGAACGCGCCCAGGACGCCATGAAGACCGCCACCCAGCACCTGGAGAAGATGGCCGAACTCGCCATCCAGGCCACCAAGAAGGCCACACCGGCCGGGGCCGCCACCAACCCGACCGTCACCGGGGGTGAGATCAACCAAGCCGTCAAGGCCTGACCACCACACCACGCGGGCCCGGACCACAACCCGGGCCCGCCCCCGCTCAATCACCAGCAGCGACTCCGCACCCGGCACGAACGACGTGCCGGCCTCTGCCAAGTCCTGGTCGAACTTGCCATGGCGTCAACGCTTCCTTCAGTTCCAGCGGCATCCTGAAATGAGCAGTTGGAGTCCGTACCGGCCAGCGCGGGTGACGGTCCGTGCCCCGCCGCCACGGGGAGGCATCGACTCTGCGAGAGTGCCGACATGAAACTTCGCTGTGCCGTACTGGACGACTTCCAGGGCGTCTCCACCAGCATCGTCGACTGGTCGCCCGTCACCGACCGGGTGGAGGTCGTCGCCTTCCCCGAGCACTTCCGCACCGAGGACGAACTCGCCGAGGCCCTGGCCGACTTCGACCTCGTGGTGACCCTGCGCGAGCGCGTCGCCTTCCCCGCCGAGCTGTTCGCCCGGCTGCCCCGGCTGCGGCTGCTGGTCGCCACCGGCATGCGGAACTCCGTCATCGACTTCGCCGCCGCCGCGGCCCACGGGGTCACCGTCTGCGGCACCAGCAGCTCCTCCACCGCGCCGGTCGAGCTGACCTGGGCGCTGCTGCTCGGCCTCGCCCGGGGCATCGTCCCGGAGAACACCGCGCTGCGCGAGGGCGGCCGCTGGCAGAGCACCGTCGGCGCCGACCTGTCCGGCCGGACGCTCGGCCTGCTCGGCCTCGGGAAGATCGGCAGCCTGGTCGCCCGCGTCGGCCTCGCCTTCGGCATGGACGTGGTCGCCTGGAGCCGTAACCTCACCGCCGAGCGGGCCGCCGAGGTCGGCGTGCGCCGCGCCGCCTCCAAGGAGGAACTGCTCGGCTACAGCGACTTCGTCTCGGTGCACCTGGCGCTGGGCGAGCGCACCCGCGACCTGCTGGGCGGGGCGGAACTGGCTCTGATGAAGCCGGACGCCTACCTGGTCAACACCTCCCGGGCGGCCATCGTCGACCAGGACGCCCTGCTCGCCGCCCTGACCGGGGGCCGGATCGCGGGCGCGGCGGTGGACGTCTTCGACCTCGAACCGCTCCCGGCCGGGCACCCGCTGCGCACCGCCCCGCGGCTGCTGGCCACCCCGCACCTGGGCTACGTCTCGCGGGACAACTACCGGACGTACTACGGCCAGGCGGTGGAGGACATCGCGGCCTTCCTGGACGGCACGCCGGTGCGCGTCCTGGGCTGACACGCCGGTCGCCGCCGGGCCGGCGGGCATACTGGCCCGGTGCTGAACGAGGAGACGGGCGCCCCCTGGCCCGGCCGCCGCGGGCTGCTGCTGGCGGGCGCGTCCGCCCTGCTGCTCTCGGCCGCCGGCTGCGCGAGCGATGGCGGCAGCGGCAGCGGTACCGGTAGCGGTGGTGGTGGCGGCGGCTCCGGCACCGGCACCGGCAGTGCGTCGGCGACCAATCCGCCCGAGCCGTCCCCGAGCCCCACCCCGACGGCCACCGCGGCTGCCACCTCCACTGCCCCCTCCACCGCCACCTCCACTGCCCCCTCCACTGCCCCCTCCACCGCCACCGCCACCGTCGCCGTCGCCGCGCTGCCGAAGCCGCCGCCCTGGCAGCCGAGCGCCTCCGACGTGCAGCCCGACGTCAAGCGCCGCGCCGTCGAGCTGGTCACGGCGATCGGATCCTGGCCGGTCGGCGGCGGGGGGCCGGAGGCGGCCAGGGCCCGGGTGGCGGCGCTCGGGCTGCCGCCGACGCTGGTGGACCAGGCCGGCCCGCTCGCCCCGGCGGCGGAGGAGGCCGCGCTGGAGGTGATCGAGGCCCAGTACGGGGGCATCCTCGCCGACACCTCCAGCGTCATGGTCGCGTGCCGCCAGTGGACCCGGCAGGCGGACGGCTCGATCGCCGAGGGCGGTACGACGGTCGACGTCCGGCTGAGCCGGGAGCAGCCCCGCTGGGCCGTCACCGAACTGATCCCGGGCGTGCCCGCCGCGCCCACCGCCTCGCCGTCACCCGCCGTCGGCCAGGTGCTGGCGCAGCCGCGGATCCAGCTGCCGCCGGCGGCGGTCGCCGACCTGCGCAGCGGCGTCGTGCACGAGAGCGTGCTCCGGGCGATGCTCGACCTGGCCGGTACCTACCGGCTGTCGCTCACCGTGCTGCGGTCCGGGCACCCCCTGGACGTGTTCGGCACCAGCCGGCCCAGCGACCACCCGCGCGGCCGGGCCCTGGACGTGTGGCAGATCGACGGGCAGGCGGTGGTGGACGCGGCCACGCCCCGGCGGCTGATCGAGTCCTTCATGCGGGACGCGGCGGCGGCCGGCTCCTACAACGTGGGCGGTCCGATCGCGCTCTCGGGCGGCGCGGGCAACCAGTTCTTCACCGACGAGACCCACCACGACCACGTGCACATCGGCTTCACCACCTGAGTCCGGAGCCGGAGTTGGAGCCGGAGTCGGGGCCGGAGTCGGGGCCGGTGCGGCACCGACGCAGAGGCCGTGGCCGACCGCGCCCGGCACGCACGGCAGCGGCCCGCCGCCGGAGCGACGGGCCGCTGGTGGTGCGAGCCGCTGGGTCGTGCGGGATCAGGCGACGGAGACGGCACTCCAGGCGGCCGCGACCGCCTTGTACTCGGTGCTGGTGGCGCCGTAGAGGTCCTTCGCGGCGCTCAGCGACGCGGCGCGGGCGCCCTTGTAGGTCGTGGTGGAGGTCATGTAGACCGTCAGCGCCCGGTACCAGATCTTGGCGACCTTCTCGTTGCCGATGCCGGCCACCGTGGAGCCGTTGCAGGTCGGGCTGTTGTAGGTGAAGCCGTTGATGGTCTTGCTGCCGCTGCCCTCACTGGCGAGGTAGAACCAGTGGTTGCCGACGCCCGAGGAGTTGTGGACGTCCAGCTTGCCGACCCTGCTGTTCCAGCAGTCGGCGGACCGGCCGTCCAGCGAGGGCTTGTCCATCCGGCGCAGCCACGGCGGGGTGGACTGGTCGCTGAACAGGTAGTCGGGGGTGTCCACGCTGTTGTTGGCGTACCACTCGACCATGGTGCCGAAGATGTCGCTGGTGGCCTCGTTGAGGCCGCCGGACTCGCCGCTGTAGCGCAGGTTGGCGGTGGCGCTGGTGACGCCGTGGGTCATCTCGTGGCCCATGGTGTCGAGGTCGACCTGCTCGGGGTCGGTCACGCCGTCGCCGTCGCCGGTCATCATGCAGAAGCACTCGTCGGACCACTGGGCGTTGTCCCACTTGGTGCCGACGTGGACGAAGACGGTGGCGCCCTTGCCGTCGTTCTTGATGCCGCTGCGGCCGAAGACGTTCTTGTAGTAGTCGAAGGTCCAGGCCGTGTTGGCGTGGGCGTCGACGGCGGCGGTGGAGCGGTCGGTGGAGAACTTCCGCCCGTCGCCCCAGACGTTGTCGGTGTCGGTGAACAGCGTGCCGGAGGACGCGGTCAGGGTGTCGGCGTCGACGTTGTGGGCGTCCTTGGTGACGTGGCCGCGGGTCGGGTCCTTCAGCGCGTAGCCGCCGGACTGCTGGGTGGTGGCGATGGTGACGTCGCCGGTGTACTCGGAGTGGCCGGTGCCGTTGGCCTGGTGCTCCGCGTCGTAGGCCTCGATCTGCTCGCCGGTGGTGGCGTCGGTGACGACGACCCGTCCAGAGGGCTGGCCGTGGTCGCCGACGCCGGCGACGGTGGTCTTCCAGGCGAGGCGGGGGGTGCCGTCGGCGGCCCAGACGACCAGCTCGGGCGTGCTGGTCGCGGAGGTGATGCCGGGCGCGGCCTGGAGCGCGCGACCGGCGGTGGCCTGGGCGGGGACGGTCGGGACGATGGACTTCACCGCGGCGTCGTGGGCCGCCGCGCGGGAGGAGTCCTTGAGCCGGCCGCGCGCGTCCTGGTGGACCACCAGGTCGCCGCCGACGACGGGCAGTCCGAGGTAGCTGCGGTCGAAGCGGACGTGCTGGCTGCCGTCGGCGTCCAGGATGACGTCCTTGACCTGAAGGTCCTGGCCGTCGCCGAAGCCGAAGACGCCGGCGTTGTGGGTGACGTTGGCCCTGGCCAGGGTGATCGCCGCGTCCCGCCCGGTGGCGGCGGCGGAGGCCGCGCCCGCCTGGAAGGTGGCGGCGACGAGGGCGGCGGTGGCCGCTATGGCTCCGGCCGCGAGGTGGCGGCGGTGAGAGGAGGTGGGGCTCACTCTGACTCCAGTCGGGGTAGCTGCAGGGAAAGAGCTGCGACCGAGATTGACGGTGAACAGCCAACCTTTGCTAGACGTTGGGTCAGATCTTGACCATTTCGTGTCCGGAGCCGATCAAGTTCTGTCAGGTGGAAGGGTTGACGAACGAAATTGCACCCGGTGTCGCGCGCACGAACGCGCCCGAATCCCTGCTCTACGATCCGGTGGTGACGATCACCTACACCTGGCGCGGAGCCCTCGACAACACCGAGCTCGACTCCCTGCACGCCGAAGGCTTCGGCCACCCCGACCAGCCCGTCGACCTGACCTCCGACCACCCTGCCGAGCAGCCCGTCGAGCAGCCCGTCGAGCAACCTTTCGACTGGCTCGCCCGGCTGACCGGTCACAGCCTCGGCTGGGTCTGCGCCCGCCGGGCCGGGCGGCTGGTCGGCTTCGTCAACGTCGCCTGGGACGGCGGCTCGCACGCCTTCCTGCTCGACACCGTCGTCGCAACGGCCGCCCAGCGCACCGGCATCGGCGCCGAGCTCGTCACCCGGGCCGCCGCCGGAGCCCGCGAGGCCGGCTGCGAGTGGCTCCACGTCGACTTCGAACCCCACCTGCGCCCCTTCTACCTCGAGGCCTGCGGCTTCGGTCCGACGGAGGCCGGCCTCCTTCGGCTCTGATTCCGGCTCTGATTCCGACTCCGAGCGGTGGCCGGCCGTCGTAGGCTCCCGGGTATGGACGGGTGGGTGGGGGCGTGGACCGGGGGCCGGCGGGCCGTGCACCTCGGGAATGTGGCCGACTTCAACGAGCAGTTCCTGCCCGAGGGGGTGGGGGCCGCGCAGCGGGAGCGAAGGCTGCGCCAGGGGCACCACTACGCGGGCATGGCGGCCTGCTACAGCCCGGAACCGGCGCTGGTGGTCCTGCCCGGGCTGGTCGAGGAGGCCTGGATCGCCTGGCTCGCCCGCGAGTTGGAGTGGGGGAGGGTCGAGCTGTACAGCGGGGTCGCCGACACCGTGACGCTCGGCCGGGCCCTGGCCGGGCGCCCGGCCCTGGCGGAGCGGATCGCGGCCGGCGGCCGGCCGGTGGTGGGCTGGGGGCGCACCGACCACTGGGGCGGCGGCGGTCCGGAGCTCGCCGCCGTCCGGCGCTACGAGTCGAAGGCGGCCGCGCACGAGCTGTTCGCCGAGCTGGCCGCCGACCACCCGGGGATCGTCGTGCCGTGGCAGGAACGGCCCGCGACGACCCGCCGGGCCGCCCGCCGGCTCACCGCCCGCGCGGCCCGGGGCGGTACCACCGTGGTCAAGAGCCCCTACGGCGTCGGGGGGTTCGGCACCGCCGTGGTCACCCCGCAGGAGCTGTTCGCGGCGGGCGGGGGCCGGGCGTTGCTGCGCAGGCTCACCGCGGACGAGGTCCTGCCGCCCGGGGACGGCCTGCTGCTGGAGGAGTTCATCGACGCCGGCCCGGCCGCCCGGCTGCGCGACCTCACCTTCGACGCGGTGATCGGCGCCGACGGACGGGTCCACCCCGTCGGCACCGGCGAGATGGCCGTCGACGGCACCCACTACCAGGGCGTCACCGTCGGCCCCGGCGCCGTCCCGCCCGAACTCGCCCGCACCGCCGAGCGGTTCGGGCTGGCGGTGGGCGAGCGGCTGGCCGCCGAGGGCTACCGGGGCTGGTTCGACGTCGACTTCGTCACCGACCGCCAGCGCCGGCTCGCCCCGACCGAGGCCAATCTGCGCCTCACCGGGCCCGCCGTCGCCTTCGTGCTGCGCGCCCGGCTCGACGAGGTGCGCGGACCAGGCCACCTGGTCCGCACCCTGGACGGCGCGCCGCTCGGTGTCCGGCTCTCGCAGGAGGCCCTCCACGAGCACCTGGACCGGCTGCGCCCGCGCTGCGCGGCCCTCGGCGCCACCCTGCTGCCGCTGGTGCCGACGACGGGCTACGAGCCGGAGCCCGCCGTCGGCCTCGCCCTGGCCGCGCGCAGCGCCGAGGCACTGGACGCGGCCGAGGCACTCCTCACCGCGGCGAACCACGCCCTGGGCCGGATGTTCGAGGCCCTGCGCTGACGCCTGCCCAGGAGCGGTTGCCGGGAGCGGTCAGGCCCGGTCGGTGGGTGAGCGCCAGGCGAGGAAGCGGACGAGGACCAGGGCCGCGACCATCAGGGCGACGTTGAACACGTAGACCAGCACGGCCTGGCGCGGCCAGTCCGTCGGGGAACTGATGCGGTAGAGGTTGTCCTGCGGCCACCAGGCGGCCAGCAGCCAGAACACCGACAGGTTGGCGGCGACGGACAGCCCGAGCGGCCGCTTGAACCGGGCGATCACCCGGGGGCCGAACAGCAGGAACGTCACGCCCGCGCCGAACGCCAGGCATTCGCAGACGTACAGCCAGGTGAAGTAGCCCGCGTAGGGGGAGGGCACCAGGGAGGTGTCGGTGGAGCGGGGGAAGAAGGTGTCGGTCATCACCCAGGCCAGGTAGGCGAAGAACAGCACGGGGAGGGCCCAGATGCAGCCCGGGGGGCGGTCGGCGGCCTGTCCGGCCCCCGCCCGGCCGCCGCTCTTGGCGGAGCCCCGGCCGGCCTTCCCGGAGCGCGGCCCGGTGTAGTCGCGCGGGGCGGGCAGCGGGAGTGCGCCGCGGTCCAGCTTGCCGGCCCGGGTGCGGGGGAGCGCGGGCAGCGGCACCACGGCGGCGGGTGCCTCGCCCGTCGGCAGGTGCTCGTCCAGGTAGAGGGAGAGCGACCAGGGGTCCAACGCGACGGAGCCCGGGGCGGCTACCGCGTACCCGACCACGGCCCGCCGCCCCGGCTCCACCTCCACCTCGGCGACGGCGCACTCCCGCACCCCCGGGTGCGAGCGCAGCACGCCCTCGGCCCGGGCGGCCGCCGCCACCCGGGCGACGATCCCGGCGGTCCGGGCCGCACCCGTCTTCGTGGCCGAGCCGCGCACCGCCTCGGCGCGGCCGAGGAACTCCAGTACCCCGTCCTCGCGGATCCGGCCCACGTCCCCGGTCAGCAGGATCCGCCCGTCCGGGTCGAACCCGGCGCGCCGGAACCGCAGGGCGTCCTCCTCAGGCCGCTTCAGATACCCCCGGCCGAGGCCCGCGCCCGCGACGGCGATCTCGCCGACCGCCCCGCGCGGCGCGCTCCCGCCGTCCGGGCCGAGCACGTACACCCGGCTCCCGGGGAACGGCACCCCGACCAGGCAGGTGCCCCGGCCGTCCTCGGTGACGCCGTCCGCGTCGAAGTAGGTGCTGTCGACGGAGGCCTCCGCGAGGCCGTACACGTTGAGCACCCGGACGCCCCCGCCGAGCAGCCGGCGCAGAGCCAGCTGCTCGTCCAGGTACCACTTCTCCGCCCCCACGGTCAGCAGCCGCACCCCGGCGAACGCCTCCCCGCCCCCGGCGGCGTCGAGGCGGTCGCGCAGCCGCCGCGCGGTGGTCGCGTTCAGCTCCAGCACCGTGACGCCCTCGGCGGCCACCAGGGCGGGCAGCTCGGCGATGTCGGCGGTGCGGTCCAGGGTCAGGTTGCGCGGGGCGACCACCAGGGTCGCTCCCGTGCACAGGGCGCGCACCCAGTCCGCGGTGAAGACGTCGAACTCCAGGCTCGCCGTCTGCAGGATCCGGTCGGCGGCGGTCAGCGCGTACACCTCCCGCCAGCCCTCGTACGCGGCCAGCAGCCGACGGTGCTCGATCAGCGCCCCCTTGGGCAGGGCGGTCGAGCCGGAGGTGAAGAAGACGCAGGCGAGGTCCGCCGGATCGACCGGCACCTGCGGGGGGTCGGCGGACAGCGCGGCGACCGCCTCCGCCGCCGAGTCCACACAGACCACCGCCCGGCCGCTGGCGTCCGTGAGCCGCACCCGGTGGGCCTCCTCGGTCACCACCACCGCCGGCGCGGCGTCCGCCAGCACGTGCCGCAGCAGCGGATCGGGCGCGCCCGGCTCCAGCGGCACGTACGCGCCGCCCGCCTTCAGCACCGCCAGCAGCGCGACGAACACCTCCGCGCCCCGGCCCAGCGCCACCGCCGCGAGGCCGCCCGGCGCGAGACCGCTCGCCGCCAGGTACCGGGCCAGTTGGTTCGCCCGCGCGTCCAGCTCCCCGTACGTCAGATCCTGCCCGCCGAACCGGACGGCCACCGCGTCCGGCGCCCGCCGCGCCTGCTCCTCGAACCGGCCGTGCAGCGTCCCCGCCCGCTTCTGCCCGATCTCCATGCCAGCCCCCATCCACCGTGCGAATCCCCCCGATAGTGCCCGCAACCACCGCCCCGCGACAGGCTCTTGCCGCAACCGCCCGCTCCCGGGCGGCCCGTCCACACCTCGGACGCCCCGACCTCCGCCGCGCCGACGGTTGTACTCTGCACGCGGACGGTCGGCGCCTGCCCGCCCGGTGCGGCGCCCCGCACCCGCACCCCTGCCCGGCGCCAAGCCCACGGAGGCCCGTCACCCATGAGCACGTCCGCCCCGCTGTTCGATGGCCCGCTGCTGCGCACCAGGGACGTCGACGTCGTCCGCGACGGCCGCTACCTGCTGCGCGGGATCAACCTCGCGATCCAGCCCGGCGAGCACTGGGCCCTGCTCGGCGCCAACGGCGCCGGCAAGTCCACCCTGCTCGCCCTGCTCGGCGCGGTCTCCCACCCGACCCGGGGCGAGGTGGATGTGCTCGGCCGCCGGCTCGGCCGGGTCGACATCCGCGACCTGCGCTCCCACCTCGGCCACGTCAACCCCCGGCACCCGCTGCGCTCGCCGCTGAGCGTGCGCGAGGTGGTGCTCACCGGCCTGACCAACACCATCGAGCCGGACCTGTACCGCAAGCCCGCCCCCGCGGCGCTGGACCGCGCCGAGCAGCTGATCGAGACCCTCGGCATGACCGCGATGGCCGACGCCCCCTGGACCACGCTCTCCCAGGGCGAGCGCGGCCGCGCCCTGATCGCCCGCGCGCTGATGCCCAGCCCGCTCCTGCTGCTGCTCGACGAGCCCGCCACCGGACTGGACCTCACGGCCCGCGAGCAGCTGCTGGACAGCCTCGACCTGCTGCGCCACCAGCACCCCGAGCTGGCCAGCGTGCTGGTGACCCACCACCTGGAGGAGCTGCCGGAGAGCACCACGCACGCGCTGCTGCTGCGGGCGGGGGAGTGCATCGCGGCCGGCCCGGTCGCCGAGGTGATGACCACCGAGCTGATCAGCGCCTGCTTCGGCCACCCGATCCGGATCAGCCGGCACGAGGGCCGCTGGACCGCCCGCGCGGCGGCCCGCCGCACCCCGCTGCGGTGAGGGCGAGGCGAAGGCGCGGGCGAAGGTGACGGCTCGGGTGAATGCGAAGGGGTTGGTGGGCTGACGACACGCGGGACGACGGGGTCGTGCGGGTCCGGGTTCATTGCAGGTGGGGGCCGGTGTGGACGGTCATATAAGCATTGCCTAAGGTATGCCTTAGCTAAGTGGGTGGGGGCGCCGGTGCGAACCGGTTCTCCCACCCACACTCAGTCCTGCCCTGGTTCACCCTGCCCTCCCCGTTGGAGCCCTCATGCCCGCGCGCCGTTCCACCGCCGCCACGCTGCTCGTCCTGGCCGTCTCAGGCACGCTGCTCGTGGGGTGCTCGCAGAAGAAGGACGACAAGGGGTCGTCGGACGCGGTGAAGGTGACTGCGTCGGACACGGCGTGTGAGGTGTCGAGGACGTCGTTCCCGGCGGGGCATGTGGCGATCGAGATCGCGA
>NZ_JBHVUV010000031.1:0-102556 GCF_042883905.1 Kitasatospora sp. NPDC058170
GCCTCCTTGTGCTGGCGGGCCGCGACGCGGGTGCGGGCGGCGGCGACGACCTTCTCCAGGACGGCCCGGGCCTGGACCTTCTCGTCCTTCTTGGCAGAGGTCAGGAAGGCCTTGAGCTCCTTGGCGACCACCGCGGCGACGATCCGGTTGGCGGCCGAGGTGCCCAGCACCTCCTTGGTCTGGCCCTCGAACTGCGGCTCGGCGAGGCGGACGGTGACCACCGCGGTGAGGCCCTCGGTGGCGTCGTCCTTGGTGATGTCGTCCTCGGCCACCCGCAGCAGCTTGCCGGACCGCAGTGCCTCGTTGACGGTCTTGGCGAGCGAGCGCTCGAAACCGGTGACGTGGGTGCCGCCCTTGGGGGTGGCGATGATGTTGACGAAGGAGCGCAGGGTGGTGTCGTAGCCGGCGCCCCAGCGCAGCGCGATGTCCACGCCGAGGGTGCGGGTGACCTCGGTGGGCGTCATGTGGCCGAGCTCGTCCAGGACGGGGACGGTCTCCTTGAAGGTGCCCTCGCCCTGCAGCCGCAGCACGTCGCAGACCGGCTTGTCGGGCGCGAGGAACTCGCAGAACTCGCCGATGCCGCCGTCGTAGCGGAAGGTCGACTCCTCGACCTTGTCGCTCTCCGTCAGTCGCTCGTCACGGACCACGATGGTGAGGCCGGGGACGAGGAAGGCGGTCTGCCGGGCCCGGCTGTGCAGGCCCTCCAGGGAGAGCTTCGCCTCCTTGAGGAAGATCTGCCGATCGGCCCAGTAGCGGATCCGGGTGCCGGTGCGGGCCTTCGGCACCTTGCGGACCTTGGTGAGGCCGTTGGCGGGCTCGAAGGGCGCGTCCGGGCTGGTCTCGGTGAAGATCCCGGGGGTGCCGCGGCGGAAGCTGATGCCGTGGGTGTGGCCGCTGCGGTCGACCTCGACGTCCAGGCGGGCGGAGAGGGCGTTGACGACGGAGGCGCCGACGCCGTGCAGGCCGCCGGAGGCCGCGTAGGAGCCGCCGCCGAACTTGCCGCCGGCGTGCAGCTTGGTCATCACGACCTCGACGCCGGACAGGCCGGTCTTCGGTTCGACGTCCACCGGGATGCCGCGGCCGTTGTCACGGACCTCGACCGAGGAGTCGTCGTGCAGGATCACGTCGATGTGGTCGCAGTAGCCGCCGAGGGCCTCGTCGACGGAGTTGTCGATGATCTCCCAGAGGCAGTGCATCAGGCCCCGGCTGTCGGTCGAGCCGATGTACATGCCGGGGCGCTTGCGAACCGCCTCCAGGCCCTCCAGGACGAGCAGGTGCCGAGCGGTGTAGTTGGAACCGTCGTCGCCGGCCAGCAGTGCGGACGGCACGGTCGTTTCGGCACTCACGCGGCACTCTCCTCGGTGAAGTTCTGTCTCATCGGTCACATCCGGGCACACCCGGATCGTCCGCCAGTGCAGCACATCGCACCGACATTCGCTCCCCTGCGTGTGTACACCCCTCCGCACGGTGCACAGCACGGCGGGCCGGTCCCGCGCAGCTTGTACGCGCTGCGCGAACAAGGGCTGCGCCGGATTCGGGGCGCCGGGGCGCCATCTCCTCCCGGTACCACCGGTCCTGGCGGACCGTGGGGCCGGGCACAGGCTCCGGAACTGCCGTTATGCAGGCTACCGGGGCCTGGGACGGGGCTTATGCTCCAACCCAGCAGAGGATTATGCTACGCGGACCTCGACTCCCGGTCCCGATCGGGCGTTCGAGCGATAGACGGATCCTGGGATTCGGTACGCATGAACCACCGGCCCCCGGGGCACGTCCTCATCAACACAGCAGAATCCTCAAAGAAGAAAAGCCACGAGCGGGAACGTTTTCGGCCTGGTTGGATGTTGACCCTGGTACGACAGCTCGTCGAGCTAGAGAAGAGGCGACGTGACTACTGTTCTGACCCCTGCGAGCCCGCTCACCGCGGCTGACCGCTGCGACCGCTGCGGCGCCCAGGCTTACCTGCGCGTCGTACTCGCCAGCGGTGGAGAGCTGCTCTTCTGCGCCCACCACGGCCGGAAGTTCGAGCCCGAGCTCAAGAAGATCGCCGTGGAGATACAGGACGAGAGCGGCCGTCTCAGCAACACGGCCACGGCCACGGCCGCCGACGAGGAGCGCTGATCCGAGGCGCCACCGCAGCAATCAGCCACGAGCTGTGTCCGGCCGTGCACTGCGCATGACCGGTGAGCCGGGCGGCGGGCCCCCTTCGGGGGGTTCCGCCGCCCGGCTCCGCTGTTTTCCCCACCTACCGCCCTCGCCTCCGTCGGCAGCACCGCCGGTCGGCCGGGCCGATGGCGGATCAGAAGGCCACCGGCCGTGAGCGTCCGGTCACAGCACCGAGCGCACCGCGTTTCACAGCACCGAGCCTCACAGCACCGAGTGCACGGCGTCCGAGACCGCGCCGATCCTGGTGTAGACGCCCGGGTGGGCGGCCTCCGCGCAGCCCGTCCCCCAGGAGACGAGTCCGGCCAGCCGCCCGCCGACCACCAGCGGGCCGCCGCTGTCGCCCTGGCAGGCGTCCCTGCCGCCCTTCTCCTCGCCCGCGCAGACCATCCCGCGGGCGTCGAAACGCCCGTCCTGGCCGCCGGGGTAGGCGTGCGCACAGGTCTGGTCCGCGATGATCGGCACGTCAACCCCACGCAGCGTGGGCGAGTAGTTACCGGTGCCGGTGGTGTCCCCCCAGCCGAAGACCTGCGCCCTCGTCCCCGGCACGTACGGCTCGGTCTCGCCCTGGCCGACCAGATCGATCACCGGACGGCCCGTCTGCGGCTCGGCGAGGGTGAGCACCGCCACATCGTTCATGTTGGCGGCGAAGGCGTAGTCGGGGTGGATCCAGACCGACTGGACCGGCACCTCGTACCCGGCCGAACCCCGCAGGTCGTCCCGGCCGATGACGGCCTTCAGCTCCGGCCGGTCCACCCGCCTGCCCTTGGACTCGTCGTAGAAGCAGTGCGCGGCCGTCACCACCTTGGTCGGCGTGACCAGCGCGGCGCCGCAGAACTGGCCCGAGCGGCCGTTGCCGAACTGCGGCCGGCTGGACAGCGCCACCACCCACGGGTGGTCGGAGGTGCCGGCGGCCACACCGCCAACGATCCGGCGCTGGGCCTCGGCCGGACCGGCCGGGCCGAGCGCGACGAGCGGCGCGGGCAGCGCGGCCAGCAGGGCCAGGACGGCGGCCCGGTGGCGCCGGCGCCCCGGCCGGGCCGGGCACACCGGCGTCGGGGCGGCAGTCGGCAGGTCCGCACGGTCCGGGTTGGGCAGCACCGTTTCTCCAGGGTGGCTCGGCAGCAGGCAACCGGCACAGCGTAGGTGATCAACTACGCTGTGCGACCGCTTCCCGGCGCACGGCCACCCGGACGAGGGACAAGCGCCACCCGGACGCTGACGCGCCAGGCCCCGGACATGCGCAGAGGCCCGGAGCGGTGCGCTCCGGGCCTCTGCCGTCGAACCTCTCCGCAGGGCTCGTGCCCCGCGGTCCCGCCTTTAGTCCAGGTAGTCGCGCAGCACCTGGGAACGCGACGGGTGACGCAGCTTCGACATGGTCTTGGACTCGATCTGGCGGATGCGCTCACGGGTGACCCCGTACACCTTGCCGATCTCGTCCAGCGTCTTCGGCTGACCGTCCGTCAGGCCGAAGCGCATCGAGACCACGCCCGCCTCGCGCTCGGACAGGGTGTCCAGCACCGAGTGCAGCTGCTCCTGGAGCAGGGTGAAGGAGACCGCGTCGGCCGGGACGACGGCCTCGGAGTCCTCGATGAGGTCACCGAACTCGCTGTCGCCGTCCTCGCCGAGCGGGGTGTGCAGCGAAATGGGCTCGCGGCCGTACTTCTGGACCTCGATGACCTTCTCAGGGGTCATGTCGAGCTCCTTGGCCAGCTCCTCCGGCGTGGGCTCGCGGCCCAGGTCCTGGAGCATCTGGCGCTGGACGCGGGCCAGCTTGTTGATGACCTCGACCATGTGCACCGGGATACGGATGGTGCGGGCCTGGTCGGCCATCGCGCGGGTGATCGCCTGGCGGATCCACCACGTCGCGTAGGTGGAGAACTTGTAGCCCTTGGTGTAGTCGAACTTCTCGACCGCACGGATCAGACCGAGATTCCCCTCCTGGATCAGGTCCAGGAAGAGCATGCCGCGGCCGGTGTAGCGCTTGGCCAGCGAGACCACCAGGCGGAGGTTGGCCTCCAGCAGGTGGTTCTTGGCGCGGCGGCCGTCCTCGGCGATGATCTCCAGCTCGCGCTTGAGCTTGGGGGCCAGCTTGTCGGCGGCCGAGAGCTTGTCCTCGGCGAACAGGCCGGCCTCGATGCGCTTGGCGAGCTCGACCTCCTGCTCGGCGTTGAGCAGCGGGACCTTGCCGATCTGCTTCAGGTAGTCCTTGACCGGGTCGGCGGTGGCACCGGCGACAGCGACCTGCTGGGCCGGGGCGTCGTCCTCGTCGTCGTCGGAGAGCACGAAGCCCTGCGACTCCTCCTCGGGCTCCGCCTCCTCGCCCGCCGCCTTGTCGCCCGGCAGCGCGGCGTCCTCGAGCAGCTCCTCCTCGCCGCCGAGCTCCTCGTCCTTGCCGCCCTTGCCGGCGGCGGTCTTCTTGGCCGCGACCTTCTTGGCCGGCGCGGCGGCCTTCTTGGCCGCGGCCTTCTTCGCCGGGGCGGCCTTCTTCGCCACGGCCGCCTTCAGCTCGGCGGCGACGGAGGTCGCCCCCTCGACGGTGATCTCGGCGGACACGGTGCTGACCGAGGCCGTGGCGGCCGCGACCGACGGGGTGGAGATGGTCGCACCGGGCGCGATCCGCACCGGGGGCTTGGTCGGTGCCGAGGGCGCGGCAGGGTTGCGGGTGGTGACCGCCTTGGTGGCCGTGCGCTTGGTGGGGCTCTTGGCCGCGACGCTCTTGCGCTTGGCGCCGGCCGGTTCGGCCGCGCTGACCATGAGATCCACCCCTTCCTCAATCAGAACCTGGTTGAGGCTGCGCATGACGTTCTTCCACTTGGTGACCGGGATCTGGTCCGCCTCGAACGCCTGGCGCACGTCGTCACCGGCGATCTGCCCCTGGGCCTTGCCCCGCTCGATGAGCGCCAGCAGAGCCGCGGACTCGGCGATCTCGGGGGGAAGTGAACGGGATGTGCTGGCCGACACGAACAACCTCTCGGACGATGAGTGGACTCGAACCCGTACCGGCCGCCCGAGCGGGCGGGGAAGGAAATCGCGCGTCGGACGCGCGGTGTCGATTCCGACCGACTCGGGCTTGAGGACTGGGTTTGCAGGACGGCAGCAGCGCCGTGGATCAACACAGCATTCTGACATGTCGGGGTATTCCGGAGCTGCTTCCGCTCCGTACACATCGCTGCTACTCGTCAAGTGTTACGCATGGCCTTCGTGTCGCGGGTCACACCACTCGGCGGCCGCGGCCCGGGGCCGACTTCCATCATCGCGCACTCGCCGCGAAGCGCGTGACATGGACGCGGCGTAACCACCCGGGCGCCCGGTCCGGCATCCGACGCCCGCGCCCGGCTCCCCACCCGGCATCGCACCCGGCGCCCCGCCCGACCCATGCCGAGGCCCTCCGGTCGCGCCGTGCGGTGCGGCCGGAGGGCCAGGGGTTCGCGGGGGGCCACTCGGTCGCCGGGTGGACGGCTCAGTGCTCCCGGGGAGCCGGGACGGACGGCTCGATCTCCGGGTGGACGGTGAGCAGCGCCCGCATCGCGGCCTCGCCCGCGGTGCCGTCGCCGATGCCGAGGGCGTCCACCAGCCGGGCGTGCAGGCTGACCGAGGCCTCCGAGGGGCGCTCGCAGGAGATGGCCGGCCCGCCGGAGACCTGCAGCGCGCAGGAGACGATGCCGGAGAGGTGCTCCAGCATCCGGTTGCCCGCCATCTGCAGGATCAGGACGTGCAGCTCGACGTCGGCCCGCGCGTAGGTCGAGAGGTCGGCCTGGGCGGCGGCGTGGCCCATGATGTCGATCAGCTCGACCAGCCGCTGCTGGACGTCCTCGCGGCCGTGGCCGGCGGCGAGCCTGGCCGCCAGCGGCTCGATCGCCCAGCGGAGCTCGAACAGCTCCCGGCGCTGCTCGTCGCGCTGCGGGCCGAAGGCGCGCCACTCGATGATGTCGGGGTCCAGCAGGTTCCAGTCGCCGACCGGCCGGACCCGGGTGCCGACGTTCGGCCGGGCACTGACCAGGCCCTTGGCCTCCAACACGCGCAGCGACTCGCGGACGACGGTGCGGGACACCTCGAACCGCTGGCCGATCTCCTCCGGGACGAGCGGGCGGTCGGCGCCGAGATCGCCGGAGACGATCATCTGGCCGAGCTGCTGCACGAGCTGGCCGTGCAGGCCGCGGCCACGACTGCTGGTGGTCTTGCGGCCGACCCGGGCGAGGTCGGACTCGGCGCCCTCCCAGCGGGGCGCCGGCGGGGTCGGCCGGTCGGCGTACGAGAAACGGTCCAGATCGCCGGGGCCGTGGATGGCGCCGTCGATGGAGCGGGCGGTGGTCATGGTGGGGTGCGCAAGGGTACTCACAGGTCCTTTGTCGGCGATCCGCGGGCCCAGCTTGAGGATTCTCGTGAAAAGCACACGAAAGGGTGATCGCCCGTGACTGGATAATTGACTTCTTATCAGGAAGAACCGCGCATTACGGTCACTGCTGGTCGATCTTGGCAGGGTGGCGACGGACCGTCAGTATCCCGTCACCGGGCGCCACTGCGCGCGCCCCGGAGGCCGGACCCCCTGCGCGGGCACCCGGGCCGGGCCGGACCCGGGCCCGGCCTACAGCGCGCGGCGGCGGACCTGGACCAGCAGGCAGACGAGCAGCAGCACGAACGCGGGCGCCACCATCGCCGCGAGCAGGGCGGGATCGGTCAGTGCCGCCCCGCCCACCGCAACCCGGCGGTCCCCGCCGTACACCCATCCGTACGCCCACTCCACGCCGGACTGGAACGGCAGCAGTTCGGCCGCACGGGACGGCCAGGCCGTACCGGTCTGACGCAGCAGCAGCGCCACCCCGGACTCCAGCAGCGGCGGCAGGGCGCAGAGCAGCAGCACCCCGGCCGCGGCGCTGCGGGTGAGCGACGCGGTCAGCACGCCCGTCCAGCCCGCCACGACCACCAGCATGACGAAGGCGAGCAGCGCGGACGGCGACCCGTGACCGGCCCCGAGCGCCACCGGGGCAAGCGCCCCCGGCAGGTCCGCCAGCCCGGTCAGACCGGCCGAGGAGAGCGCGCGGGACACCTCGGCCGAGAGCACGGCCGGCTCGGACCAGGCGGCCACGACCACCCCGGCCGGCATCGCGAGGTGCGCGGCCACGGCGTCGATCAGCAGGGTGGCCAGCGCCAGCAGCCCCGCCACCGGGCCGATCACCAGCAGCTTGGCCAGCAGCAGTCGCACCCGGCGCGGGTACGACGCCTGCGAGGCCGCCAGACCCGGGTACCGCACCTCGTGCCCGTACGACAACGCGCCCAGCACCCCGGCGCCGAGGGCCGCGAACGGCAGTGGGATCAGCGGAACGGCCGCGGTCAGCAGGCGGACGCCGGCCGGCGCGGCCAGCGAACCCGCGGGCGTCTGGTGGGCGAGCACCGCGGCCACCACCGCGTCGCAGAGCAGCACGGCGGCGAGGAGCAGCCAGGTGGAGCGGAGGCCGCGCAGCCGGCGCAGCTCGTAGGCCAGTACACGCACGGTTCACTCGCTCCGGTGGTCGGGGGTCGGGTGGGGGGTGGCGGCGAGGCGGGCGGCCGCCGGGTCGAATCGGCCGAGGCGGACGGTGTCGTCGGTCAGCAGGTCCGCGGCGGAGGAGTCCTTCCGCTGGTCGCGCGGGCCGGGGGCGGAGGCGGGGCCGGCGGCGCTCTGCCGGGCGACGGCGGTGCGGCTGTCCCGGAAGAGGCGGTCCACGGCGACCGTCGGCGAGTCCTCGTGGGCGTCGGGGGTCCCGGTCGCCTCCGCGGCCCCGGCGGGCCGTGCCGTGGCCGCCGACAGGGCAGTCGCAGCTGAGGCGGTGGTCGCGGCGGAGCCGGTCGCAGCTGAGGTGGTGGAGACGGTGGCGCCGGATCCCGAGCCCGCGGCGGGGGTGGCGGGCAGCGCCAGGGCGGGCAGCACTCCGCCGTCCGGGAGCGCGGTGGCCGGCTGGGGCAGCTGCACCGCCGGGGCCTTCACGGTTCGGGCCTTCACCGTCCGGGCCTGCGCCGGTTCCTCCTCCGCCCGGCTCCTCGCCGCCGGGGGCCGGGCCGACTGGGGCTCGGCGGGCTGCGGCTCGGCCGGCCGGGGTTCGACCGGCCGGGGTTCGACCGGCCGGGGTTGGGCCGAGCGGGCCTTGGTCGGCTGGAGCTGGATGTGCCCGGAACGGCCCGAGGCGGCCGGCAGGGTGGCGCGGGGCGCGGGCTGCTCGACCACCCGGTCGGCGAGTTCGTGCAGCAGGATGCCGTGGCGGTAGGCGAGCTCGCCGATCTCGGTGCGGCCGATCCCCGCGACGGCGAGGCCGGCCCCGCCGTCGCGGCGCACCTCCGCGCCCTGGCCGATCAGCAGGTCGGCGAGCCGGGCCATCTGCGGTCCGCGCACGGCCACCTCGGGGCTGAGCCTGGTCCGGCAGAACTCCGTCACCGGCTGGTCGGCCACCAGTCGGCCCTGGTCGAGGGTGATCACGCGGTCCGCGAGCTGCGCGGCCTCCTGCGGGGAGCGGGTGGTCACCAGCACCGTCCCGCCCGCGACCCCGAACGAGCGCAGGAAGGAGTGGAACCACTCCTCGTTGCGCGGTGACAGGCCCTCGGTGGGTGCGTCGAGGAGCAGCGTGCCCGGGTCGCCGAGCAGCGCGGTGGCGAGGGCGAGCCGGCGGTGCATGCCGGGCGAGAAGGTCCGCAGCCGCTGCCCGGCGACGGTGGCCAGCCTGGTCTGCTCCAGCAACTCGTCCGCCCGACGGGCGGGGAGCCCGACGGCCGCCGCGAGCATCCTGAGGTGGCTGTGCGCCTTCCGGCCGGGGTGGCCGGCGACCGTGCCCGAGACGCCGGCCGGGCCGGGCAGCAGGACGCCGACCTCCCGTTCGGGGTGGCGCAGCCGGCGGTAGGTGCGGCCGTCGAAGAGCGTGACGCCCTGGCCGCGTTCGAGTTCGAGCATCAGCCGCAGTGCGGTGGACTTGCCGGAGTCCTCGGGCCCCAGGAGTGCTGTGACCACGCCCGGGCGGGCGTCGAAGGTCAGGTCGAGCACCGCCGGTGAACCGCCTCTGCGGTAGACCTTGGTCAGTCCGGTGATCTGGATCATCGCTGGCTGCTCCCATGCCCTTGGCCGACCTGGTCTGCACGGCGTGGGATCGTGCCCGCACGTCCCCGCGCCAGCACATTAGGGGGCCGGAGCGGAGATTCCGGGCATTACGGGAGCGGCGCGGGCCCGCAGCCCGCCCACCTCACCCGATCAGGGGACAATCCGATCCTGCGACGGCACGCGAAGGGCCGCCGGGCCGGACGGGGTGCGGTCGACGGCCCCGGTCAGGACTCGGGGCGCAGCATGGGCGGGTTGAGGACGGTGGCCCCGCCGGGGGTGAACAACTGGGCCGGGCGACCGCCCTGACGGGTCGTCGTACCGCCGGAGGGCAGCAGGAAGCCCGGGGTCCCGGTGACCTTGCGGTGGAAGTTCCGCGGGTCGAGGACCACACCCCACACCGCCTCGTAGACCCGGCGCATCTCGCCGACGGTGAACTCGGTCGGGCAGAAGGCCGTCGCCAGCGAGGAGTACTCGATCTTGGATCGGGCGCGCTCGACCCCGTCGGCGAGGATCAGCCCGTGGTCGAAGGCGAGCGGGACGCCGTCGGCCGGGTTCTGCCCGAGCAGCTCCGCGACCGGGGCCCAACGGGCGCTGCTGGCGTCGCCACCGGCCCTGGGCGTCGGCAGGTCCGGGGCCAGCACCAGGTAGGCCACGCTGACCACGCGCATCCGGGGGTCGCGCTGCGGGTGGCCGTAGGTCGCGAGCTGTTCCAGGTGGGCGCCGGCCGCGCCGGTGCCGATCCCGTCGTGGCCGGGGGCCGAGTGTGCACGCAGGCCGGTCTCCTCGGCCAGCTCCCGGGAGGCGGCCTCGGCCAGGCCCTCGTCCGGGCGGACGAAGCCGCCGGGCAGCGCCCAGTACCCCTGGAAGGGCGGCTCGCCCCGCCGTACCAGCAGGGCGCACAGCGCGTGGTCCCGCACCGTCAGCACCACCAGGTCAACCGTGACAGCGAACGGGGGGAAGGCCGACGGGTCATAACGCGACATGGCGACGATCATAGTCGTCTCTCTGACGATAAGCACAGGCCGCCGTCGGGGCCGTCCCGCACCCCGGCGCGGGACACTGCCCAGGTACGGGGCAGGGCGGGCGTCGGCGGCGAGTGAGCGCGGGCGGGCGGGGCCGGCCGGGAGACCGGGAGGTGGCGCCCCGACCCGCGCGCCGGTCCGCCCGCGGGCGGACCGACGTGCCCGTCAGCGGGCGACCAGTTGCAGCTCCGCCGATGCCTCCTCCACCATCGCCACGCCGATCCGGCTCACCCGGACCGAGAACGGCTCGCCCGCGACCCGCAGACCGGTCAGCTGCAGCTCGCCGAGCGGCGCGGTGCTGGCCGGCCGGACCAGGACCCGCCCGCCCGGGACGTCCGGCCGGACCCCGGCGAGCGCGAACACCGCGTGCACCGCGCCCGCCGCCGAGACCGCCGCCGGGCGGCACGCTGCCGGGTGTGGCACGGGCGGGCAGCCGGGTGTGCGCTGCTCCCCCGCGTACATCTCGGGCAGCCGCCCTTCGAAGTGGGTGGCCGCGCCGAGCAGGCCCTCCAGCAGGGCGCCGGCCTCGTTCTCGTGACCGGCCTCGGCCAGCCCGGCGACCGCGAGGGCCGTCTCGTGGACGCGCACCGCGCCGCTGCGGTGGCCCAGCGGGTTGAACCGGGCCGACTTGGCGCTGAGCGTGCGCAGGCCCCATCCGCTGTCCAGCTCCGGCGCCGCCAGGCGGTGGGCCAGCAGCCGGGTCTGTTCACGGTCCAGCAGGCTCTCGTGCCGACCGCCGTCGGCGCAGAGGCCGGGGTCGAGGAGGTGGACGAAGGAGGAGGCGACCGCCGGCAGCGGCTGACCGCTGGGGGCGAGACCGGCCGCCGGGCGCCCGCCGGAGAGGTCGTCGATCCAGAACCGCTCCCGGAAGCGCCCGCGCAGCTCGGCCGCCCAGCCGCGCCACTCCTCGGCGCCGGGGCGCCCGAAGGCCTCCAGCAGCTCGGCGCCGTGCAGGGCGGCGCGGTGTGCCTGGGCCTGCACCTCCGTCCGGGCCGCCACCGGGTGGGCGGCCCGCTCCTCGACCGGGCGGCTCAGATCGGTGACGAGGCCGTCGACCAGCCCGCCGCGCAGGGCCCCGAGTGCGCGTTCGGCGGCCGGGAGCAGCTCGGCGACCTCGTGCCGGGGCAGGCCCCAGCGCCAGGCCTCGGCCAGCACCGTGACGAACAGCAGCGTCGCCTCGGTGGCGGTGCAGGTGGGCGGCAGCTCCGGACCGGCGTGCCGCAGCGCGCCGGGCAGCAGGCCCTCGGGCAGCCTGCCGGGGCCGCCCTGGCCGGCGGGGAGGCCCGACTGCTGGCGGCGGGCCAGGGCCCGCAGGGTGCCCGCGGCGAGCCGGGTGCCCAGCGGCAGCGTGAGCCGCGCCGCCCACAGTGCGTCGGCCGGCGCGAGCCCGAACCGCCAGGGCGCTCCGGAGGCCGGGTAGAGGTCGGTGGGCCGGTCCGAGTCGGCGAACAGCAGCCCGCCGAGGGCCTCCAGCGAACGCGACACCAGCGGCTGGGCCCGGGGGTCGTCGCTGCGGATCTCCGGTTCCGCCCAGGGCAGCGGGACACCGGTGCCGCGCCCGCCCGGCGGGCGCGGGCCGGGGGCGGTGGCCTCCAGCTCGGTGCGCAGCTCGACCGACCAGCGGGCGCCGGGCTGCACCTCCAGGTCCCAGCGCAGCACTCCGGCCCCGGCGAGGACGGCGTGCGGCGAGGGCTTCGCGCTGACGGTGGCGCTGTGGGCGGGCCCCGCCCAGCGCAGCCCGGCGGACTGCACCTGGCCCGGCAGGTCGGGCGAGCGGTGCCCGGCGGCGATGTCACCGACCGGGCCGAGGTCGGTGCCGAGGGCGATCTCCAGCGGGAGGCGGGCGGGGCGGCTCCCGGCGTTCCGCACGATGACGGTCTCCACGCCGTCGGCATGGCGCAGCCGCTCCACGGTCAGCGCCGGATCCGGGTCGAGGTCGCCGGGCAGGCGGACGGCGCCGAGGAAGCGGGCCTGGGCCGCCGTGGTCAGGGTGCCCAGGAGCGGGAGCGGCTCCATACCGCCGAGCCGCAGCTCCATCTTGGCCACGACCCGGACGCCGGAGCGGTAGAAGCCGTGGAGGCCGTGACCGCGCAGCTGCCCGTCCGGTCCGGAGGCCGCCATCGCGGGCGCGTTGACGCAGAGCACCGCGTGGTGGACGGCGGCGGGCTGCGGCCGGGGCGGAGCCGCGGACCTGGTCTGGCCGGCGGGCGCGCCCGCCGGGACCGGATCGGGACGGCCGGCCGGTCTCGGCGCACCGACCACGCTCTCGGCCGGTGCGGCCTGTGGTGGCCTCATGGCGGTCACCGGACTCTCCTCCCCTCGGCGGTCCGGTGGCCGGTGGGGCCGGTGGGCCGCGAGCATGCTCGATCGCGTGCTGATGGTGCCGGGCCGGCGGGGGTTCCCGTCGGCGTGTGCCGTGTCTGGCCGTACCCGGTGCCGGGCCGTGCCATGCGACGCGCGGTACCGCTCCGGTACCGGCCCCGCCCCGTGTCGGGCACCTCGCTGTGCCCGGCACGTCGTCATGTGCGGCGCTCCGTGGTGCCGGTGGCGCCGTGCCCTGGTCTGCGGCCGCGCGGCCGCCGTCGGTGGCGGTCCGCGGCGGGCCCGCCCGGGCCGCGGCGGCGCCGGGTACCGGGCGCGCCTCGCGCCAATGCACCGGCGTCGGCGTCCCGGACGTTCGGCACGGCCCGGCAGCCGGCGCTCCGCGGTCCCGTACGCCCCGGGATTCCGGGGTCGTCGAGGCGCGGCGCCCCGGGGTTGAACGCCACGGACCGGCCGCAGGTAACGCCCCCGCGCAGCGCTACCGGTCACCGGACCGCGAGACGTGCGGTTGTGCCGCCGTCGTCGCGGTGGAGTCGCCGCCCTGCCGCGATGCCGTTCCCGCTCGAACCGCGGACGGGCCGAGCCGTCGGTCGCGCCGCCCGGCCTGCCGGACCAGCGGTCGGTGGCCCGTGGCGGACGGCGACCGCCGAACCGGCGTCCGATCGCGGTCAGGATACGGTGCGGAGGTCACGGCGCCCGCACCGGCAACACCGTGAGCGGCGACGTGACAGCTGCGACCAGCGCATACCGAGGAGTTGCATGTCCACCGCCAGCCGGCTGCCCGGGATTGTCACGACCGACCACGTCTTCCAGCTGCCTCTCGATCACACCGCCCCACAGGGCGAGCAGATCGAGGTGTACGCCCGGGAGGTGGTGGCCGCCACCCGCGCGAAGGACGACCTGCCCTGGTTGGTCTTCCTCCAGGGCGGGCCCGGCGGCAAGGCCGCCCGCCCGCTCGGCCGGGACGGCTGGCTGGAGCGGGCCCTGGACGACTACCGGGTGCTGCTGCTCGACCAGCGGGGCACCGGGCGGTCCACGCCCGCGACCCGGCAGACCCTGGCCCGGCGCGGCGGCGCGGCCGAGCAGGCGGACTACCTCACGCACTTCCGTGCGGACTCGATCGTGCGC
This sequence comes from Kitasatospora sp. NPDC058170, assembly GCF_042883905.1. NCBI lineage: Bacteria > Bacillati > Actinomycetota > Actinomycetes > Kitasatosporales > Streptomycetaceae > Kitasatospora > Kitasatospora sp. NPDC058170. Next base: position 13,699 of record NZ_JBHVUV010000031.1, read on the forward strand.
GACGCCGAACTGATCCGCCGCAGGCTGCTCGGTGACGACCAGCGCTGGAGCGTGCTCGGACAGAGCTTCGGCGGCTTCTGCACCCTCACCTACCTCTCGATCGCACCGGAGGGCCTGCGCGAGGCCTTCATCACCGGCGGCCTCTCCGGTCTGCACAGCTCGGCCGACGACGTGTACCGGGCCGCCTACCCCCGGGTCGTCCGCAAGAACGCGGACCACTACGCCCGGTTCCCGCAGGACGTCGAAGCCGTGCGCCGGATCGCCGGGCACCTGGCCTCCTCCCCCGCCTCGCTGCCCGGCGGCGGACTGCTCACCGTCCAGGCCTTCCAGAGCCTCGGAATGCTGCTCGGCACCGGCAGCGGCTCCGGCAGCCTGCACTACCTGCTGGAGGAGGCCTGGGTGGAAGGTGTCCACGGACCCGAACTCTCCGACACCTTCCTGGCCGGTGTCCAGGCGAAGCTCTCGTTCGCCGAGGGCCCGCTGTACGCCGTGCTGCACGAGTCGATCTACGGTCAGCGGTCGGTGGACCCGGCCGGCACCGCCTGGTCGGCCGAGCGCGTACGCAAGGAGTTCCCTGAGTTCGACGCCGAGGCGGCGCTGGAATCCGGGGCTCCGGTGCTCTTCACCGGCGAGATGATCTACCCCTGGATGTTCGACGCCGACCCGGCGCTGCGCCCGCTGAAGGAGACGGCGGACCTGCTCGCCGCCCGTACCGACTGGCCCGACCTGTACGACCCGGTCCGCCTGGCCGCCAACGAGGTGCCGGTGGCAGCGGCCGTGTACCACGACGACATGTACGTCGACACCGCCGACTCGCTGGAGACCGCCCGGGCCGTTCGCGGACTGCGGACCTTGATCACCAACGAGTGGGAGCACGACGGTCTGCGGGTCAGCGGCGGCAAGGTGCTCGACCGTCTGATCGCCCTGGTGCGCGGCGAGGCGTAGCGCGCGCCGCCACAGCGACCGGCGCCTTGACGGCGCCGCCCCCGGCCGGTCGGAGCGAGTGGCTCCGCCGGCCGGCGGGCGGCCGGGCCGACGGCCCCGGCGGAGGTCAGCGCGCACGCCGCGATCCGCTCGTCGTCGTCCCCGCGGTGCGGCACCGCCCGCGACGGGCGGCGGGACCGGCCGGCGCCGCGGCCCACGGCGATACTCGGCCCGGCCGCGCCTTGCGGACGGCGGGGACGCGGGGCGTTGTACGGCAGCCGGGGACGCGCTGGGCCAGCGCGAGCGGGCCGGCGTCCGGCCCGACCACCCCCGGCCCGTCGGCCTCCGGCACCGCCGCTTGCACGGCTCCGCCGGCCGGGACTGCCGACTCGGGCGCCTGCGGAGCAGTGAGCACCGGTGCCGCCCGCCGCGCCGCCCGCCGTCGGCGCTTGGCCGCAGCCGGGCCCGACGACCGGTCCGGCTCATCCGTCGGCCCCGGCACCGGTCCTGGCACCGGCTCGGGCGGCTCACCACCGGCCCGGGCGGGCACGGTGCGGCGGCGCCGCTCGGCCTCCACTCCCGCCAGCAGCGGCTCCGGCGACAGTCCTGCGTTCAGGGACTCGTACAGCAACTGGGCGAGCAGGTAAGAGGGCGCCGACCGCAGGGTGTGGGCCAGCACGACGCGGGCCGTCGCGGTGTCCCCCGCGACCCATGACGTCCAGGCCAGCAAGGTCAGCGGAGCCGCCGCGTAGGACGTGTACGGCGGCACGCAGCGCTGGGCGAGGAAACGCCAGAGCCGCTGGGCGGGTGCGAGCTCGGCGGACCGGACGTACTCGGCCGCGCGATCCCGGACCTGTCGGTCCTGCAGCGTGATGATCAGCTGTGCCGCCCGCCGCTCGTCGAGCTCCCGGACGCCGGCCGAGAACTCGGCGACGGCCTGGGCCAGCAGTTCGGCGCCCTGCTCGCGGGAGCGCAGGGGCCCGTCCTGATCGCACAGGGCCCGGGCCAGGGCCGACCGCTGGGTGTCCGCGGCGGGCGGGCCGAGCGGGTCCAGCCCCGCGATGATCGCCTTTCGGCTGCCCCGCGGCGCGAGCCCGGCGAACGTCGCCGCAGCGGCCGCCGCGCCTGGGGCCGGGGCACGGCGGATCGGGTTCCCCGCCGGGTCGCAGCACCCCTCGCGGCGGCAGAGGAAGGACCACCAGCGACCGGACGAGACGCACAGCGACTCCTTGACCCCCACTCCCCGGCTCTCGAAGGCCGCCCGCAAACCGTCCGCGAGCGGTAGGAGCCCGGCGACCGGCGGCGGGCCGTGCGTCCCCTCGGGATCCCGGCACAGGTAGAGGAGCACTTGGACCGGTCGGCGGTCCCGCTGCTCGGAGAGGCCGACGAGCAGCGCGGCCGTCTCGTCGGCGGCGGCCGCCCACTCCGCGGGCGAGTCGGGGATGTCCAGTCGGATCACCCCGCCCTGGTACAGCTCCGGACCCTGGAGGCCGACCGCGACGATGCTGTCATCGGGGAAGAAGCCCAACAGGTAGGGCAGCAGCTCGGCCATGTCGGACGGGCCGCGCATGGTGACCGGAAGGTGGCCGGAGGCCGGGCCGAGGGAGAGTTCGATGTGTTCGTTGTTCATGGCGGGAAGACTGCCGCACCGGGCGAGCACCTCCGGAAATTTTCTTTTTCCCTGTGGACAAACCCCGCCTGTGAATAACTCCTCCCCCATTCGAACCAGTCCGGACCACTCCACCGGGGGACATCTGACGGCATTTCAGCGGAAGAGCTGATGAATCACCCCCTCTCTCCGCCCCTCTGCCGGGCTTCGCCGTTCGCCCCTTGTCGGCAGCTCGGGGTTACATGGACGGCATGCAGCAGCCCGAGTCCCACACCACCGCCACCACTCCCGCCGCCACCACCGGCACCGCGACGGCCGCCGACCGTGCCGAGGTCCGGGCGCGGGCCGAGTCCGTGCTGCGCGAGCTCGCCGGGCCCGGCGCCGTCCTGCGCGAGGACCAGTGGACCGCCATCGAGGCCCTGGTCGTCGACCACCGGCGGGCCCTGGTCGTCCAGCGCACCGGCTGGGGCAAGTCCGCCGTCTACTTCATCGCCACCGCCCTGCTGCGGGCCCGGGGCGCCGGGCCGACCGTGATCGTCTCCCCGCTGCTCGCCCTGATGCGCAACCAGGTGGACTCGGCCGCCCGGGCCGGCATCCAGGCCCGCACCATCAACTCGGCCAACACCGATGAGTGGGACGCCGTCCAGGCCGAGGTCGCGGCCGGCGCCGTGGACATCCTGCTGGTCAGCCCCGAGCGGCTGAACAACCCCGACTTCCGCGACCAGGTGCTGCCCAAGCTCGCCGCCTCCACCGGCCTGCTGGTGGTCGACGAGGCGCACTGCATCTCCGACTGGGGCCACGACTTCCGCCCCGACTACCGCCGGCTGCGCACCATGCTCGCCGACCTCTCGCCGGGCGTCCCGGTGCTGGCCACCACCGCCACGGCCAACGCCCGGGTCACCGCCGACGTCGCCGAGCAGCTCGGCACCGGCGCCACCGACGAGCACGCCCTCGTGCTGCGCGGCCCGCTCGACCGGGAGAGCCTGACCCTCGGCGTGCTCGACCTGCCCGACCCGGCGCACCGGCTGGCCTGGCTGGCCGACCACCTGGACCGGCTGCCCGGCTCCGGCATCGTCTACACCCTCACGGTGGCCGCCACCGACGAGGTGACGGCCTTCCTGCGCGAGCGCGGCTTCACAGTCGCCTCCTACTCCGGCCGCACCGAGGACGCCGAACGCCGCACCGCCGAGGCCGACCTGCTGGCCAACCGGGTCAAGGCCCTGGTCGCCACCTCCGCACTGGGCATGGGCTTCGACAAGCCCGACCTCGGATTCGTGGTGCACCTGGGCTCGCCCAGCTCCCCGATCGCCTACTACCAGCAGGTCGGCCGGGCCGGGCGCGGCGTCGACCGGGCCGAGGTCCTGCTGCTGCCCGGGCGCGAGGACGAGGCGATCTGGCGCTACTTCGCCTCACTGGCCTTCCCGCCCGAGGAGCAGGTGCGGCGCACCATCGACGCGCTCGCCCAGGCCGGCCGGCCGCTGTCCACCGCCGCGCTGGAGCCCCGGGTGGACCTGCGGCGCGCCCGGCTGGAGACGATGCTCAAGGTCCTCGACGTGGACGGCGCGGTGCGACGGGTCAAGGGCGGCTGGACGGCCACCGGGCAGAGCTGGGCGTACGACACCGCCCGGTACGCGAAGGTCGCGGCCTCCCGGGAGGCCGAGCAGCGCGCCATGCGCGAGTACGCGGCGGGCCCCGGCTGTCGGATGGAGTTCCTGCGCCGTCAGCTCGACGACGAGGAGGCCGTGCCCTGCGGCCGCTGCGACAACTGCGCCGGGCCGCTGCACACCGCGGACGTCTCGCCCGCTGCGCTGGACGCGGCCCGGGCCGCGCTCGGCCGCCCCGGGGTCAGCTTCGAGCCGCGCCGGCTCTGGCCGACCGGGATGGACGCGCTGGGCGTGCCGCTCAAGGGGCGCATCCCGGCGGGTGAGCAGGCCGAGACGGGCCGGGCGCTCGGCCGGCTCTCCGACATCGGGTGGGGCAACCGGCTGCGGGCGCTGCTGGCCGAGCAGGCCCCGGACACCGCCGTCCCCGGCGAGGTGGTGGACGCCCTGGTCGCGGTGCTGGCCGACTGGGCTCGCGGCCCGGGCGGCTGGGCAGGGCCGGCAGCGGCCGAGGGCGCCCGGCTCGACCGGCCGGTCGGCGTGGTGACCATGGCCTCCGCCACCCGCCCCCAGCTGGTCGGGAGCCTCGGCGCCCGGATCGCGGAGATCGGACGGCTGCCCCTGCTCGGACGGATCGAGTACGCGGCGGGTCGGCCGCAGGGCGCCCGGAGCAACAGCGCCCAGCGGCTGCACTCGCTGGCCGGCGCACTGGTGCTGCCCCCGGAGGTGGAGGCCGCGGTGGCCGCGGCGGGCGGGCCGGTCCTGCTGGTGGACGACCTGGTCGACTCGGGGTGGACGGTCACCGTCGCCGCCCGGCTGCTGCGGCGGGCCGGGGCGAGCGCGGTTCTCCCCCTGGTCCTGGCCGTACAGGGCTGATCCAGGGCTGGAGGAGCGTGGTTCGGCGGCGGCTGTTCTCAGCCCAAGCCGACCACTCGAACGGAGGAACGGAGGGAAGACGGCGGGAATAGACGAGTCAGCGGCAACGCGACGCGGCGACGGCGACGACCAACCGGCGGTGGCCCGCCGGAGAAGGGAGGGTCCGGGTGATGAAGGTGCTCGGCCACGGCCTGAGGACGGCCTGGATCACGATCCAGCGCCATCTGAGTGGCGCCTGTGCGGCGGTGGAATATATCCGGCAGAAAGTGGACTTTCGGGCGGCGTTCATCATTTCATCGTTGCCGCTCTACCCCATCTGCCGCGAGAATTGGACCGTACCCGGAACCTGGTCCAGCAGACCCGGCCTTCGGCGTACACACGTACCCGCGCGCCCGTGGGTCGGGAAGGAGGATCGTGATCAACGGTATCGACCGAGGTCAGTATCCCCTCGCCCGGAGCTCGGCGCCCAGACGGGTGCTCGATCTGGAGACCTGGGCCGCCTCGGGGATCCCGTTGCTCCGCGACCCGCGCGAGTTCGTCCTGGAGCTGCACCAGCGCCACCTGCCACAGCCCGGCACGGTGGTGGTCGCCGTGCTGGACGGGCTGCACCGGCTGAACGCCTCGGCGTCCTTCGTGCCCTGGCCGCACCACACCGACGGCTGGCAGCACCGCAACGCGATCCTCAGCCACCTGCGCCAGGTCATCCCGCACGACCTCCGGCTCGCCACTCCGGCCCGGACGGCGGTGCTGCTGCGCTGCCGGGACGGTGCGGCCGGCTGGGCGGAGCAGGACGGCGCCTGGATGTGGGCCCTGCAGGACGCGGCCGCGCTGCACGGGCTGCGCTGCGGCTCGTACATCGCTCTGACGCAGGCGGGCTGGCAGATCCTCGGCGACGGACGCAGTGGCCGCAATCCGCACGCGGGTTCGTGGGCGGAGGGACCGGTCCACACCGTGACGGAGCTGCCGCCCCGGTCGGCGCTGGAGGGACCGCGCGGACCGCGCCCACTGCGCCAGCCGCCCGAGCGTCCGTGGACGCCCGGGCGGGTGACGGCCATCGAACCGGCCCGGCGCACCGGCACCCGCTGACGCTGCGGCCGGCCGCCGCCTGCCTCGGTGCGTAGGGGCGGCCGCTTGGTGACCCGGAGTCGCGTGGTGTCGCCGTCCGGCGAAGATCCGGCGGCGGCACCGCGGTCCCGGCGGGGTGACCTGCTGCCTGGCCGACCGGGCGGTCAGCCCGGGTTCGGCCGGGCGACGGTCCGGGTCGAGGGCTGGGGCGGCCGCCCAGCCCTCGGTGGAGAGCTCGCACGTGGCGACGTTCCCGGTAGCGGGCGACGCCCGACGGCATCCGTGCCGCCGGGCGGGCCTGCCGCGCACCGTGACAGCGGATGCCGTCGGACGCCGGGCGGGGCAGGCCGCGCAGGTGGGAGCGGACGCGCCGACTCGCCGAGGGCCGCGGAAGCCCCCGAGGCCTGGCAGCCCCGGACCTCGGGCAGGCGCCCGGGCGGGCGCGCCGGCGGACCGAGACGCCTCGGACAGCGCGGCTCGGACGGCGCCACCGCAAGAGGTCGAACCTCAAGCAGCCGCGCCGCAAGCCGTCACGCCGTCACGCCGTCACGCCTCAGGCGGTCGCACCGCGGGCCGGTACCGGACGGTCTGCCGAGGCACCCGCGGCCGCCGTGGCCTCGGGGCCCGCGTCACCGCAGACCACCAGGAGCGCCACGGCGTGGCCGAGCACCTTGGTGTACGCCTCGGCGGCGCGGTCGGCCGAGCCGCCGTTGACGACCAGGACGACCGCCTCGCGGCGAGCCGGGCGGCTCAGCGCGGCGTCCGCGTAGAACACGTCGCCGCCCTCGGTGAGCTGCGCCCAGTAGCGCTCCTCGCCGAAGGAGAGCTCGTGCTGCTGCCAGGGGTGGGCGTCGCCCACCGTCAGCACCAGGATGTCGCCCGGGTTGCGACCGGACTCCAGCAGTCGGTCGACCACCTCGTCGGCTCGGTCCAGCGCGTCCGCCGCCGCAGCGGCGATCAGTTGGACCTCCGGCTGTTGAACCTCAGGCCCTGCGACCTCGGTCTGTCGGGCGGCGGGCTGCCGGATCTCAAGCGAATCGGCCACGGGCTGTTGAACCACGGGCTGTTGAACCGCGGACTGTTGAACCGCGGGCTGCGGCTCGGGGGCGGGCGCCGGTCGGCGCGGGCCGGGCTTGGGGATCCGGCCCGGACGGGGCTGCGGTCCCGGGCGGTCGGCGCGCGGCGGCGTCGGCCTCGGGGGTGCGGGGCGAGGGCCCGGCACCGGCACGGCAGCGGTGATGGTGGACGGTGCGGAAGTGGTCGCGCTGCCGGTGGCAGGCGTGCGAAGGGCTTGTGCGTCCGACTCGCGGGGGAAGGGAACGCCGGGGCCCGGGAGGCTCTCGTGAATCTCCGGCTCCTCGGGGAAGACAGGCATACCCGGATATCTATCAAATGCCCGTCGAACACGCACGGGCGCCCCACCCTTCGGACACCCCGCCGCACCTCCCCCACCCGGGGCAATAGCAGACGGAATGTCAGAAACCGAGCGTCAACTGCTCGTCGGCCGGCCCGGCAGCCCCAGGGCCTCCGGCGCCGCCGGCCATCGCCCGCTCCCGCTTCAGGTGGCGCCATTTGGGCAGCCCATCCAGATATGCCCAGGAGAGCCGGTGTTGTCCGGTCGGCCCGTACTCCTCCAGGGCCGCGCGGTGCACCGGGGACGGGTATCCGGCGTTGTCGGCGAAGCCGTACTCGAGGTGCTCCTCGCCAAGTTCGGCCATCAGCCCGTCGCGGTGGACCTTGGCCAGGACCGAGGCGGCCGAGACACAGATACAGGACTGGTCGCCCTTGATCACCGTGCGCACCCGCCAGGGGCCGCCGAGGTAGTCGTGCTTGCCGTCCAGGATCACCGCGTCGGGCTCGACCGGCAGCGCCTCCAGGGCGCGGACGGCGGCCAGTCGCAGCGCCGCCGTCATGCCCAGTTCGTCGCACTCCAGCGCCGAGGCGTGACCGAGCGCATAGGCGGTGACCCAGTCGGCGAGGACCGGCGCCAAGGCCTCGCGGCGCAGCACGGTGAGCAGCTTGGAGTCGGTCAGGCCCTCCGGGGGCTTGCGCAGGCCGGTGACGGCCGCGCCGACGGTGACCGGGCCGGCCCAGGCGCCGCGACCGACCTCGTCGAGGCCGACGACGATCTTGGCGCCGGCCCGGCGCAGCGAGCGCTCGACGGAGTGCGTCGGCGGGACGATGGGCATCGCGGTATCCGTTCAGCTGGGGCAACCTCCAGCCTAAGCCCCGCGCCGGAGCACCCCGCCCGACCCGTTGCGCCCGCCCGCCTGGCCCACCCCGCCCCGCGGGCCCCTCCACCCGCCCGCCGAGCCCGCCGCACCCGCCAGCACGCCCACCGAACCCACCGGCACCGCCGAGCCCACCACACCCACCGAGCCCACCACACCCACCGAGCCCGCCGCCGTTCACCCTGCCTGCGGCGGATCACCTGCCGGCATGCCGATCAGCGGCATCAGCACCTCGTCCACCAGCTCGGCCGCGAACTCCGACCCGATGTCCCGCCCGCAGATCTTGACCCGGTACATCAGCATCGCCGGCGCCACGTCGGCGAGCAGCGGCGTGGCCGCGCCGGGGCGGACGTCCCCGCGCTCGGCTCCCCGCTGCAGGATGTCCAGAATGGTGTGCTTGGTCGGCTCGATCACCCGTTGCACCACGAAGTCCTTGAAGACCGCGGCCTGTTCGTGGTCCAGCTCGGACATCAGCGCCTGCATCGCCCCGCCGGCCCTGGAGTTGATCGCCTCGGTGAAACCGCCGATGAGCAGCAGCAATTCGGCGCGGGCGGACCCGAGGTCGGGGGTGTCCGCAGGGCGTGGCAGAGTGGACTCCAAGGCGTCGATGACCAGTTCGACCTTGGACGCCCAACGCCGGTACAGCGCGGCCTTTCCGGTCCGCGCGGCACTGGCGACACCTTCCATCGTCAGCCGCGCGTATCCGCCGGAGGTGAGCTGGTCGAGCGTGGCCTCGAAGATCGCGTTCTCCAGCGCCTTCCCCCGGCGGCGCGCCGGTCGGGACAGGACTTCGGCCGCGACCTTCATCGGACAGTGAGCCACGGGCCTCGCTGCCGGAACCGCGGCCTGCGCCGCCGGAGCCCCGGCCTGGGCCGTCGCGCCCGACCGCTCCGCCGCGCGTCCAACCACCCGACCCACCGCCTGGCGTCGCACCAACTGATCCATTGTCACCAACCTTAGGGAACGCTTGCGTTCACAATCTCATCAGGGCTATCGTCCAGAGTAGTGAACGATCCCGTTCCTTCATAGCCTGCGGGACGCCGCGGGAACGCTCGGACCTTGGGTCCGCAGCATACGAAGCAGTAGCCAGCAGGGGGCATAACTTGGCTATCTCCGACACGCTCAGCAAGAACTCTCCACCGCAAGGCGGCCCGGGCCGGCGCAAGGGCATCACCCTGACCGTCATCGCGGCCACGCAGCTGATGGTGGTCCTCGACGCCACCATCGTGAACATCGCGTTGCCGCAGATCAGGGACGCGCTGAACTTCTCCACCACCAACCTGTCGTGGGTGATCAACGCCTACACGCTGACCTTCGGCGGCCTGCTGCTGCTGGGCGGGCGCGCGGGCGACATCCTCGGCCGCCGCCGGGTGTTCATCTTCGGCACGCTGCTCTTCGGCCTGGCCTCGCTGCTCGGCGGCTTCGCGCAGGACGGCGGCATGCTGCTCGCCGCCCGTGCGCTCCAGGGCATCGGCGGCGCGATATGTTCGCCGACCGCCTTCGCACTGATCGCCACCAACTTCGAGGAGGGACCGGAGCGCAACAAGGCCTTCGGGGTCTTCTCCGCGGTGGCCGGCTCGGGTGCGGCGATCGGCCTGCTGGCCGGCGGCCTGCTCACCGAGTACCTGGACTGGCGCTGGGTCTTCTTCGTCAACGTGCCGATCGCGGTGCTGATCGCGGTCGCCGCGCCGCGCTACATCGCGGAGTCGGACCGCGTGGCGGGCCGCTTCGACCTGCCGGGGGCGCTGACCTCCACACTGGGCCTGGTCGGACTGGTCTACGGGTTCATCCGGGCCGCCTCGGACGGCTGGTCGGACCCCCTCACGCTGGGCTCCTTCGCGGCCGGCGTGCTGCTGGTGGCCGCGTTCCTCGTGATCGAGAACCGCACCGCGCAGCCGATCACCCCGCTGCACCTGTTCTCCGACCGGAACCGCACCGGCGGCCTGGTGATGATGCTCTGCCTGGCCGCGGCCATGTTCGGCATCTTCTTCTACGTGACGCTGTTCGTGCAGGGCCCGCTGGACTACAGCCCGCTGAAGGCCGGTTTCGCCTTCCTGCCGATCAGCGCGTCGATCATCGTCGCCGCGCAGCTCGCGTCCAACCTCCAGGCCAAGTACGGCCCGAAGCCGTTCATGGTCACCGGTGCCGCGATGGTCACGGTCGGTCTGAGCTGGCTCACCCAGATGAACTCGGACAGCGGGTACATCGACGGGGTGCTCGGCCCCACGGTGGTCTTCGGCTTCGGCATGGGTCTGATCTTCGTCCCGGTGATGCTGCTCGCCGTCGCGGGCGTCGCCGGCGAGGACACCGGGGCCGCGTCCGGTCTGCTCAACTCGATGCAGCAGATCGGTGGTTCGCTGGGTCTGTCGATCCTGACCACGGTGTTCGCGCACTACGCCACGGCGGAGGCCAAGCTCCAGGTGCCCGGCTTCATGGCCACGGCCACGCCGGAGCAGAAGGCGCAGTTCCTGGAGAAGCACGAGTTCCCCAAGGGGACGGGTGCGGCCAACGAGGTCCTGGCGCAGGGCATTTCGCACGGCTTCATCGCGGGCGCCGCGCTCGCCGGGGTCGCCCTGCTGGTCGCCGTCTTCGTGATCAAGGCGAAGGCCAGCGACCTCCCGTCGGAGGCGTCCGGCATCGCGATGCACTGACCCGGACGGCCGCTCACCAGCGGACGCAGGGGCACAGGTGACGTACGAGGGCCGGTCGGGAGCGCCACGCTCCCGACCGGCCCTCACGCTTTCACCGGCCACCGCCCCCGGCGGACCGGCCGCCGACCCCGACGCTGATCCCGATCCCGGCCGCCGCCCCTGCCCCCGGCTCAGTACTCCCCGACCTCAGTACTCCCCGACCTCAGTACTCCCGGACCTCAGTACTCCCCGACCTCAGTACTCCCGGACCTGGCCGTAGCCCCGCAGGCCGGCCCGGTCGCAGGCGCTCCGGCCGTCCGGCGAAGCGTCCGGCAGCGGGCGGTCGGCCAGGATCTCCCGGGCCCGGGACTCCGCCAGGCTGGTGGCGTACCAGGGCGAGGGCCTCGCCCCGAGCTCGATCCGCATCAGTTCCAGCGCGCAGGTCCGGCGGTCGTCCGGCAGCCGGTCCAGGGCGGGGACGGCGTCCAGCGAGAGGTCGCGGACGTTGCGCAGATCGATCTGCCGGCTCTGCTCGAAGCGGGACACGTTCTGCTCGGCGACGATCGCGTCCGGGCCCATCAGCCCGTACACGGCGGCGGTGACCGCGGCGCTGAGCACCACGGCGCGCGGCAGCCAGGCCGCCGAGCGGGTCAGCCCGGCCGCGATCAGCAGCAGGAAGACCGCGCCGAGCCAGACCTCGACCACCAGCACCCAGAGCCGCAACCTGGTCAGGCCGGAGGCGTCGACGTAGTAGTACATGCGGCCGAGCGCCGAGGCGACCACGACCAGGGTGAGCAGGCAGAGCGCACCGAGCAGGATCCGCGTCAGCCGGCGGTCGCCGGGCGTGCTGCGCGGCGCCCAGCGCTTGGCGACGGCGACCACCACCAGGGTCAGCACGGTGACGGCCGTCAGCTGCCAGAAACCCTGCCGGGCGTACTCGGAGCGGCTCATCCCGGTGTTGTCCATGATCGAGTCCCGGCCGCCGAGCACCACCACGGCCTGCACCAGTGCGAAGGCACCGAACATCAGGTTGAGCGCGGTCAGCGGCAGGGCCCACTCCAGGCGTCCGCGTTCCCGCCCCGGCTTGACCGCCGTCCGGTCCCAGCGGCGCGGGCCGGCCGCGATGTGGGCGAAGCCGAGCGAGGTGGCCACGCCGAGGACGAACAGCGCCAACCGCAGCGGCAGTTCACCGACGCCGACGGAGGGCGTGAGGCTCGACAGCATGTCCGCCATGGCCGCGTCGGCGCTGGCGAAGAGCCAGCCGAAGACGGTCAGCAGGACGGCGGCCACCAGGACCGCCTTGAGCACCGGGACCAGCCTGCCCCGGCCGGGCACGCTGAGGCCGCGCAGCCCCTCCCGGGCCCAGCGCAGGCCGGGCACGAGCTGCCAGAGGATGCCCGGCAGGGCCAGCAGGACACCCGGCCAGCGGCGGCCGCCGTGCAGCGCGAGCGAGGTCAGGGCCAGTGCGCAGACCAGCGACAGGGCCACCGGCCAGCCCGCCTCGGACAGCGCGGGGACGGCCAGCAGGGTCAGCGCCAGCACGCTCCAGAGGACCGTCCAGACCCGCACCCTGCGGCCCGCCGACCGGGCGGCGAGCCCGGCGCCGGCGGTGGCGACCGCAGCGCAGACCAGCAGGTTGGCGCCCAGGCCGTCGCCCAGCATCCAGGCCGTCAGCGCGCCCGTCAGCACCGCCGCCCCGATGACCTTGGGCCCTGCGGACGCCTTGCGCCCGGGGTCGCTGGGCCGCAGCCAGGAGAAGGGTGGCGGCGCCTTCGCGGCCGGCGCCCGGTAGGGGTCGGGACCGTGCGGCGCCTCGGCCGGGGCGGGTGTGGGCAGGCCGGACATGATTCCCCCTCAGAGGTCTGCGGGCATGCGGAATCCACCCTTGGGGCAGTCCGTCGGCGGGAGCGCCGAATGCCGCGACTGACGCCGACTGTAGACCATTCTGAACAGGTTCAAAAACATGGCCGGGCACTTCCGTCACAGGGCTGTGACAGAAGTGCCCGGCTGTCCGGACCGCCCCCGAGGGGTCAGTTGGAGCCGTACGGCGAGTACCGCAGCGGGTCCTTCACCGCCGGTCCGAAAGTCGTCGGACGCGTCCCGAACGGCACCACGGTGTCGCTGTGGTGCCGGAGCCGGCTACCCCTTGACGGACCCGGCCAGCAGACCGCGGACGAAGTACCGCTGGAGTGCGAAGAAGACCGCCAGCGGGATCACGATCGACAGGAACGCCCCCGCGGTCAGCAGCTCCCAGCGCCCGCCGAAGGAGCCGGACAGCTGCGCCAGCCGGACCGTCATCGGCGCCACCTCGGGCGTGCCGCCGGCGAAGGTCAGCGCCACCAGCAGGTCGTTCCAGACCCAGAGGAACTGGAAGATCGCGAAGGAGGCCAGCGCCGGGGTGCAGAGCGGCAGCACGATCGAACGGAAGATCTTGAAGTGCGAGGCGCCGTCCACCACCGCCGCCTCCATCAGGTCGCGCGGCAGCTGGGAGATGAAGTTGTGCAGCAGGAAGATCGCCAGCGGCAGCGCGAACATGGTGTGCGCGATCCACACCGGCGCGTAGGTGCCCTTGAAGTCCACCGCCGGGATGATCGTCAGCGGCCCCAGGTGGGCACCGCCGGAGAACAGCCGCAGCAGCGGGATCAGCGCCATCTGGATCGGCACCACCTGGAGCGCGAACACCGCGAAGAACACCGTGTCGCTGCCGCGGAACCGCACCCAGGCCAGCCCGTACGCGGCCATCGCCGCCAGGACCAGCGGGAACAGGGTCGCCGGGACGCTGATCGCCAGCGAGTTCACCAGGAAGGGCAGCAGGCCGGTGCTCACGCCGGAGCCGCCCTCGAACAGCACGGTGTGGTAGTTGGAGAGCCCGAGGTCGGGGTGGAGGAGGACGTTCCACCAGCCGTCGGCGGTGACGTCCTTCTTGGGGCGCAGCGAGGTGGCCAGCAGCCCGAGGGTGGGGATGGTCCACAGCACCGTCACCGCGATCACGAAGACCGAGGCGAGCGGGCTGCTGAAGGCCTTGCGGACGTCCCGCACGGAACCGGAACCGGAACCGTCACCGGAACCCGAACCGGAACCGGAGCCGGGCCGGGCATCCGCAACGGGCCGGGCGTCCGCGGCAGGCGGGGCACCCGCGACCGGCACCGCGTCGGCGACGGGAGAGGCGTCGGCGACGCCCTTGGAGCGACGGCGGCGGATGGGTGTGCGGCGCTCGCTCATCGGACTCCACGCTCCTTGCGCAGCTGGACGATGTTGTAGGCCACCAGCGGCAGCACGGCCAGGAAGAGGATCACCGCGAGTGCGCTGCCCCGCCCGGTGTTGAACTGCACGAACGACTGCGAGTACATCTCGTTGGCCAGCACCTGGGTGCCGAAGTTGCCACCGGTCATGGTGCGGACGATGTCGAAGGCCTTCAGCGTGGTGATCATGACGGTGGTGAGGACGACGACCACCGTGGTGCGGATCATCGGCACCGTCACGTACCAGAACAGCCGCACCCCGCCCGCGCCGTCCAGCCGGGCGGCCTCGGTGACCTCGTCCGGAATCGCCTTGATCGCGGCCGACAGCACCACCATCGCGAAGCCGGTCTGCACCCAGACCATGACCGCCATCAGCAGGAAGGTGTTGAGCGGTTGGGAGAGCATCCAGTTCGGCGGGTGCTCCCAGCCGAGGCCGATCGCGAGCTGGCTGAGCAGGCCGATCTGCTGTTGCGAGGCATCACGGGACTCGTAGACGAACTTGAAGATGATCGAGGCGCCGACCAGGGAGATCGCCATCGGCATGAAGATCAGCGACTTGTACAGCGCCTGACCGCGCATCCGGTCCACCAGCAGCGCCAGCACCAGGCCGAGGCCGGTGGCCGCCAGCGGCGCGACCACCAGCCAGAGCAGGGTGTTGACCAGCACCTCCTGCACCGAGTCGGTGGTGAACGCCCAGCCGAAGTTCTCACCGCCGACGAACCGGCTGCTGTCGTCGCTGTAGAGGCTCAGGTAGACGGTGCGCACCAGCGGCACGACGAGGCCGACGAGCAGCAGCAGCGCCGCCGGGCCGAGGAAGACCGCCACGGACAGCGGTCGGGCGATCCGGCCGGTGGCCCGGCCGGCGGCGAGGAACACCAGCAGGAGGATGCCGAGGAAGCCCGCGATGGCGCCGAAGCTGTTGCCGAACTTGACGGCCGCGTCGCCCCAGGCGCCGTCGGCGAGCGCGGAAGCGGTGAGGGACATGGCTGCGCGGTCCTTTCCCTGCGGAGGGCGGAGAGCACCCTGCGGACGTGGAAGCGGAAGCGAGACGAAGACGGAAACGGAAACGGGATCGGGATCGGGATCGGGATCGGGGTGGAGGCAGCTCCCGGAGCACGGAGAGAGGGGCGGGCGGTGCGGGTGGGTGGCCCCGCACCGCCCTCGACAGGTGGTCCTGGTGGGGAAGGCCGCTACTGCGGCCAGGCCGCGTCGATGTCGGCGGCGGTCTTCTGGATGGACTGGCCCTCGGCGAACCAGGCGGTCAGCGACTTCCACTCCTGCCCGGCGCCGACCGCGGCGGGCATCAGGTCCGAGCCGTCGAAGCGGAAGGTCGCGGCCGGGTCGGTGAGCGCGTCGGCGGAGAGCCGGTCGATCGGGTCGGTGTACAGGCTCTTGTCCACGCCCTGGTTGGCCGAGACCCAGCCGGTGGCGGTCCTCACCCGGCTGCTCGCCCAGTCGGCGCTGGACAGGTAGTTCTGCACCGCCTGCACCTCGGGCCGACTCGCGAAGGCGGTCAGGAACTCACCGCCGCCCTCCACCGGGTTGGGCACCGCCGGGTTCACGGCCGGCAGGTGGAAGGCGAAGATGTCGCCGTCCGGGCCGACCTTGGTGTCCTTGGGCCACTGCGCCTTGTAGAAGGAGGCCTGCTGGAGCATGGCGCACTTGCCGGTGAGGATCGGCGCGCCCGCGTCCTGGAAGGTCGTGGTGGCGATCGACTTCACGTCGCCGTACCCGCCGTTGACCCAGGCGGGGTTCTGCATCCAGTCCGCGATGGTCCGCATCGCTGTGGTGATCTTCTCGTCGGAGAACTTCACCTTGTGGCTCACCCACTGGTCGTACACCTCGCCGCCGTAGGTGCCCAGCACCACCTCCTCCAGCCAGTCGGTGGCGGGCCAGCCGGTGGCCGTTCCGGAGGCGATGCCGCCGCACCACGGCTTGGTGGCACCGGCCTTGGCGATCCGGTCGCTGAGCGCCATCAGATCGGCCCAGGTCTTCGGCACCTCGTAGCCGGCCTGCTTGAAGGCCTTCGGCGAGTACCAGACCAGCGACTTCATGTTGGCGCTCATCGGCGCCGCGTAGAACGTGCCGTTGACCGAGCCGTAGGTCTTCCAGACCGGGCTCCACCTGTCCTGGTTGGCGGCGGTCTGCTCGGGCGGCTTGACCACCTTGCCGCTCTTCACCATCTGGGCCAGCAGGCCGGGCTGCGGGATGATCGCGAAGTCCGGGGCGTTGCCGCCGGTCACCCGCACCGGGAGCTGCGACTCGAAGTCGTTGGACCCCTCATAACTGATCTTGATGCCCGTACATTTGGCGAACTCCGACCAGGACTTCTCCAGGTTGTCCGACTCCGGGCTGAGGATCGACGCGAAAACGGTCACCGTGCTGCCCGAATGGCCCGCATACGGCTGGTACTTGGCGCAGTCCCCCGCGAGGGTCTGCGTACCGCCCGAGCCACCGCCCGAACTGCTCGAACTGTTGGAACAGGCCGCCGTCAGTGCCAGCGCCGCCAGCAGGGCGGGAACGGCGATCGGACGGCGGCGGGAACGTGTGGACGGCTCGGTCGGGCTGGGGGTCAATGCGGTCCTCCTCGCCAGGGCGTGAACGCCTCGTACGACAGACCCTGCAGTGCGACGGACCCGCAGGGGGACAGAACGGCAGTGCGCTGTACCGGAGATCGACATGTACCCGGCGGGCTGGCCGGTTTGACGACGTTAACGCAGCAGCCACCCGCCGCCAAGGTCCGCGTTCGACCTTCATCGGCAAGTGCCCCACTCGTGACCCGTCCGTGCGCGCCTCCGCGCGCCCGACAGGGCCGCTCGGCCCGGCCCGCTCGGGGCGGGCCGGGCACCGCCTTCGCAACGTCCCAGCCTTCGCGACGTCGCAGCCCTCGGACCGGCCCGACCGCCGGCCCGGCGCGGTCGTCAGAACAGCCGGACCGGGATCTCCCGCAGGCTGTTCACCACCAGCGACGGACTCGGCCGCAGCTCGCCGTCCGGCACCGCCAGGGCCAGGTCCGGGAACCGCTCGAACAGCGCCGGCAGCGCCACCCCCGCCTCCAGGCGCGCCAGCGGCGAACCCGGGCAGACGTGCGGACCGTGGCCGAAGGACAGGTGCCGGATCGGATCCCGGGTGATGTCGAACAGCTCGGCCGTCACCCCGTGCTGCGCCGGGTCCCGGCCGATCGCGTTGTACGAGACCAGCACCGGCTCGCCCTTGGGGATCACCACCCCGCCGACCCCGTCGACCCCGCCGACCTCGATCGCCTCGGCGGCGAACCGGAACAGGAAGTTGCTGGTCGGCGGCGTCCAGCGGAGCGACTCCTCCACCACCGCGTCCCAGCCGATCTCGCCGGAGCGCACCAGCGCCAGCTGGTCCGGGTGCGCCAGCAGCGCCCGGACGGCGTTGCCGATCAGGTTGACCGTGGTCTCGTGCCCCGCCGCGATGATCACCCGCAGGGTGGCCGCCGCCTCCGCGTCGCTCAGCGCCCCGCCCTCGGTGTCCGCCGCCAGCAGCACACTGGCCAGGTCGTCGCCGGGGGCCGAACGGCGCTGCGCCACCAGGTCGTTGACGAAGGCGTTCAGCCCGGCGATGGTCGCCTGGATGCCCTCCGGGTTCGGGCGGGTGCCGAAGAACCGCTCGTACAGGTCGCGCAGGTGGCCGTGGTCGGACTCCGGGACGCCGAGCAGCGAGCAGATCACCGTCATCGGCAGCGGGAAGGCGAAGGCCGTCTTGAGGTCCACCACCGGCTCGCCCGCCGCCAGCGCCTCCAGCAGCGCGTGGGTGGTCTCCTCCACCCGGGGGCGCATCAGCTCCACCCGGCGCGGGGTGAACGCCTGCGCCACCAGCGCCCGCAGCCGCCGGTGCTCGGCGCCGTCGGTGGTCACCATGCTCGGACCGGGCACCGCCAGGCCGATCAGCGGCCAGGTCTTCGGTACCTCGCCGCGCTGGTACGCGGCCCAGTGCGCGGCGTCCTTCACCAGGCGGGCGTCGGTCAGCAGTTCACGCGCGGCCGCGTGCTGCGTCACCGCCCAGGCGGCGACCCCGCCGGGCAGCTCCACGGCCACCGCCGGGCCGGCGGCGCGCAGCAGGGCACCCTCGGCGGCGTTGTCGCCCGCCAGCGGGTCGAGGGCGATCGGGGCGGTCATCGGCACAGCTCTCCTTGGGTCGCTCTGTTCTTGAAACGGGCCGGCACGGGCGGGCGGGCGCGGGCCGCCGGACAGCACAGGCCCGGCCCGGCCCGGCCGCGGGAACGCCGGGAACACCCGGGACTCCGGGGCCCGGGGGCTCGGGGGCTCGGGGGCTCTCGGGACGCAGGCTCAGACCGAGTAGCCCGGACTGAACGACACCGGCAGCGCCACCAGCCCGCGCACCCAGGCCGACGGCCGCCACACCAGCGCGTGCTCCGCCACCGCCAGCCGCAGGTCCGGCAGCCGGTCCAGCAGCACCTCGATCGCCATGGTGGCGATCACCTCGGCCGCCTCCTGCGCCGGGAACGGGCAGCCGTGCTCGCCGTACGAGTAGCTCAGGTGCGCCCGGTTGCCCTCGGCCGGCCTGCCGTCCGGCCGACGGACCGACGGGTCCGCGTTCGCCCCCGCCAGGCCCAGCAGCACCATGTCCCCGGCGGCGATCCGCTGCCCGCCGAGCTGGGTGTCCCGGGTCGCCCAGCGCCCGGCGAAGATCTGCGTCGGAGTGTCCTCCCAGAGCGCCTCGTTCAGCGCCTGGCTGATGCTGCGCCGACCGCCGGAGAGCGAGGCGGCGAAGCGCTCGTCGGTGAGCATCAGCCGCAGCGCGTTGGAGATCCAGTACGAGCAGGGCTGGTGGCCGGCGATCAGCAGCACCCGCAGGTCCCGCATGATCTCGTCGTGCTCCAGGCCCGCCTCGTGCTGCAGCATCGCGGTCGCGATGTCGTTGCCGGGGTGCTCCGCCTTCTCCCGCACCACGTCGAGCATCACGGCCAGCAGCCGCTGCGCTCCGGCGGGCGCGTCCGGCCCGCCGTCCAGCATCGTCAGCAGCGCCTCGGTCAGGACCGGCGCCTGCTCCTCGCTCAGCCCGAGCAGCCGGCAGAGCACCAGCAGCGGCATCCGGTGGGCGTACTCGGCGACCAGGTCGGCCTCGCCGCGCCCCGCGAACCCGTCGATCAGCCGGTCGGCGACCTCCTCGCAGTGCTTGCGCAGCTCGTACGGGTCGATGGCGGCGAGCGCGTCGGTGACGGCCCGGGAGCGGCGGACGTGCTCCTCGCCCTCGGCGTACAGGATCGACGGCACCGGGGCCATCATCGGCTTCAGCGGCCAGTTCTCGGGGATGTCCGCCCAGGCGTTCCAGCGGGCCGAGTCGCGGCCGAACAGCTGCGGCTGGCCGGTGACCAGCTGCAGCTCGCGGTAGCCGATCACCAGCCAGGCGGGGACGCCGCCGGCCAGCTCGACCGGCGCGACCGGGCCGTGCGCGGCCCGCAGCTCGCGGTACAGCTGGGCGGGGTCGGTCTGGAAGCGCGGCCCGTACAGCGGGGTGGCGCCGGCGTGCGCCGGGCAGCCCGGGGGCGGGGTGGCGGCGGGCTCGGTCACGGGGTGCTCTCCTGGTACACGGCGGTGGTGGCGGCCTGGGCCTCGACCCGGGCGGCCAGGTGGCGGACGAGTTCGATCAGCACGCGCTTGCCGTCCTCGCGGTCGCGGGCGTCGCAGTCGACCAACGGGATGCCGGCGGGCAGGTCGAGCGCCTCGCGGACCTGGTCGAGCGTGTGGGTCGGGTCGCCGAAGTTGTTGCGCGCCACGATGAACGGCGTGCCGTGGTGCTCCAGCCGGTCGATGGCGTACCAGGACTCCTCCAGCCGCCGGGTGTCCACCAGGACGACCGCGCCGAGCGCGCCGCTGAACAGCCGGTCCCAGAGGAACCAGAAGCGTTCCTGCCCGGGAGCGCCGAACAGGTACAGCACCTGGCTGGCGGAGAGGGTGATCCGCCCGAAGTCGAAGGCGACGGTGGTGGAGCGCTTGCCCCAGGCGTCCGAGGGGTCGTCGATGCCCTCGCCCGCCCTGGTCATCGTCTCCTCGGTGTTCAGCGGCCGGATCTCGCTGACCGCGCCGACCAGGGTGGTCTTGCCGACCCCGAAGCCGCCGACCACGACGATCTTCAGCGCGTTGTCGGCGGTGCCACGCAGCGGGGTGCGCCGGGACGCCGGGGCGTCAGAGCTGTTGGAGTCCATGGAGCACCTGCTTCAGCGTGTCGAGATCGGGCAACCGGGCCTTGTTGGGCGCGAACCTGGGGTGCCGGGCGGTGACCGCCCCGGTCTCCAGCAGGTCGCCGAGCAGGATCTTCACCACCGAGATCGGCAGCGCCAGTTCGGCGGCCACCTCGACGACGGCGACCGGCGCCTCGCACATCCGCAGGATGCGCGCGTGCTCCGACTGCATGCCCGGCACCGGCTCGCGCTCGGCCACGATCAGGGTGACCAGGTCGAAGGCGTTCTCCGGCGAACGGCTGCGGCCCCGGGTGATGGTGTAGAGGCGGTCCGGGTCGTCGTCACGCCCCGGCAGGACCGGCCGCCCGCTCATGCCGGGGCGCTCCCGTCCGCCACCGCGTTCCCGGTGTCCCGGGCCGGAGCGCTGAGATGGACCCCGATCTGCTCGATCAGGCCGTGCATGTTGTGGCCGACCACGCCCACGTCGGCGTCGTCGTCCGTGACCACCGCGAGGTGCGCGCCCTCGCCGGCCGCCACGATGCAGAGGATGCCGCCGTGGAACTCGGTCATCGACTGCCGCACACCGCCGCTGCCGTCGCCGAACTCGATCGAGGCGCCGTGCGCCAGGCTCTGCATTCCGGAGGCGATCGCCGCCAACTGGTCGGCCTGGTCAGCGGTGAGGCCCGCGGTGTGGCAGAGCTTGAGGCCGTCGGCGGAGAGCACCAGGGCGTGCCGGGTGCCGGGGGTGGCGGTCAGCAGGTTGTCCAACAGCCAGTCGAGGTCGCGATCGGTGGCGGTGCTCATCAGGAGTCCTTCTCGGTGACGGGGGAGGCGTCGGAGGTGGTGTCCGTGGTGTCCGTGGTGTCCGTGGTGCCTGAGGTACCAGTGGTGCCTGGGGTGCCGGTGGTTCCGAGGGTGTCCGTGGTGCCGGACCGGGGGGTGTCGACGGGGGTCCGGGCCTGCTGTGCGGCCTTGCGGAAGGCGCCGAACCGGGCGGCGGCGCCCACCGCGTCGGCGCGGGCCGGCTTCGCGGCGGGGGCCGCGGCCGGGGTGGTCGCCGCGAGCGTCTGCCCGCGGCGGCGCTGCGGCAGTCCGCTCTCGGTGACCGGGACGGCCACGGGCACCTGGGCGGGCGCGGCGGCGGGCGGGTCGGCCGCCGGGGTGGGCGCAGGAGTGAGCGCTGGGGTGAGCGCGGGGCGCGCGGACACCGCCGGGCGCGGGGGCGCGGGCACCGGCGCAGTCGTCACGACGGGCCCCGCGGCCGGCTCCGGAGCGACGTGGGCGACCAGCTGCTGCGGGATCAGCACCACCACCCCGGTACCACCGCGCGCCGACGGCCGGAAGGAGATCTGCAGACCGTACTTGCGGGCCAGCGAACCGACCACCGCGAGACCGAGCCGGGTACCGGCCGAGAGCATGGTGAGGTCCAACGGCTCCGCGCCCACGGCCCGTTCGGCCCGCCGCAGCCAACTGTCGCTCAGGCCCAGCCCGCTGTCCTCGACGGTGATCACCAGCCCGGCCGGCACCTCCTCGACGTAGACGTGCACCTCGGCCGGCGGGGCGGAGAAGTTGGTCGCGTTGTCCAGGAGTTCGGCGAGCGCGTGCATCACGCCCTCGGCGGCGAACCCGGCGACGGCCGCGGTGCTGGCGTTGTGCAGCCGCACCCGCTGGTAGGCGCCGATCCGCCCGAGCGCACCGCGCAGCACCGACTCCACCGCGATCGGCTTCGCCCAGCGCCGCCCCGAGCGGGCGCCGGTGAGCACCGCGATGCTGTCGGCCATCCGGCCCGCCTGCGCGGTCGAGTGGTCCAGGCGCAACAGATCGCCCAGCACCTCCTCGTCGTGACGGTGCTGCATCTCCCGCAGCTCGGCGTGCATGCTGGTGGCCAGCGCCTGGACGCGGCCGGCGGCGGTCGCGCAGACCGCGAGTGCGGCGGCCCGCAGCCGTTCGCCCTTCCCGACCTCGTCGGCGACGACGCGCAGCAGCGCGTACTGGGGGTGCGTACGGTGCCCGGCGAGCGCACTGTCCACGGACGCGCCGTCGCGGAGCCTCTTCACCACCTCGGGCAGGACCTCGTCGGCGAGCCGGTCCAGTTCGGCCCGCGCGGCCCGCTCCTCCTCGGCCTCCGCCCGCAGCCGGGCCAGCTCGGCGTGGGCGGCCGCCACCTCGGCGCCCGCCCGGGCCAGTTCCTCCCGGGCGGCGTCCCGCTCGGCGCGCGCGGCGGCGGCATCGGCGCGGGCCGCCGTCTGGGCGTTCCGGGCGGCGTCGACCGCCACCAGGCCCGCCATGGTCTCGGCCTGCTGCCCGGCCAGGTCGGCCGCCAGCCGGCGGGAGCGCTCGGCACCGGCCGCCGCGAGGCCGACCGCGATCAGCCAGAGCACCGCGACCGCGCACACGGCGGCGGCGGTGAACGGCTGATGGGCCGCCAGCGCCCGACGGACGCCCACCGGCGCGGCGACCGCCGCCAGCAGGACGGCCCCCGCGGTCAGGGCCGCGGTACGCGCGGCGGGCCGCCGGGGCGACGCGCCATCGGTGCTGGTGCGTTCTCTCATCGGTGCGGTCCTCGGCAGCGGCGGCGGGCGTCGACGGACTGACGCCGACAGCGGACGGGCGAATGCGCGACCGCCCGGCCGACGTGATTAAACGTCTCCGGGCGGCTGATCGGTTCACGCAGTCGGCAGATCATATCTATTGAGGATGTGGCCTCAACTGGAGAGTTGACGGTCAGTCTCATTCATTCACGCTGCGTACACCGAACCACGACCCCTCCCCCGCACCTCGGTCACCCCGCCCCCGCCTCCGCCGTGACACCTCCGGGGAGCCGCCCGCCCGTGCGCATGCAGAAGAGGCGGGGCGAGGACACGAAGTCCTCGCCCCGCCTCAACGGCAGGTCACCTCACCAGGTGAGGGCCGGGGTCGAGCCCGGTATCAGCTGCAGCCGCTGGTGGAGCCGCAGCCCTCGCAGAGGTAGCAGCTGCCGGCGCGGCGCATCTTGGTGCCGCAGGAGAAGCAGAGCGGGGCGTCGGCGTTGAGGCCGAGCTGGATCTCCAGCAGCTCCGTCGAGTTGTGGGCCTGCGCCGGGGCCGCCTTGGGGGCCTCGACCGCGGCGGGCTTGGCCGGGGCGGCCGGGGCGGCGGCAGCGCGCGGGGCGGACTGGGCGAGGGACTCGGTGTCCAGCTCCTCCTCGGCCTCCAGCGGCTCGTAGGAGCCCGTCTCCAGGTGGCGCTGGCGCTCCTCGACGGAGTGGATGCCCAGCGCGGAGCGGGTCTCGAACGGCAGGAAGTCCAGCGCCAGGCGGCGGAAGATGTAGTCGACGATCGACTGCGCCATCCGCACGTCCGGGTCGTCGGTCAGACCGGCCGGCTCGAAGCGCATGTTGGTGAACTTCGAGACGTAGGTCTCCAGCGGCACGCCGTACTGGAGGCCGACCGAGACGGCGATGGAGAAGGCGTCCATCATGCCCGCGAGGGTCGAGCCCTGCTTGGACATCTTCAGGAAGACCTCGCCGAGGCCGTCGTCCGGGTAGGAGTTGGCAGTCATGTAACCCTCGGCGCCACCGACCGCGAAGGAGGTGGTGATGCCCGGGCGGCCCTTGGGCAGGCGCTTGCGGACGGGCCGGTACTCGACGACCTTCTCGACCGCGGCCGGGGCGGACTCCGCCTTGGCCTCGTCGTCCTTCTTCTTCGCCGACAGCGGCTGGCCTACCTTCGAGTTCTCGCGGTAGATGGCGAGCGCCTTGACGCCCATCTTCCACGCCTCGAAGTAGATCTCCTCGACGTCCTCGACGTCCGCGGAGGCCGGCATGTTCACCGTCTTGGAGATGGCGCCCGAGATCCAGGGCTGGATCGCCGCCATCATCCGCACGTGCCCCATCGGGGAGATGGAGCGCTCGCCCATCGCGCAGTCGAAGACCTCGTAGTGCGCGGGCTTCAGCCCGGGCGCGTCCACCACGTTGCCGTGCTCGGCGATGTGGGCGACGATCGCCTCGACCTGCTCGGCCTGGTAGCCGAGGCGCTTCAGCGCGCGCGGGACGGTGCCGTTGACGATCTGCATCGAGCCGCCGCCGACGAGCTTCTTGAACTTGACCAGCGCCAGGTCGGGCTCCACACCGGTGGTGTCGCAGTCCATCATCAGGCCGATGGTGCCGGTCGGCGCGAGCACCGAGGCCTGCGCGTTGCGGAAGCCGTTCTCCGCGCCGAGGCGGAGCACGTCGCCCCAGGTCTCGGTGGCGGCGGCCCAGACGGGGGCGTCCAGGTCGCCCAGCGCGACGGCCGCCCGGGAGGCGTCCGCGTGCTGGTGCATGACCCGCTGGTGCGGGGCGGCGTTGCGGGCGTAACCGTCGTACGGGCCGACGACACCGGCGAGTTCGGCGCCGCGGCGGTACGCGGTGCCGGTCATCAGCGAGGTGATGGCGCCGGCCAGGGCGCGGCCGCCCTCGCTGTCGTAGGCGTGGCCGGTGGCCATCAGCAGCGCGCCGAGGTTGGCGTAGCCGATGCCGAGCTGGCGGTAGGCGCGGGTGGTCTCGCCGATCTTCTCGGTCGGGAAGTCGGCGAAGCAGATCGAGATGTCCATCGCGGTGATGACCAGCTCGACGACCTTGGCGAAGCGCTCGGCGTCGAAGGAGTCGTCGTCGCGCAGGAACTTCATCAGGTTCAGCGAGGCGAGGTTGCAGCTGGAGTTGTCCAGGTGCATGTACTCGGAGCAGGGGTTGGACGCGTTGATGCGGCCGGACTCCGGGCAGGTGTGCCAGTGGTTGATGGTGGAGTCGTACTGGATGCCCGGGTCGGCACAGGCCCAGGCGGCCTCGGCCATCTTGCGGAAGAGCTTCTTCGCGTCGACGGTCTCGATGACCTCGCCGGTCATCCGGGCGCGCAGGCCGAATTCGGTGCCGTTCTCGACGGCGGTCATGAATTCGTCGGAGACGCGGACCGAGTTGTTGGCGTTCTGGTACTGGACGGAGGTGATGTCGTCCCCGCCGAGGTCCATGTCGAAGCCCGCGTCGCGCAGGGCGCGGATCTTCTCCTCCTCCTTCACCTTGGTCTCGATGAAGGCCTCGACGTCGGGGTGGTCGACGTCCAGCACGACCATCTTGGCCGCGCGGCGGGTGGCACCACCGGACTTGATGGTGCCGGCGGAGGCGTCCGCGCCGCGCATGAAGGAGACCGGGCCGGAGGCGTTGCCGCCGGAGGAGAGCAGCTCCTTGGAGGAGCGGATGCGGGAGAGGTTGAGGCCGGCGCCGGAGCCGCCCTTGAAGATCATGCCCTCTTCCTTGTACCAGTCGAGGATCGACTCCATGGAGTCGTCGACGGCCAGGATGAAGCAGGCGCTGACCTGCTGGGGCTGCTTGGTGCCGACGTTGAACCAGACCGGCGAGTTGAAGCTGAACACCTGGTGGAGGAGGGCGTGGGTCAGCTCGTGCTCGAAGACCTCGGCGTCACCGGGGGTGGCGAAGTAGCCGTTCTTCTCGCCGGCGGCGCGGTAGGTGAGCACCACGCGGTCGATGATCTGCTTGAGGCTCCACTCGCGCTGCGGGGTGCCGACCGCGCCGCGGAAGTACTTGGACGTCACGATGTTGACGGCGTTGACCGACCAGGAGTCGGGGAACTCGACGCCGCGCTGCTCGAAGTTGATCGAGCCGTCGCGCCAGTTGGTCATGACGACGTCGCGCCGCTCCCAGCGGACCTCGTCGTAGGGGTGGACGCCAGGGGTGGTGTGGATGCGCTCGATCCGCAGACCGCCCTTGGGCGCCTTGCCGGCGCCCTTGGCCGCGGCCTTGTCGGACTTCGACCCGCGTGCGGAACCGCTCGTGGTGTCTGTCACTTCTCGCTCCTCCTCCTGGGCAAACGCCCAAAGTGCCCTGAAAAGTCCGGGCACCGCTGGTTCGTCTTCCGGTGTGCGGACAGGCGACGACCTGCCTGTTCCCGCACGGTTTGTGGTGTTCTGTGCCCCGTTTCCGGGCATGCTTCGGCCCCGTGGGGCCGGTGTGGCTGGCAGCCCCGAAGGGCCGCTGGTACTGCGCCGGGCCTCCTAGGGCGCGGCGGCGGGAACCGGCACGCAGGTGCCGTCCGCCTCGGGGACGGGCCGCTCGGCGCGGAGCTCCGCGATGGCGGCCTCGAAGTCTTCCAGTCCGTCGTACGCCTGGTACACGCTGGCGAAGCGCAGGAACGCGACCACGTCGAGATCCTTGAGCGGTCCGAGTATGGCCAGCCCCACGTCGTGGGTGGTGAGCTCGGACTTGCCGGTGGCCCGCACGCACTCCTCGACCCGCTGGCCGAGCTGGGCGAGCGCGTCCTCGGTGACCGGTCGGCCCTGGCAGGCCTTGCGGACTCCGGAGATGACCTTCTCCCGGGAGAAAGGCTCGGTGACGCCGCTGCGCTTGATGACCATCAGCGCGGCCGTCTCCACCGTGGTGAAGCGGCGGCCGCAGTCCGGACACTGCCGACGGCGGCGGATCGAGCTGCCGTCCTCGGTGGTCCGGCTGTCGACGACGCGGCTGTCGGAATGCCGGCAGAAGGGGCAGTGCACCTGAAAGATCCCTCCCGGGCAGAACGTGCGGACTCGTCGAGTCTACGCGATGTCGACCCGGCCTCGGCAAGCTGATCATGCGACGTGACCACTAGTACTGGGCACGATGTGGACTGTAGCCACTACATCTAGGTCTTCGGGGGAGGCGGCACCCCTGGCGTGTCGGCGCGGATTAGACTGCCGGGGCCGACTTTCGGTCGAACATTTAATCGATGTACAGCAAAGCCTTGATCGAGTCAGCCAACTCCCGAATAATTCACTCGAACGTGTGTTTGGCGCAACCTTTCGATAGGAGGTGCCGTTGGGCTGGAAAAGGGGAGAGGACAGCCGTCGAGAGGGGCCGCCGTGAACACGATCGAAAGCAACACCATCCCGGTGCAGGAGCACTCCCAGCTCAAGGTGGGGCAGCGCACCACGAATCAGCAGAGCGTGGACATCAGCATGGACCGTAGCGAAGACCACCGCCTCTCCGGCCCGGCCGTTTCCAGCCCGAGCCGGGTTCCCGACCAGCCCATCGAGCACGCCCCCGTCCTGGACGACGGGCACCCTGCTCCCACCCGTTCGATGCCGGGCCGCCCCCCCGGCATCCGCACCGACGAGGCCGGGCTGACCGAGCGCCAGCGCCGGGTGATCGAGGTCATCCGGGACTCCGTCCAGCGCCGGGGCTACCCGCCGTCGATGCGCGAGATCGGCCAGGCCGTCGGCCTCTCCAGCACCTCCTCGGTCGCCCACCAGCTGATGGCCCTGGAGCGCAAGGGCTTCCTGCGCCGCGATCCGCACCGCCCCCGCGCCTACGAGGTGCGCGGCGTCGAGGTGGCCCGCCCCAACACCGCCGAGACGGCCGGCCGGCCGTCCACCTCGTACGTCCCGCTGGTCGGCCGGATCGCCGCGGGCGGGCCGATCCTGGCCGAGCAGACGGTCGAGGACGTCTTCCCGCTGCCGCGCCAGCTGGTCGGCGAGGGCGAGCTGTTCGCGCTGACCGTGCGCGGGGACTCGATGATCGAGGCGGCCATCTGCGACGGCGACTGGGTCACCGTCCGCCGCCAGCCGGTCGCCGAGAACGGCGACATCGTGGCCGCGATGATCGACGGCGAGGCCACCGTGAAGCGCCTCAAGCGCGAGGACGGCCGGATCTGGCTGATGCCGCACAACCCGGCCTACGAGCCGATCAACGGCGACAACGCGACCATCCTGGGCAAGGTCGTGGCGGTCCTGCGCCGGCTCTGACCACCCACCGCGCCGGCCCGCGCGCCCGCCGCGCGCACACACGGGAAGGGGCTCCACGCACACCGCGCGGAGCCCCTCCGGCGTCCTCAGCCCCGCTTCTGCACCGGCCGGACCGGCTCCGCCGAGGCGTCGATCGCCGCCAGCGAGCGGCGCACCTGGTTGCGGTCGGTGGTGTACCAGAACTCCGGCATCGAGGAGCGGAAGAAGCTCCCGTAGCGCTTGGTCTCGACCCGCGGGTCGAGCACCGCCACCACACCGCGGTCGTCCGCCGCCCGCACCAGTCGGCCCGCGCCCTGCGCCAGCAGCAGCGCGGCGTGGGTGGCCGCGACGGCCATGAAACCGTTCCCGCCGCGCTGTTCGACGTCCTTCTGCCGGGCGCTCATCAGCGGATCGTCCGGACGCGGGAACGGGATCCGGTCCATCACCACCAGCTGGCAGGCCGAACCGGGCACGTCCACGCCCTGCCAGAGCGAGAGCGTGCCGAACAGGCAGGTGGTGGCATCCGAGGCGAAGTCGCGGATCAACTCGCCCAGGGTGTCCTCCCCCTGGAGCAGGATCCGGTTGTCGAGCCGCTCGCGCATCGCCTCGGCGGCCGTCTGGGCGCCGCGCATCGAGGAGAACAGGCCCAGCGTCCGGCCGCCGGCCGCCCCGATCAGCTCCGCCAGCTCGTCCAGCATGTCGGGCCGCTCGGGCTCCCGCCCCGGGTCGGCCAGGTGCCGGGCGACGTAGAGGATGCCCTGCTTGGGGTACTTGAACGGCGAGCCGACATCGATGCCCCGCCAGTGCGGCGCCGGGTCCTCGCCGAAGGCCGGCTCGGGTACGTCGGCCGGCCCCCGCTCGTCCGGCAGCCGGGCCTCCGAGGGCAGGCCGACCGAGGCGGCGACGCCGGTGAAATCCCCGCCGAGCTTGAGGGTGGCCGAGGTGAGCACCACCGAGCGCTCCTTGTACAGGCCCTCCCGCAGCAGCCCGGAGACGCTCAGCGGGGCGACCCGCAGCGAGGCGGTGCCCATCCCGAAGCGGTCGCTGCGCTCGATCCAGACCACGTCGTACTCGGAGTCCCCCAG
The DNA here is from genome assembly GCF_042883905.1 of Kitasatospora sp. NPDC058170. Classification (NCBI taxonomy): domain Bacteria; kingdom Bacillati; phylum Actinomycetota; class Actinomycetes; order Kitasatosporales; family Streptomycetaceae; genus Kitasatospora; species Kitasatospora sp. NPDC058170. The sequence goes on from NZ_JBHVUV010000031.1 coordinate 42,865, forward strand.
CAGCCGCTCGGCCGTCTCGTGCAGCGTCTCGGCGGAGGCCATCGCCTGCTTGCGCACCGCGTCCTCGTCGGTGAGCGCCTTGTCCCGGGTCTCGCCGAGCGAGGTGATCACCTGCCGGCTGGCGTCCCGGATCGCGGTGACCGCGTACGCCAGGTACTCGGGCAGCTCCTCGACCCGGCCGGGCTGGGCCGTCTCCATCAGGCCGTGGAAGTTCTCGGCCGCCGCCTGGAGGGCGTCCACGGCCTTCTCGTTGGCCAGCCGGGCCGCGCGCTTCACCGCCCGGTTGACCGCGCCCACCGTCAGCTCGGCGGTGGCCGCGCCGGTGACCCGGTTGACCAGCTCGTGCGCCTCGTCCACGATCAGCAGCCCGTGCTCGGGCAGCACCGGCGCGCCCTCGATCGCGTCGATCGCCAGCATGGCGTGGTTGGTGACCACCACGTCCGCCAGCTTGGCCCGCTCCCGGGCCTTCTCGGCGAAGCACTCCTGGCCGTAGGCGCAGCGGGTGGCGCCGAGGCACTCCTTGGACGTCACCGCGAGCTGGGCCCAGGCCTTGTCGGAGACGCCTGGGGTGAGGTCGTCGCGGTCCCCGGTCTCCGTCTCGTCCGCCCAGTCGCGCAGCCGCAGGACGTCCTGTCCGAGCTTGCCGGTGGGGCCGCCGAGCGCGTCCACCGGGTCGAAGAGGCCCTCGCCCTCGTCGCTCGGGGTGCCCTCGTTGGCGCGGTGCAGACAGAGGTAGTTGGAGCGGCCCTTGAGCATCGCGAACAGCGGGCGGCGGCGCAGCGCCGGGTGCAGCGCCTCGACGGTGCGCGGCAAGTCCCGCTCCACCAGCTGGCGTTGCAGCGCCAGGGTGGCGGTGGCGATCACCACCCGGTCGCCGTGGGCGAGGGCCGGCACCAGGTAGGCGAGGGACTTGCCGGTACCGGTGCCGGCCTGCACCAGCAGGTGCTCGCCGCTGTCGACGGCGTCGGCGACGGCCTCGGACATGCGGACCTGGCCGGGCCGCTCGACGCCGCCGACGGCCGCCACGGCGGCGTGCAGCAGCTCGGGGATACGGGCCCGCGGGACGGCGGCGACCTCGGCCTCGGAGGCCTCGGGAGCCTCCTCGGAGTCCTCGGCGGCGTCGGCGGGGAGCTGGGATTCGGAGTCGTTCGTCATGACCCTCCCAGCCTACGGGGCGGGGGTGACAATCCGGTCCCGTCGCCCGGGCAGCACGTCCGCGCCCCGGGGTGCCAGCGCGTTGGGGACGGTGCCGTGCCGGGCCGCGTGCGGGCGGTGCGGGCGGTCGCCGTAGCCGTCGAGGAGCAGCCGGTTGCGGTTGAGGCAGAGCCGGTCGATCCGGGGCGGGAACAGGTCGAAGAGCTCGAAGCGCTCCCGCAGCTCGGGGAACCGCCGCTGGTAGCGGAGCACCTCGGCGCGCAGCAGCTCCCAGAACTCGGCCTCGGGCAGCCCGGTCTGCGCTTCGAGCAGCGGCGCGAGGTAGCGGTAGACGCCGATGAACAGGCCGGAGTGGAGGAACTGGCAGAGGCCCTGCGGGTCCTCGCGCAGCAGGACCTCGCCGACCTCGGCGGGCAGGTCGCGCAGCTCGGGCAGGTCCTGGTCGCTGAGGTTGACGTCGTCGACGAAGTCCTTGACCGCGAGCCGGGCCGGGGTGTCGTGCCGGTCGAAGACCAGGATGGCGTTCTCGCCGTGCGGGGAGAAGACCAGGCCGTAGCGGTAGAGGAAGTGCAGCAGCGGTGGGAGCATCGCGGCGAACAGCCGGGCCGTCCACGCGGCGGGGGTGAGCCCGGAGCGGGTGATCAGTTCGGCGGCGAGGGCCCGGCCGTCGGAGCCGGTCTGGAGCAGCGCGGCCAGGGTGCGGGCGCGTTCACCGGGGTCGAGGCGGGGGCCGAGCGGTTCGCGCCAGATCGCGCCGAGGAGCTCCTTGTACTGGTAGGGCGCCTCGGGCAGTTCGCGGTAGAGCGGGTGGTCGACGGTGACGGAGGCGATCTCGCCGAGCAGGATCACCCGGCAGTCGTCGCGCAGGAAGGCGTCCGCCTGGCGCAGCCCGTGGATCCAGGCGGTGACGGCGGGGGCGGCCAGCGTGCGTTCGGTGGGCAGGCCGCGCCAGACCAGGGTGTTGAGGATGGCGAGCGGCAGTTTGACGGTGCAGCGTTCGGGCCGGCTGAGGTTGAAGAAGGAGCGGATGGACTGCTGGGGCAGCCGCAGGTCGCCGTCGGAGGGCAGCGGGACGATCTCGCCGCCGGCGATCCAGGGGGCGAACAGCGGGACGACGGTCTCGTCCCACTGCCAGGGGTGGACGGGCAGCAGCAGGTAGTCGTCGGCGTCCGGGCCGAGGGCGGCGCGCAGCGCGTCGGGGTCGTCGAGCTCGCGGGCGTAGAGCTGTTCGGGCTCGGCGAGGCCGGGGATGCCGCGGTACTGGGCGAGGCGCCGGTGGACGGCGATCCAGGGCAGTGGCTGCGGGGTGCGGGCCTCGGGGGCCCAGCGGGCGGCGTCGGTGGCGGAGAAGCCGATCCGGCCCTTGTTGGGGACGATCCAGGGGTGGCCGGTCTGGCGGCCCTCCAGTTCGGCGTGGTCGAGGTCGGCGAGCTCGGCGGCGGTGGGGGCGGTGGCGAGCTGGTGGGCGTCGGCGATCAGGGTGGCGGTGAGTTCGCGGATCAGGTGGCCGGTGGTGTCGCCGCGCAGGCCGAGGGTGTGCCGGGCGTACTGGAGGAAGCGCAGCGGGTCGAGGCCTTCGGGGTTCTGGCACTGCAGGGTGGCGGGGTCGACCTGCCAGCCGCCGTACGCGCCGCGGCGGGCGGTGAAGCGGTACTCGGCCTCGGGCAGCCGGAGCAGGTAGGCGCCGTCGCGGTCGGCCGGGACGGGTGTGATCAGTTCCTCGTAGGCGAACTCGCCGAGCATCTTGGCCAGCAGTGCCCGGCTCGCGCGCTGCCAGTGCCCGGGGGCGAGCTGCGGGGGCAGGTACAGCGGCGGTTCAGCGGCCGGCGGTTGCGGCACGGGTCCACTCCTGGGGTCGCGGAACGGTGGAGTCGGTGGGGGCGGTCGTGTCGGTGCGTCCGCCGGGGTCGGTGCGGTCGCCGGAGCCGGTGCGTCCGCCGGGCCCGGCGGACGCCGCGGCGGCTGTCGCCGGTGGCGCGAAGCCGGTCCAGGCGGTGCGGGTGGGCAGCCGGTGGACGGTCCGGCCGGCGACGGCGTTGAGGATCACGGCGGCACGATGGGCACCGAGACCCAGGTCGGGCGCGCCGACGCCGTGGGTGTGCAGTTCGGCGTTCTGAACGTACAGGCCGCCGGTCAGTTCGGGGAGGGTCGCGACACGGTGTTCGAGGTCGACCCGATAGCGGCCGGCCCCGTCCCAGTCGATCAGGTGGGCAAGCGGTTCCAGGGCGGCCGGGCGGGCGGCGCGGTACCCGGTGGCGAGCACCACCGCGTCGGTGCGCAGCACGTGCTCGGCGCCGGAGTCGGTGTGCCGGCAGCGCAGTTCGAGGCCGCCGCAGGGACCGGGCCGGGCGTCGGTGACGGCGGTGCCGGGGGTGATCTCGACCGGGGCGGTGTCGATCGGCAGGCCGATGGTCCGCTCGTACAGGTGGTCGTGGATCTCCGCGAGGGTCTCGGCGCTGGCGGCCTTGTGCAGCTGCCACTGGGCCTCGACCAGGGTGTCCCGGACCTCGGCGGGCAGGCCGTGGAAGTAGCGGGTGTAGTCGGGGGTGAAGTGCTCCAGGCCGAGCTTGGAGTACTCCATGGGGGCGAGGGCCCGGGTGCGGGTGAGCCAGCGCAGCCGGGTGCCGTCCCCGGTACGGCGGCGGAGCAGGTCGAGGAAGACCTCGGCGCCGGACTGTCCGCTGCCGATCACCGTGATGTCGCCGACGCCGTCGAGGGCGTCGCGGCGGTCGAGGTAGTCGGCGGAGTGGAAGGCCTGCGGATGGCCGTCGAGGGCGGTGAAGGCCTCGGGCCGGACGGGCCGGGTGCCGACCCCGAGTGCCAGGTTGCGGGCGTGCACGGTGTGGACGCGTCCGCTCGCGGTGTCCCGCAGTTCGGCCCGGTACAGCGTGCCGTCCCAGTGCAGGGCGGTGACCTCGGTGGCGAAACGGCAGTTGGCGAGGCGTTCGGCGGCCCAGCGGCAGTAGTGGTCGTACTCGCGGCGGGCGAGCTGGAAGCGCTCGGCGAAGTAGAACGGGAAGAGCCGGTCCTGCTCGCGCAGGTAGTTGAGGAAGGACCAGGGGTTGGTGGGGTCGGCCAGCGAGACAAGGTCGGCGAGGAACGGCACCTGCATCCGGGCCCCGTCGACCAGCATGCCGGGGTGCCAGCGGAATTCCGGGCGCTGGTCGCAGAAGAGCGTGCGCAGGCCGGGGACGGGCTCGGCGAGTGCGGCGAGCGAGAGGTTGAACGGGCCGATGCCGACGCCGAGCAGGTCGTACGGCCCTGGCTGGGGGGTGTCCGGCTGGGGGGTTTCCATGGGGTCGGGGGTGTCCTAGGAGGAGTGGGGCGGGCGTTCGCGGATCATCAGGGCGGCGCGTTTGTCGGGCAGGTCGAGTTCGGCGGCGCGGGCGAAGCCGGCTCGTTCGAAGGCGCGGACCGAGCGGCGGTTGCGGACGTCGGGTTCGGCGACCACCCGTTCGCAGCGGGGCCTGGTCCGGAGGATGTCGGCGGCGAGGGCGTCGAGCAGGGTCGCGCCGAGGCCCCGGCCGCGGGTGGCGGCGGGGCCGAGCAGCAGGTGGACCCCGGTGTCGTGGGGCCGGGCGGGGTAGTGGCGGGCGAGCGGGTCGAGGTCGGCCCGGTAGACCTCCCAGTAGCTCATCGGGGTGCCGTCGAGCAGTCCGATCAGGGGCAGGCTGCCGCCCTCGCCGTCGAGTCGGGCGCGCAGGTGGCGTTCGGTGGTGGCGGGCGGGCCATCGAGCTCCCAGTAGGCGGCGACCTCGGGGTCGTTCATCCAGGCGGTGAGCAGCGGCAGGTCGGCGGGCAGCCGGACCGGGCGCAGGGCGAACTCGCCGGCGGCGGTGGGCAGCGCGGCCCGGGCGGGCGCGTCGTCGGGCAGCAGGGTCACCGGCCTGCCACCGGGTTGGGGATGTCGACGTAGACGGACTGGCTGGCGACCGGGCCGACGAGTTCGTCCATGCCGTTGATCCGGGTGAGCAGGTTGGCCTTGCAGGGCAGGGTGGGTGCGTCCAGCAGCAGGGCGGGCAGCGCGGATCCGGTGGCGGCGACCCGGGGGCCGGCGAGGAAGCCGCGCAGGGCGGCGAGCAGGACGCTCTCGTCGGCCAGCCGCTGGGAGCCGAAGGCGCCGATCAGGCCGAGGACGTGGTTGATGCCGAGGTAGTAGGCGAAGTGGTGGTCGATCACCTCGTCGGTCAGGAAGGTGTCGCTCCGGGCGCCGAGGCCGGGGAGCCGGGCGGTGAGTCGCTCGGCGGCGCTCTGCCGGTAGTAGTAGCCCTGGTTGTCGCGGTAGCGCCCGCCGGCCGGCCAACCGTCCCGGTCGAGCAGGACGAGGCTGTTCTGCTGGTGGGCCTCCAGGGCGATGCCGGCCTGTCCGTCCAGCCACAGGACGGGCAGGACGACGGCGTCCAGGTAGCGCAGGAACCATTCGGCGGCCACGGTGGCCGGCGGGCGGCCGCAGCGGGCGGCGAGGGTGCGCAGGGTGTCGCCGAGCAGGGAGGGCACGGTGTCGCCGGTGCCGAGCGGCTGTTCGGCGACCAGGCCGGCGACGCAGAGGGCGCGTTCGGCGGGGCCGAAGGGCTGGGCGCGCAGCACGGTGTCCAGGCCGCCGGGGTCGCCGAGGGAGGGGTGGTCGACGCCGATCCAGGCGGGGTCGCGGACGATGTCGAAGCCGGGGTGGGCGGCCCGCCATTCGGCGGCCAGGCCGCTCTCCAGCAGCCGGTGCATCTCCAGGCCGCGGTGGAGTTCCTTGCGCAGGTTCTCCCGGCGGGAGTTGGTGATCCGCAGGCCGAGCGAGAGCTTGAGCATCCAGGGCGTGCCGGGCCGGTAGACGGTGCGCACCGAGGAGGTGGGGTGCCACGGCTCGCCGTGCGGGCCGAGGTCGTGCAGCAGTCCGTCGGCGAGCAGGGCGGCGACGGCGGGGCGCAGGGCGAGTTCGCGGGCCTGCCAGGGGTGCAGCGGCAGGGCGGCGGTGCCGGGCGGCAGCAGGGCCCGGTCGCCGAGGAGCCCGGCGGTGATCCGGTCGGCGCTCTCGGTCACGGCGGAGCCGGCGGCGAGCAGCTTGCGGTCGACGGCGTACCAGTGGAGTCGGAAGGAGCCGTGGAGCTCCGGGGAGTAGGCGGCGCTCTGGGCGGGGCCGAGGCCGTCGCGGCTCTTGGGGGTGGGGTGCAGGGGGTGGCCGAGCAGCAGGGACTGTTCGGCGGCGAGGAAGTGCGAGCCCTCCGGTCCGCCGGGGGCTGCGGCGGTGCGGCGGTGGGCCAGGATGTCGGCGGTGCGCACGACGGAGTCGGCGACCCGGGCGGCGAGGTCGGCGACCTGGCCGGGGTCGGGGCGGTCGGCGGCCGCGGCGGCGAGCAGGGCCGCGGCGGTGACGGCGTCGACCGGGGCGTCGGCGGCGCCCTCGCCGGCCGCGAGGGTCGCGGGGCCGAAGCGGTGCCAGCCACCGGGCGACCAGTAGCGGACGGGTGCGGAGAGCCGGGCGGCGCCGCCGAGGACGGCGATCCGCAGCCGTCCGTCCGAGCCGGGGGCGGCACCGGTCTCGCGGGCCCAGCAGCGCAACAGGGCCTCCATCGCGGCCTGTTCGGCGGCGACGGCGGGGTCGGGGTGCAACAGCGGGTCGGGGTGCGGCAGCGGGTCGGGCTGGGCGGGTCGGGCCGGGGCGGTCCGGCGCGCCGGGATCGCGGGCGGGGCTCCGGTGAGGGCGGTGCTCAAGGCTGCTCCTTGGGGCGCGTGGAGGTGCGGACGCGGGCGGTTGGTGGAGGGGGTTTGGCGGGCGCTCGCACCGGTGCGTCAGGTAAGGGTTACCTATCCCTGACGGGTGATCACAAGAACGGATCACTCGTCCGAGTGAAGAGCGGGAATTGTTCAACACTCAGGAGGGAGGGCCTGTCGCTCCAACGACACCGCGGGGGCTTCGTCACAACCCGGTGACCGGTGGTCAGCAGTGCAACCAGGGGTCGGCCGGTGCCGTCCTGGTGGCCAGTGGGAGACTCCAAGGCGGCGTGCCGCCACCGCACAGGACCAGCAGGGGGAAGCGAACACCATGCCATCGATCCACCGGTCAGCCGTCGCCGCCGCCCTCGCCGCGGGGACCTTGCTCGCCGTGAGCGCCTGCGGTCCGGACGGCCCGTCGGGCGGTTCCACCGCCGCCCCGCCGCCCGCCTCGGCGAGCGCCACCACCGCGAACGGGGGCGGCGGCGTGATCGGCGGGCTGACCCTGCCCTCCGGCATCCCGACCAGTCTGCTGGAGGGCCTGCCGACGAGCTGGGACGACCTGCGGAAGTGGAAGTTCGAGGACTGGGACAAGTGGGCGTCCAAGCACGTCTTCAACAACCCGGTGGTGAAGGACTTCTGGAACCCGGACAAGATGGGTGACTCCAAGCCGGCCGAGCCGGCGCCGCCCAGCACGAAGCCGGTCGAGGACCCGGGGGTGACCGACCCCGAGCCGCCGGTGGTCAAGGCGACCCCGGTGGCCCGCCCGTACACCAAGCAGCCCTCGGGGAAGGTCTTCTTCAGCGCCCAGGGCGGCCGGGGCAACTGCTCGGCCACGGTGATCACCGACCCGCAGCGGCCGGGGAGGAGCAACCTGGTCTGGACGGCCGGGCACTGCGTGCACGCGGGCAAGGGCGGCGACTTCTTCAAGGACCTGGTCTTCGTCCCCGCGTACAACAACTCCGGTGCCTCCAGCGGCGGCAAGAAGGCCCCGCTGTCCGAGCTGGCCCCGCTGGGCACCTGGTGGGCGGACCAGGTGTCGACCTCCCCGCAGTGGATGGTCGAGGGCGGCGGGTCGGGTGACGCGGCGAACCAGTACGACTTCGCGATCATGCGGGTGCACAACCAGAACGACACCGGCAAGTCGCTGGAGGAGACGGTCGGCGCGGCCGTCCCGGTCTGGTTCGACGCCCCCCGCGACAAGCTCGGCGTCTCGGCGATCGGCTACCCGCTGTACAAGCCGTTCGACGGCCAGGAGTTGTACAAGTGCGACGGCGGCAAGCCGACCCGGCTGTCGTTCGATCCGAAGCGGCCCTCGATGCTCACCATCGGCTGCACCATGACCCAGGGCGCCAGCGGCGGCGGCTGGTTCGCCACCATGCCGGACGGGAAGACCGCGCTGGTCAGCAACACCTCGATCGGCACCCAGGACCACACCTCGCTGAGCGGCCCCTACCTGGAGGCGGTCGCCAGGCAGGCCCTGGACTGGATCTCCAAGAAGCAGTAGCCGCCGGGAACGCCAACGGGGACGGATTCACCATGCCGAAGACCAGCCGCCGCGCGCCGCGGCGCCGGGCCGTGCCGGCCGGTGCCGCGGTGCTCACCGCGCTCTCGCTCGCCGCGGCCGGCTGCGCCCCGGACGGCCCGGGCGGCTCCGACGCCGCGTCCGGGCCGCCGGCGGCCGCCGCCCGGCCGGGCGCGGGGCTGCCCACCGGTCCGCAGGAGCTGGCCAACTGGAAGGTCGCCGACTGGGCGAGGTTCGTCGGCGAGAACGCCTTCGTCAACGAGCTGGCCCAGGGCTTCTGGTCCATCGCCCGGATGGAGCGCGCCAAGGCCCGGGCGACCCCGGAGTTCTCGCACCGGACGGCCGCGCCCGGCGTCGACCGCGATCCGCCGCCGGCCGCCGTCGCGGCCAAGCCGGTGCCGCACCCGTACGGCCCCGGCACCGGGGTGGTCGGCAGGATCTTCATGACCGCGCCCGAGGGCGATGCGGCGTGCTCGGGCACGGTGGTCAGCGACCCGGCCAACCCGGGCCGGAGCAACCTGGTCTACACGGCCGCGCACTGCCTGCACGACGGCAAGGGCGGCGGCTGGATGAAGAACCTCGCCTTCGTCCCCGCCTACAACCGGGACGGCCAGGCCGGCCGGGGCAAGCCGTACACCGAGCAGCAGGTCTCCCCGTACGGGCGCTGGACGGCGGTTCGCGCGCTGGTCTCGCCGACCTGGCTCAAGGAGAGCGGCGTCGGCGCCAACGCCCAGTACGACTACGGGATCATCCGGGTCAGGAACGAGAGCGGCTCCGGCCCCTCGCTGGAGGAGGCGGTCGGCGGCTCGATCCCGATCTGGTTCAACGCCCCGCGCGACCAGATCACCTCGGCGTCCTCGTACGGCTACCCCGCCGAGCGGCCGTTCGACGGCATGGAGCTCGACCACTGCGACTCCGCGGTCCGGCCGACCAGGCTCTCCTTCGACGCGGCGCGCCCACCGATGTACGTGATCGGCTGCACCATGACCGGCGGCGCCGCCGGCGGCGGCTGGTTCATCATCCGGGACGGCAAGCCGAACCTGATCAGCCTCAACTCGATCGGCAACCGCAACCCGTCGGAGTACCTGGCCGGCCCCTCGCTCCAGGACCAGGCGAAGCAGGCCTTCGGCTACTTCAGCAAGAACGTGCGGTAGCCGCCTCCGGTCATGCCTCGGGCCCCGGCCCCCCGGATCGGGGGGCCGGGGCCCGAGGCGTCGCGGCTCAGCCCTGGGTCAGTGCGACCGTGTAGCGCTCCAGCTCGGCCGCCAGCTCCGCCGCCACCTTGGCGTGCAGCAGCGTGCCCTCGCCGGTGTGCTCGGTGGAGATCAGCTCGCCCTCGGCGTGCACCCGGGAGACCAGGTCCCCGCGGGTGTACGGGACGAGGGCCTGCAGCTCGATCGCGGGGCGCGGCAGCTCGTCGTCGATGAGCTTCAGCAGCTCGGCGATGCCCTGGCCGCTGCGGGCCGACACCACGATGGCGTGCGGCTCGCGGCGCAGCAGGCGCTGCAGGACGTGCGGGTCGGCGGCGTCCGCCTTGTTGATCACCACGACCTCCGGCACGTGCTGGGCGTCGACCGAGAGGATCACCTCGCGGACGGCGGCCAGCTGCGTCTCCGGCTCGGGGTGCGAGCCGTCCACCACGTGCAGGATGAGGTCCGCGTCGGCGACCTCCTCCATCGTCGAGCGGAACGCCTCGACCAGGTGGTGCGGCAGGTGCCGGACGAAGCCGACGGTGTCGGCCAGGGTGTACACCCGGCCGCTCGGGGTCTGCGCCCGGCGGACGGTCGGGTCGAGGGTGGCGAACAGCGAGTTCTCCACCAGCACGCCCGCACCGGTGAGCCGGTTGAGCAGGGAGGACTTGCCGGCATTGGTGTAGCCGGCGATGGCCACCGACGGCACCTGGTGGCGCTTGCGCTCCTGGCGCTTGGTGTCACGGCCCGTCTTCATCGCGGCGATCTCCTTGCGGAGCTTCGCCATCTTCTCGCGGATCCGGCGCCGGTCGGTCTCGATCTTGGTCTCACCGGGGCCACGGGTGGCCATACCGCCGCCGGAGGAGCCGGAGCCACCACCACCCATCTGCCGGGAGAGCGACTGTCCCCAGCCGCGCAGGCGCGGCAGCATGTACTGCATCTGCGCGAGCGAGACCTGCGCCTTGCCCTCACGGGACTTGGCGTGCTGGGCGAAGATGTCGAGGATCAGGGCCGTCCGGTCGACGACCTTGACCTTGACGACGTCCTCCAGCTGGATCAGCTGGCCCGGGGTGAGCTCACCGTCGCAGACCACGGTGTCGGCGCCGGTGGCCGCGACGATGTCGCGCAGCTCCTTGGCCTTGCCGGAGCCGATGTAGGTCGCCGCGTCGGGCTTGTCACGGCGCTGGATGACGCCGTCGAGCACCTGGGAGCCGGCCGTCTCGGCGAGGGCGGCGAGCTCGGCCAGCGAGTTGTCCGCCTCCTCGGCCGTGCCGTCCGTCCAGACGCCGACGAGCACCACGCGCTCCAGGCGGAGCTGGCGGTACTCGACCTCGGTGACGTCCTCGAGCTCGGTGGAGAGGCCGACGACCCGGCGCAGGGCGGCACGCTCGCTGCGGTCGTACTGGTCGCCGTCGTAGTGGTGGTCGAGGTCCTCGTCGATGGCCGCGAGGTCCTCGTCCATGAGCGCTTCCGCCCGGAGGCCGTCCAGGCGGCGGCCGGCGTCGGCGTTGTCGCGGGTGTCGAACGTGGAGGTCATTCTGTCCTTTGGCTACTGGTGCGGATGGCCTGTCTGCGACCGTACGGACGGTCGCACCCGGAGTCTGCCCAGCTGCCGCCCCGTCTACCGCTCGGGCGAGGTGTGAGCTACCCCTGAGGACCGCGGGCTGCACCCAGGCTGTTTTACTCAGTGCCCGGTGAACGCCGCGGACCGGCCGTGAATTCCCCATGATGGTCGCACGCCCGGCGCGGGCGGGTCATCCCCATTTCCCGGGTCGGGCGCCGGGCCCGACCCGGCTGCGGGCGCCGGATCGGGGGCGGGGCCGGTGGCGGGGTTGGTGCCGGTAACGGGGCCGGGGTCGGGCGCCGGAGCGGGGTCCGCCCCGGAGGCCGCCTCCGAGGCGGCGGCGGGCGCCGGGGCCGGGGCGTGCGGGCGGCCGACGTCGTACACCCCGGAGACCTTCAGCATCGCCCGCATCACGGCGGGCAGCGCACCCGGCTCGGGCAGCTCCACGGTGTAGGTGTGCCGGACCCTCAGCTCCTGCGGCGGCTCGACCTCCGCCGAGACGATCCCGACGCCCTCCCCCGAGATCGCCGCGGTGAGGTCGGCCAGCAGCCGGGGCCGGTTCAGCGCCTCGGCCCGCAGCGTCACCCGGTACCCGGAGGGCGGCGCCGCACCGGGCTGCCAGTGCACCTCCAGGACGCCGCGCCCGTCGGCCCGCATCCGCTCCCCCGCCGGGCAGCCGCCGCGGTGCACGGCCACCACCCCGCCGCGGATCGCGAAGCCGCTCACCGCGTCCGGCGGCACCGGGGTGCAGCAGCGGGCCAGCCGCACCGGCGCCCCGGGCCGGTCGGCCACCGTGGCGGGGGCGGCACCGCGCTCGGCGGCGCGGTGCGCGGGCGGCGCCGGCTGCCCGGCCGACGGGCCGGTGCGCACCACCGGTACCCGGGTCGGGTGGTCGGCCAGCCAGCGCTCGATGGCCAGCCGGGCCCCGGGGGTGCGGGCGTGCGCCAGCCACTCGGGCGCCGGGCCGGAGGGCTCGGCGGCGCGCGGCCCGCTCTCGGTGAGCACGGCGAGCCGGTCGCCGTCCTGGAGCACGGTGGACAGGGCGGTGAGCCGGCCGTTGACCCGGGCGCCGATACATCGGTGGCCGGTGTCCTCGCCGAGCAGGTACGCGGCGTCCACGCAGCTGGCCCCGGCCCTCAGCTGAAGCGTTTCGCCGTCCTCGGTGACGACGGTGATCTCGCGGTCGCCGGAGAGGTCGGCGGTCAGCGCGGACCAGAAGGCGTCCGGGTCGGGCGTGTCCTGCTGCCATTCGAGCAGTCGGCTGAGCCAGCCGGGCCGGGCCGGGTCGGTACGGTCCAGCTCGTCGGCGCCCTGGTCGGCGCCGGGCTGCCGGGGGTCGCCCAGGGCCACCACCCCGGTCTCGGCCACCTCGTGCATCCGCCGGGTGCGGACCAGCACCTCGACCACCGTGCCGCCGTCCAGCGCCACCGCGGTGTGCAGCGACTGGTACAGGTTGAACTTGGGGGCGGCCACGAAGTCCTTGAACTCGCCGGGCAGCGGCGTCCAGCAGGTGTGCAGCTCGCCGAGCACGGCGTAGCAGTCCGCGTTCTCCTCGACGACGACCAGCAGCCGCCCGAAGTCGGCGGGCTGGGGGCCCTGCGGCCGCCCGTCCGGGCCGGGCGCGGCGGCCCGCTTGAGCAGCACCCGGTGCAGCGAGACGCAGTGCCGGGGGCGGACGGTCACCTCGGCGGCGACCCCGGCCTCGGCGAGCTGGCGGGCCAGCGCCCGGGCGAAGGGTTCCAGCAGGGTGTCCGGTCCCTCCTCGTGCCCGGTGACCAGGGCGCGGGTACGGGCGTACTCCTCGGGGTGCAGGGTGGCGAAGACGATGTCCTCCAGCTCCGCCTTGAGCACCTGGATGCCGAGCCGCTCGGCCAGCGGGATCAGCACGTCCCGGGTGACCTTGGCGATCCGCACCCGGCTGGCGGGCTTCATGTGCCGGATCGTCCGCATGTTGTGCAGCCGGTCGGCGAGCTTGATCACCATCACCCGGACGTCGTCCCCGGTGGCGACCAGCATCTTGCGGAAGGTCTCCGCCTCGGCGGCGGCGCCGAAGTCGACCTTCTCCAGTTTCGTCACCCCGTCGACCAGGTAGGCGACTTCGGGACCGAACCCCTCGCCGACCTGGTCGAGCGTCAACTCGGTGTCCTCGACAGTGTCGTGGAGCAGCGAGGCGACCAGCGTCGTGGTGCCGGCGCCGAGTTGGGCCAGGATCATGGTGACGGCCAGCGGGTGGGTGATGTACGGCTCGCCGCTCTTGCGCTTCTGGCCGCGGTGGCTGGCCTCGGCGAGCCGGTAGGCCCGGCCGAGCAGGCCGAGGTCGGCCTGCGGGTGGTGGCGGCGGTGGGCCTGGACGAGCGGCTCGATGGCGTCCGGCAGCTCCGGGCGGCCGGTGGCCAGCAGGGCCGCGCGGCCGGCCCGGCCGAGTGCGGCCCGGCCCAGCCCGCCGAGGGGCCGCCTGGGCCCGGCCTGCCGTGCGGATGTCGGCTGCCCCGCCAGGGGCTGCCCGGCTTCGATGGTCATCGGCACCTCCGGCAGCGGTCACCGGAGCCGATGGCCGACCCGGTGGTCCATGCTACCGAGCACAGCACGTTCCGCGACGCGCTGCTCCCCGTCCGTCATGGGGATCACCCGAACGGGGGGATTCGCCGCCTCGCGAAATGGGCAAACCGCCCGCCCTCAGCGCTCCAGGGCTTCGAGCCACCGCGGGTCGAGCACGCCGCTCGCCACGATCACCGCCGGACCGGTCATCTCCACCCGGCCGTCCGGGTGCTCGGTGATCACCAGTCGGCCGCCCGGCAGGTCCACGGTGTAGCTGACGGACTCGCCGGTCAGCGCCGGGTCGGCGCCGTCCCGGCGGGCGGCGGCCACCGCGACGGCGCAGGCGCCGGTGCCGCAGGAGCGGGTCTCGCCGGAGCCGCGCTCGTGCACCCGCATCGCGACGTGGCGCGGGCCGCGGTCCACCACGAACTCGACGTTGACGCCCTCCGGGTAGGCGCCCTCGGGGCTGGTCAGCGGCGCCTTCAGCAGGTCGCCGGCGTCGTCCAGGCTCGCCACGAACGCCACCGCGTGCGGGTTCCCCATGTTGACGTTGCGGGCCGGCCAGCGCCGGTCGCCGACCGCCACCTCGATCCCGTCCGGGCCGGGCAGCCGGGCGTGGCCCATGTCCACGGTGACCTGGCCGGGCGTGCCGTCCGCGGCGTCCTCGGCGACCCTCGCCACCAGGACCCCGGCCCGGGTGGCCACGGCCACCTCGCCCGGCTTGGCCAGCCCGGCCTCGACCAGGTAGCGGGCGAAGACCCGGACCCCGTTGCCGCACATCTCGGCGATGCTGCCGTCGGAGTTGCGGTAGTCCATGAACCACTCGGCCCGGTCGGCCAGCGCCGCGGCGGCCGGGTCGGCGGCGGAGCGCACCACGCGCAGCAGGCCGTCACCGCCGATCCCGGCCCGGCGGTCGCAGAGCGCGGCGACGGCCGCGGGGCCGATCGCCAGTCGGCCGTCCGGGTCGGGGAGGATGACGAAGTCGTTCTCGGTGCCGTGGCCCTTGAGGAAGGGCAGGCCCGCGGGCTGCTGGGAGGAGTCGCTCACCCTCCCGATGGTACTGATCCGGCCAGTGGGGCACCGCCTCGGACCGGCAGGCGGACCGTCGGCCGGGGCCGTCCGCGGCGCGCGGTCAGCGCAGGTGGACGACCCGCCACAGGGCGAGCGCGCAGGCGACCAGCGCGATCAGCGTGTAGATCACGATCGCCTTCCACCCGGCCCGCTCGCCGGAGCCGCGGCGGGGCAGGCCCGGCCACTTGTACCCGGCGTGCCGGGCGGCCATCGCGCCCCAGCCGACCGAGGCGGCGGTGAGCAGCAGGCCGAGCATCCCGACCATCGCGGAGCCGGTCCCGCCCGAGCCGAAGGCCAGCGGGAACGCGAACATCAGCGAGCCGGCGGTGGCCAGCAGGGCGATCGGCAGCGTCTGCCACCAGCGCAGCCGGCGGCGCGGGCGGATCTCCCGCTCGTGCACCGCGCCGGCGGGGGCGCGGGTGTCGAGGGCGGGGAGGGCGATCGCGTAGGAGGTGGGCACGTCCAGGCCTGGCAGCACGGGCAGGTCCGGGAGGGTCGAGGCGTCCGGGCCGTCGGCCTCGGCGGTGGCACTCCTGCGCTGCCCGGTTTCGGGGCCGGTACCCGTCGACACGCGGCCTCCCCTGACAGTTCGACACGAGTGCGGACTCGCGGCCGGGCCTGGTCGGCCCGCACGGGCCGACCCTTATGGCATCGATGATGGCATGTCCAGGGAGGCGTTCCGGGCCTGACCGGGGTCGGCGGGTGATCCGTGGCCATCACGTGATCCGGCCGTAACCGCCGGTTCTTCCTGCACGCCCACCTGCGCGCGCAGGTGCACCGGCGGATTGGCCGGATACGTCCTACGACCGGGCCTGTTCCTGATGTTCGATCAGTTCGAGCGAGCGGGCCAGCAGCTCCGCCGGGTCGGCTCCGGCCGGCCGGGAGAGCCAGTGGATCCGGTCGTCGCGGCGGAACCAGGACTCCTGCCGGCGGGCGAAGCGCTTGGTCGCGCGGACGGTCTCGGCGCGGGCCTCGTCCTCGGTGCACTCCCCGGCGAAGTGGTCGAGCACCTGCTGGTAGCCGAGCGCCCGGGAGGCCGTCCGGCCCTCGCGCAGACCGATCTTCTCCAGCTCCCGGACCTCGGCCGGCAGCCCGGCCTCCCACATCCGGTCGACCCGCAGGGTGATCCGCTCGTCCAGCTCGGGGCGGGGCACCGCGACGCCGATCTGCACCGCGTCGTAGACGGCGGTGTTGCTCGGCAGGTTGGCGGTGAACGGCTGCCCGGTGATCTCGATGACCTCCAGCGCGCGGACGATCCGGCGTCCGTTGCTGGTCAGGATCGCCTCGGCGGCGGCCGGGTCCAGCTGGGCCAGCCGCCCGTGCAGCGCGTACGGGCCGGCCTGCGCCAGCTCCTCCTCCAGCCGGGCCCGGACGGCCGCGTCCGTCCCGGGGAAGTCCATCTCGTCGATCGCCGCCCGGACGTACAGCCCGGAGCCGCCGACCAGGACGGGGGCGCGGCCCGCCGCGAGCAGCCGGTCGATCTCGGCGCGGGCGAGCCGCTGGTACTCGGCGACGCTGGCGGCCTCGGTGACGTCCCAGACGTCCAGCAGGTGGTGCGGGATGCCGCCGCGCTCCTCCTGGGTGAGTTTGGCGGTGCCGATGTCCATGCCGCGGTAGAGCTGCATGGAGTCGGTGTTGATCACCTCGCCGCCGAGGCTGCGCGCGATGGCGACGGCCAGGTCGGACTTGCCGGCGGCGGTCGCGCCGACCACGCAGACCACGGGGGGCCGGGTGGCGCGGGGCTGGTCGTTCGTGGAGCTGCTCACCGCACCAGTCTCGCAAAACCGCCGCCGCGCCGGTGACCTCCCCACCCGGCCTGTCCTACTGGGCGACGATATGACCGATTCGAGCGATATCCACAGGTGCGAACTGTTCGGATGCGACGGACGTTGGGCAAGAGGACAGAGAGGAACGGTGAGAACACCATGGGTCTGATGGACAACCTCAAGGGCAAGGCCGAGGAGCTCAAGGGGAAGGCGAGCGAACTGGCCGGCAAGCACAGCGGCCAGATCGAGCACGCGGTGGACAAGGCCGGCGGCGCCATCGACAAGGCGACCAAGGGCAAGTACTCGGAGAAGATCGAGCACGGCGCCAGCAAGGCCAAGGGGGCGGTGGACGAGTTCGCCCACAAGCCCAAGGCCCCGGGCGAGGGCCCCGGCCCCGGCGCCCCGGGCACCCCCGGCAACGGTCAGGGACCGTCCGCCTGAGCCCTCGGGGCGGGCGGCCGGGATCCCGGATCCCTGATGCCTGATCCCTGATCCCTGATCCCTGATCCCGGCGGAGCCTCAGCTCCAGGACGCGACGAGGTACCCGACCCCGTACGGCGCCTCCCGGTAGCCCAGCCGCGCCGTGAGGCCGGCCCCCTCGGCGGCGCCTGCCAGCACCTGCCAGGGGGCCCGCCCCTCGGCCTTGAGCTCGGCGGCCAGCGCCACGTCCAGGGCGCCCAGCGCGGCCAGGTCCGCCGAGCCGAGCGCCGCGGCGAGCGCCGCGTCGAAGCCCTCGGCGCGCTCGTCCAGGTAGCCGGGCGCCTTCACCGAGCGGCAGGCGCTGCCGTCGCCCATGACCAGCAGCCCGACCCGGTCGGCCAGCCCGGCCAGCCCCTGCCCGAGCCCGAGCATCCGGTCGGCGGGCGCATCGGCGGGCACCGCGCAGGCGTGCGTCGGCACGGCGGCCCCGGCCCGCCCCAGCAGCCAGGCCCCGACCGTCAGCGCGGGCGGCAGCTCCGGCCCGTCGACCCCGCCGGACGGCAGCCGGGCCACCAGCGGCACCCCGTAGCGGTGGAAGGAGCCGGCCCCGCCCTCGGTCCACACCTCGGCCTCCGGGCCGGTGCCGACCACCACGACCAGCTCCGGTCCGGCGGCGAGCAGCGCGGCCAGCGCCTCGTCGCAGGCACGGCGCAGCGGCTCCAGTTCGGCGGCCGCACCGGCGGCGACCTCCGGGACGAGCAGCGGCGGACAGGGGCACACGGCGGCGGCTACCAGCATGTGGATCACTCTAACGAACGCGGCCCGGCGGGATCGGGGATCCCGCCGGGCCTCGGTGCGCGGAGGTCAGTCGCCGCAGCAGCCGCCGGCCGGGGCTGCCGCGAGCGGCGCCGGGGCGCCGATGGTCGGCAGACCGAGCAGCACGCCGGCCGGCTTGGCGGCCGGGGCGGCCTGGCGCTTCTCCCAGGCGTCGCCGGCCCGGGTGCGGCGCACCGCGAGGGCCGGGCCCTCGGCGAGCAGGTGGTGCGGGGCCGCGTAGGTGATCTCGACGGTCACCATGTCGCCCGGGCGCACCGGCTCGGCCGGCCGGGTGAAGTGGACCAGCCGGTTGTCGGGGGCGCGGCCGGAGAGCCGGTCGGTCTGGCCGTCCTTCTTCCCCTCGCCCTCGGCGACCAGGATCTCCAGGGTGCGGCCGACCTGCTTCTTGTTCTCCTCCCAGGAGATCTCCTCCTGGAGGGCGATCAGCCGGTCGTAGCGGGCCTGCACGACGGCCTTCGGCACCTGGTCCGCCATGTCGGCGGCCGGGGTGCCGGGGCGCTTGGAGTACTGGAAGGTGAAGGCGTTGGTGAAGCGGGCCTCGCGGACCGTGTGCATGGTCTGCTCGAAGTCCTCCTCGGTCTCGCCGGGGAAGCCCACGATGATGTCGGTGGAGATGGCGGCGTCCGGCATCGCCTCGCGCACCTTGCGGATGATGCCGAGGAAGCGCTCCTGCCGGTACGAGCGGCGCATCGCCTTGAGCACGGTGTCCGAGCCGGACTGCAGCGGCATGTGCAGCTGGTGCATCACGTTCGGGGTCTCTGCCATGGCGGCGATCACGTCGTCGGTGAAGTCGCGCGGGTGCGGCGAGGTGAAGCGGATCCGCTCCAGGCCCTCGATCAGGCCGGCGGCACGCAGCAGCTTGGAGAAGGCCTCGCGGTCGCCCAGGTCGGAGCCGTAGGCGTTGACGTTCTGGCCGAGCAGGGTCACCTCGATGACGCCCTCGTCGACCAGCGCCTCGATCTCGGCGAGGACGTCGCCGGGGCGGCGGTCCTCCTCCTTGCCGCGCAGCGCGGGGACGATGCAGAAGGTGCAGGTGTTGTTGCAGCCGACCGAGATGGCCACCCAGGCGGCGTACGCGGACTCGCGGCGGGTGGGCAGGGTCGAGGGGAAGGTCTCCAGCGACTCCAGGATCTCGACCTGGGCCTTGCGCTCGACCGCGGCCCGCTCCAGCAGCGCGGGCAGG
This sequence comes from Kitasatospora sp. NPDC058170, assembly GCF_042883905.1. Classification (NCBI taxonomy): domain Bacteria; kingdom Bacillati; phylum Actinomycetota; class Actinomycetes; order Kitasatosporales; family Streptomycetaceae; genus Kitasatospora; species Kitasatospora sp. NPDC058170. The sequence continues at coordinate 61,817 of NZ_JBHVUV010000031.1, forward strand.
TGGCCGATGTTGTGGGTGCCGAACACCACGTCGACCCAGGGGGCCTTCCTGACGATGGTGTCGCGGTCCTTCTGCGCCAGGCACCCGCCGACGGCGATCTGCATGCCCTGGTGGCGGCTCTTGGCCGGCGCCAGCTGGCCGAGGTTGCCGTACAGCTTGTTGTCGGCGTTCTCACGCACGGCACAGGTGTTGAACACGACCAGGTCGGGGTCGCCCTCCTGGCCGGCCTTCACGTACCCGGCGTCCTCCAGCAGCCCGGACAGCCGCTCGGAGTCGTGGACGTTCATCTGGCAGCCGTACGTGACGACCTTGTAGCTCTTCAATCCGCTCTCACCGCTCACCAGACCAGGGTACGGGCAGCCGCGAAACCCTTTTCCCCGCCCGCCTCCCCTCCCGTTCGACGCACGCGCCTGGCACTATCCCTGCATGGCCCCCACCTCCGCTCCCCGACTCGGCGCCGCCGTCCGCGCGGCCGCCCGCAGCCCGCTGTGGCGGACGGTGCTGGCCCTGGTCCTGGTGCTGGCCGGGCTGGGCGGCTGGTGGCTGTCGGCCGCCCGCTCGCCCGGCTATCCGCGCGGTTCGACGGGTTTCGTGACCGGTGTGCAGGGCGGGGTGTACGACAAGTACGGGCAGCTGCTGGAGGCCCACGTCGCCAAGGCGATGCCGGGGGTGCGGCTGCGGCTGGACAACTCGCAGGGCTCCATCGACAACCTGGCCAGGGTGACCAGCGGCCAGGACGACTTCGCGATCGCGACCGCCGATGCCGTCGCCCAGTACTCCGGTCCCGGCCGGGACCGGCTGCGGGCGATCGCCCGGCTGTACGACGACTACCTGCAGCTGGTGGTCCCCGCCGACTCCCCGGTGCACCGGACGGCCGATCTGAAGGGCCTGCGGGTCGGCGTCGGCCAGTCGCTGTCCGGGGTGAACCTGGTGACCAGGCGGCTGCTCGCGTCGGCCCGGCTCGACCCCGACCACGACATCCAGCCGGCGATGCTGGGGGTCGGCGACGCCACCGAGCAGCTGCGGGAGGGGCGGCTGGACGCCTTCTTCTGGTCGGGCGGGCTGCCGACCGGGGCGCTGACCAGCCTCTCCGAGCGCTTCAGGATCAGGATCGTGCCGCTCGGCGACCTCGCCGAGGCCGTCCACCAGGTCGAGGGCGGCGGCACCGACGCCTACCGGGCCGCCACCATGCCGAAGGGCACCTACCCCAACGCCGAGCCCAAGGACGCCGTCGCCACCGTCGCCGTGCCCAACCTGCTGATCACCCGGGACGACGTGGACACCGACCTGGTGCAGGGCATGACCAGGGCGGTGATAGACAGCCGCGACCAGATCGGCGCCAAGGTCCACGCCGCCCAGCTGGTCGACCTGCGCACCGCCGTCTACACCGACCCGCTCCCGCTGCACGAGGGCGCGATGCGCTACTACCGCTCGGTGAAGCCCTGAAGCCCTGAAGCCCTGAAGCCCCTCAGGCCGAGGCCCCCGGATCCGCCTGCCCCCCGGATCCGCTAGATCCGCCTGCCCTTGTCGGGCCGCGGCACCGCCAGGGTCACCGCGAGGCCGGTCGGCTTCACCGGGGCGAAGGCCAGCGAGCCGCCGCCGGCCAGCAGCAGGGTGCGGGCGATGGACAGGCCCAGGCCCGAGCCGTCCACGTTCTGGTGCCGCGGACTGCGCCAGAACCGGTCGCCGGCCCGGGCCAGCTCCTCCTCGGTCAGGCCGGGCCCGGCGTCCGAGACGGTCACCGCGACCTCCTTGCGCTGCACCGCGACCAGCAGCCGCACCCGGCTTCCGGCCGGGCCGAACTTGAGCGCGTTGTCGAGCACCGCGTCCAGCGCGCTGCCGAAGCCGATCGGGTCGGCCATCCCGAGCGCCAGCGCGGGCCCCTCCCAGCGCAGCTCGATGCCGCGCCGGTCGGCCACCGGCCGCCAGGCGTCCACCCGGGCCAGGGTCAGCGCGGCCAGGTCGGTGGGCTCCGGCTCGGGGCGGGCGTGCTCGGCGGTGGCCAGGCCGAGCAGGTCGTCCAGCACCCGGGCCAGCCGGACGCCCTCCTCACGGACCCCGCCGAGCTCCTCGTCGTGCCCCTCCGGGAGCTCCAGGCCCAGCAGCTCGACCCGCAGCATCAGCGCCGCCAGCGGGTTGCGCAGCTGGTGCGAGGCGTCCGCGACGAAGGCCTTCTGCTGGTCCAGGGCGAGCACCACGTGGTCGGCCATCTCGTTGAACGAGTGGGCCAGCCGCTGCAGCTCGGGCGGGCCGCCGCCGGGCGCGACCCGGGCGTTCATCCGGCCGGTGGCGATGTCGTGGGTGGCCCGGTCCAGGGTCCGGACCGGCCGCAGCACCCACTCGGTGAGCCGGACCGCGAGCAGCAGCGCGACGATCATCGCGGCGGCCTCCCCGGCCCCGATCACGAGCCAGCGGTGCAGCACCCGGGTGCGCATCGCGCCGGTCGGTGACTCGCTGAGCACCACCGCGACCACGTCCCCGTCGCGGACCACCGGCGTCGCGATGGTCAGCGCCCGGTCGGGGGTCCACGGCCAGACCTGCGGCGGGTTGTGGCTGCGCCGCCCGTCCAGCGCCTCCTGGAAGGCCGTCGCCCCCCAGCCCCCGACGGGGACCCGCCAGTCCGCCGGGGCGGTGGCGATCGGTACGCCGTCGCGCTGGAAGATGCCGATCCGCACGCCGTAGAGGTCGTGGTACCGGACCACCTCGGCGTCCAGCGCGTGCCGGCGGCTGACGTCGCCGGGCGCGGGCTCCAGGTCGCCCTTGAGGGCGGCGTCCAGGGCGGAGACGCCCGAGATGGGAAGGTCCTGGGCGAACCGGGCCGCGTCGTCGAGCCGGTCGACCACCACCCGGCTCTGGTCGGCGGCCGCGACGGCCGCCGCCAGCGGCAGGCCGAGCGCGGCCAGGACGCAGAGCATCAGCGCGAGCAGAATGCCCAGCAGGCGGTTGCGCACGTGCGGTCAGTGCTCCGCGCGGGCCGGGGGCGCGTCCGCGGCGGCGGCCGGGGACTCGGGGATCAGCCGGTAGCCCACGCCGCGAACGGCCTCGACCAGGCCGGGCAGGGCGAGCTTGGTGCGCAGCGAGCCGATGTGCACCTCCAGGGTGCGCCCGTTGCCCTCCCAGCCGCTGCGCCACACCTCGCTGAAGATCTGCTCGCGCCGGTAGACCACGCCGGGGCTCTGGGCGAGCAGCGCCAGCAGGTCGAACTCCTTGCGGGTGAGCGGCACGTCGCGGCCGTCCACGCTGACCCGGCGGCGCTCGCGGTCGATCCGGATGCCGCGGGACTCCAGCGGGCCGCGCTGCTGCGGTACCGCGTCGGGCGCGGGGGCCGCGACGGCGGCGGGCGCGGCGCCGCGCCGGGCCACCGCGTGGATGCGGGCGAGCAGCTCGCCCATGTCGTACGGCTTGGTGACGTAGTCGTCGGCACCGAGGTTCAGACCGTGGATCCGGGAGCGGATGTCGGCGCGCGCGGTCACCATGATCACGGGCACGCCGCTGCCGGCCCGGATCCGGCTGCACACCTCGAAGCCGTCCCGGTCGGGCAGCCCGAGGTCGAGCAGGACCACGCGGTACGGGTCGTTGCCGTCGGGCACCAGGGCGTCGAGCGCCTCGTGCCCGCTGCGGGCGTGGCGGACCTGGAAGCCGTGCCGGCCCAGGACCGCGACCAGCGCCGCGGCGACGCGTTCGTCGTCCTCGACGAGCAGCAGTCTCATCGTTCCTCCTCTCCCCGAAGTTCCCCGGGGTGTCGCTCGGTGTTCACGGGCCCCGCCGGGCAGGCCCGGTCCTGCGCAGTATGGGCCAGCGGGCCGCCCGGCGCCAGGCTCGGCCATCCCCCGGAACCGCCCGGGACGGCACGCGGCGGAGCGGCTGCCCGCTGTCACGGTGCCCCCGGTGGCGCGCGGTGAACAGTCCGTACCCGGCGTGTGGCCGGATCGTGATCCTCAAGTTCCGCTCAGATCGGCTGACGTGGCATCGTCACGGCTCCTATGGTCGCCGCACCGGGGGCTGCGGCTCCGCCGGCTGCGGCCCCCGGCTTTCGTACCACCACTGCCACCCAAGGGAGTTCACCCTCGGGCCGACACGAGGGAGCAGGCGCGATGACCGCGAGCCGCAGCAAGGACTCGAGCGCCACGTCGACCCCGCTGGTGGTGCTGAACGGGGTGAACAAGCACTTCGGAGCGCTGCACGTGCTCCAGGACATCGACCTGGAGATCACCGAGGGCGAGGTGGTGGTCCTGATCGGCCCGTCCGGGTCGGGCAAGTCCACGCTGTGCCGGACGATCAACCGGCTGGAGACCATCGACTCCGGGACGATCACCATCGACGGCCGCCCGCTGCCCGCCGAGGGCCGGGAACTGGCCAGGCTCCGGGCCGAGGTCGGCATGGTGTTCCAGAGCTTCAACCTGTTCGCCCACAAGACCGTGCTGGAGAACGTGGTCCTCGGCCAGGTCAAGGTCCGCAGGATCGCCCGCGAGCAGGCGGTGAAGACCGCCAGGGAGCTCCTGGAGCGGGTCGGCGTCGCCGCGCAGGCGGACAAGTACCCGGCACAGCTGTCCGGCGGCCAGCAGCAGCGCGTCGCGATCGCCCGGGCGCTGGCGATGAACCCCAAGGTCATGCTCTTCGACGAGCCCACCTCGGCGCTCGACCCGGAGATGATCAACGAGGTGCTGGAGGTCATGCGCCGCCTAGCCGCCGACGGCATGACGATGGTCGTCGTCACCCACGAGATGGGCTTCGCCCGCTCCGCCGCCAACCGCGTGCTCTTCATGGCGGACGGCCGGATCGTCGAGCAGAACACCCCCGAGGCCTTCTTCACCGCCCCGCGCAGCGACCGCGCCAAGGACTTCCTCTCGAAGATCCTGCACCACTGACCTTCGAGTTGACGCATCATCAGATCACGGACGGCCCCACCCGCCCGGATCCGTGCCCGCAACGCCAAGACGCCAGAGCCCGGTTGACCCGTGGCCCAGCCCCAGGAGAGCTACCCTCATGAGGACTCGTCGCACCTTCGCCGTCGCGCTCTGTGCCATCGCGCTCACCGCGACCGCCGCCTGCGGTAAGGACGGCACGCCCGGCGACTCCGCCGCGAGCGCCGGCAACGCCCCCAAGCTGCCGACCTACACGGTCAAGACCGACGTCAAGCTGGACTCGCCGACCTTCACCGAGGCCAAGAAGCGCGGCCAGCTGATCATCGGCGCCAAGTCCGACCAGCCGTTCCTCGGCTTCGAGGACCTCGCCAGCGGCGACCGCAGCGGTTTCGACATCGAGATCGCCAAGATGGTCGCGGCCGACCTCGGCTTCACCCCGCAGCAGATCAAGTGGCAGACCCTGGTCTCCTCGCAGCGCGAACCGGCCATCTCCAACGGCCAGATCGACTACTACGTCGGCACCTACAGCATCAACGACGAGCGCAAGAAGACGGTCTCCTTCGCCGGCCCGTACTTCATCGCCGGCCAGGACTTCCTGGTGAAGTCGGACAACACCTCGATCACCGGCCCGGAGTCGGTCAACGGCAAGAACGTCTGCACCGCGACCGGCTCGACGTCGATCAAGAACATCCAGCAGTACTCGCCGAAGATCACCCAGTTCGACACCTACTCGGCCTGCGTCGAGAAGCTGCTCTCCGGCGAGGTCGACGCGGTCACCACCGACGACGCCATCCTCAAGGGCTACGCCTCCAAGTTCGCCCCCAAGCTCAAGGTGGTCGGCAAGCCGTTCACCAAGGAGAACTACGGCGTCGGCCTGAACAAGGACGACAAGGTGCTGCGGGACGCCATCAGCAACGCCATCAAGGCGCACCAGGACAACGGCGACTGGAAGAAGGCGTACGACGCCACCCTCGGCCTGTCCGGTTCGACGGCCCCCGAGCCGCCGGCCCTCGACCGCTACTGATCACTCGCCTGACCGATTCTGACCACTTCTGAGAGGAGGGCCGCCGGATGGGCATACTGTTCGAGGACGGCAACTTCGCGCTGTTCCGCGACGGTTTCCTGCAGACGATCGAGCTGAGTGCGCTCAGCGCTTTGCTCGCCCTGCTGCTGGGCACCCTGCTGGCGGCCTTCCGGGTCTCCCCCATCCCGGCGCTGCGCGGCTTCGGCACCGCCTGGGTGACGCTCTTCCGCAACACCCCGCTGACCGTCCTGTTCTTCGCCGTCGCCTTCGGGCTGCCGGCGCTGGGCGTGCACTTCAGCCACCTCGCCTTCGCGGTGCTGGCGCTCGGCAGCTACACCGCCGCCTTCGTCTGCGAGGTGCTGCGCTCCGGCATCAACACCGTGCCGCTCGGCCAGGCGGAGGCCGCCCGCAGCCTCGGCATGACCTTCGGCCAGACCCTCGGCCAGGTGGTCCTGCCGCAGGCGGCCCGCACCGTGCTGGCACCGATGAGCAGCGTCTTCATCGCGCTGCCGAGGAACTCGGCGATCGCCGGCGCGTTCAGCGTCCCCGAGCTGTACAGCGTGCAGCAGACCCTCTCCGAGCGCGGCTACTCGATCTTCGCGATCTTCTTCTGGGTGGCCTGCGCCTATCTGGTGATCAGCGCCACCGTCGCCCTGCTGTTCCGCTTCCTGGAAGACCGGCTGGCGGTGGCCCGATGAGAGAGCGGAGCGAACGAACCATGGAAAGGCGCGCGTTGGCGAAGGCCTCCGCCGAGCGAAGCGAGGCGGGCGCATGAGCTCCCTGTTCACCCGTACCGCCACGGCCAGCGTCCTGTACGACGCCCCCGGCCCGCGCGCCCGGGCCCGCTACCGGCTGTTCGGCGTGCTCTCGCTGGTCGGCATCGCCGGACTGCTCTGGTACGCCGTCGCGGCCCTCGCCGACAACGGGCAGTTCGACTCCCAGCTCTGGGAGGTCTTCCAGTACAACACCGTCCAGCAGCAGATCGTCGACGGCCTGCTGGCCACCCTGGAGGCCTTCGGGCTGGCCGCGGTGCTCTCGCTCACGCTCGGCGCACTCCTCGCGGCCGGGCAGCTCTCCGACCACAAGCCGGTGCGCTGGGCGAGCGTCTCCTTCGTCCAGTTCTTCCGGGCGATGCCGCTGCTGATCCTGATCGTCGCGCTCTACTACTCGCTCTTCGCCAAGGAGCCGATGTGGGCCCTGGTGCTCGGGCTCACCCTGTACAACGGCTCGGTCCAGGCCGAGATCATCCGCAGCGGGGTCAACGCCGTCCCGCGCGGCCAGGGCGAGGCCGCCTACGCGATCGGCCTGCGCAAGACCCAGGTGATGACCACCATCCTGGTACCCCAGGCGGTTCGCTCGATGCTGCCCGCGATGATCGGCCAGCTGGTCGTCACCCTGAAGGACACCTCGCTCGGCTTCGTCATCACCTACTCCGAGCTGCTGTACATCGGCAAGAAGATCGCCAGCCAGCCGATCAACGCCGCGGGCTTCCCCTACATCCCCGCCGTCCTGGTGATCGGGCCGATCTACATCGCGATGTGCCTCCTGCTCACCGCGCTCGCCCAGTGGATCGAGGCACGCGGCCGCCGCGGCGCGAACCGGCGCACATCGGCTGCTGCTTGACGCACACGCAGGTGAACTGTTGCATTGCTCTTCGTGACACCACCCGGGACCATCCTCGCGGCATATGACGCCCCCTCGTCGGCCCGGCCATGCCCGGAGGTCCCGGCATGGACCCGGTGATCGTGGTCGGGGCCGGACCGGTCGGTCTGGCCCTGGCCCTCGCGCTCGCCCGGCACGAGGTGCCGACCATCGTCCTGGACGAGGGCTCCGGGCTCTGCCCCGAGGGCCCTCGCAGCGTCGTCCTCGGCTCCGACACCGCCGCCTTCCTGACCCGGATCGGCTACCCCCGGGCCGCCTCGGACTCCGCCCGCTGGGACGCCTTCACCATCTGGCGCCGCCGCCAGGAGGTCCTGCGGATCGACCTCGCCGACGCCCCGGCCCTCCACCTGCCCCAGCACCGCCTCCAGCGCGGCCTGCGCGACGCCCTGACCGGCACCCCGCTGGTCAGGCTCGTCCCGCTGAACCGGGTCACCGAACTCGAACAGGACCGCGGCGGCGTCAGCGTCCGCACCCGCAACCCGCAGGACGGCACCGAGACCTGGTGGCGCGGCAGCCACCTGGTCGGCTGCGACGGCGCCCGCTCCGCCGTCCGCAAGCTGCTGAAGATCCGCTTCCCCGGCCGCCCCGCCGTGGACCGCAACGCCATCGCCACCGTCCGCGTCGACCTGCCCTTCACCGAGGCCCGGCTGCACCGCGAGCCCCCGTGGCGCGGCGACCGCGAGGCCTCCGCCCGCCCGCTGCCGGACGGCGTCTGGCGCCTCGACTGGCGGCTGCCCCCCGGCCGGCCGGCCCCCACCGAAGCGGTCGACCCGCACGCCACCTGGCCCGGCATCGTCACCGGCGACACCCTGCTCACCCGGGTCACCGCCACCCTCACCGGCTGGTGCGGCGAACTCCCCCGCCACGAGCTGCTCGCCGCCGCCGACCACACCGCCCAGCAGCGCCTCGCCGCCCGCTTCCGCAGCGGCCGCTGCTTCCTCGCCGGCGACGCCGCGCACCTGCACGGCGCCCTGGGCATGCAGAACCTCGCCGACGGGCTGCGCGACGCCGACAACCTCGCCTGGCGCCTCGCCCTCGCCTGGCACCTCCACTCCGGCGGCCCCCAGCCCGGCGGCTCCCTGCTCGACGGCTACGAGGCCGAGCGGCGCGGCGCGGTCGGCGCCCGGCTGCGCGCCGTCGACCAGGCCATGCCGCTGCTGCGCCCGCTGCGCGGCTGGCAGGCCACCCGCCGCTCGCTGCTCACCGGCTCGTTCCGCAAGCACGCCCCGATGCTCGCCGACGGCCAGCTGGGCACCGGCCGCTTCGGCGGCGCCCCCGCCTACCCGGCGGCGCCCTCCGGCGTCCCCGGCCGGGTGCCGGTGCAGCGCAGCGGCCGCACCACCACCTCGCTCAGCGAGCTGCTGCCCGCCACCGCCCCCGGGGTGCTCGTCCCGGACGTCCCGGTGCTCTCCACCGACGGCACCCCCGACCAGCTGCACGCCCGGCTCGGCGCCACCTTCCTGCTGCTGCTGGTCGCCCCCGGCACCGCCGTCTGGTCGGCCGAGCACTGGCTGGGCGCCGGGCTGATGCCCAGGCTCGCCGAGGTCGCCGCCGCGCTGCCGGTACCCGCCGAGGTGCTGGTCACCGAGGAGTACCCGGGCGCCGGACCGCACACCGTGCTGCTGATCCGCCCGGACGGCCACCTGGTCGGCATCACCCAGGGCGCGGCCGCCGAGGACCTCCAGGAGCTCGCCGACCGGGCCCGCGGCGGACCGGTGCCGCTCTCCGGCCCGGCGGAGGCCGTCGCCGATCCCGAGCCGGAGCCGCAGCCCGAGCCGGCCGCCGAACCTAGCGGGCCACCTCGGTGACCCGGCTCTCCCGCACCACCGTCACCCGGATCTGGCCGGGATAGGTCAGCTCCTGCGCCACCTGCTTGGCGACCTCGCGGGCGATCACCTGTGCCCCGAGGTCGTCCACCACCTCCGGCCGGACCATCACCCGCACCTCGCGGCCGGCCTGCATCGCGTAGACCGCGGCCACCCCGTCGTGCGCCCGGGCGATCTCCTCCAGCCGCTCCAAGCGGCGGACGTAGACCTCCAGCGACTCCTTGCGCGCCCCCGGCCGCCCGCCCGAACAGGCATCGGCGGCCTGGGTCAGCACCGCCTCGACCGTCCTCGGCTCGACCTCGCCGTGGTGCGCCGCGATCGCGTGCACCACGTCCGCCGGCTCCCCGTGCCGCCGGGCGAACTCCGCCCCGATCGCGGCGTGGCTGCCCTCGACCTCGTGCGTCATCGCCTTGCCGATGTCGTGCAGCAGCGCCGCTCGCCGCACCGGCTCCGGGTCCACCCCCAGCTCGGCCGCCATCATCCCGGCCAGGTGCGCGGACTCCACCAGGTGGCCGAGCACGTTCTGCCCGTACGAGGCCCGGTAGCGCAGCGTGCCGAGGGTGCGGACCAGCTCCGGGTGCATCCCGCCGAGCCGCGCGGCCAGCAGCGCGTCCTCACCGGCCCGGACGCAGCGCCGCTCGACCTCCTCGCGGCTGCGCTCGTGGACGTGCTCGATCCGCACCGGGTGGATCCGGCCGTCCTCGACCAGCTGTTCCAGGGTGAGCCGGGCGGTCTCCCGCCGGACGGGGTCGAAGCAGGACAGCTGCACCGAGGCCGGGGTGTCGTCGATGATCAGATTGACGCCGGTGACGGCCTCGAAGGTCCGGATGTTGCGGCCCTCACGGCCGATGATCCGGCCCTTCATCTCCTCGTTGGGCAGCCGGAACACCGACACCGCCGTCTCGGCGGTCTGCTCGGCGGCCAACCGCTGGATCGCCCCCGCGACGATCCCCCGGGCACGCTGCTCGCCCTCCTCCTTGGCCGCGCGCTCGATCTCCCGGACGGTGACGGCGGCCTCCCGGCGGGCTTCCGACTCTGCCGCCCGGACGAGTTCGGCCCGCGCCTGACCGGAGGTCAGACCGGCCGCCCGCTCCAGGGCTCCGGCCCGGCGGTCGACCAGTTCGGCGGCCTCCCGGCGGGCCCGCTCCACCTCCGCGGACCGCTCGGCGAGCTCCTCCTCCTGGGCGCGCAGCCGGCGCAGCTCCTCGGACAGCCGCTCCTCGCGCCGGTCGAGCTCGGCGCGCAGCTGCGCGGCCTGCTCCTCGGCCCAGGTCCGGGCCCGCTCGGTCTCGGCGGCGGAGCGCCGCTGGGCGGCCTGCAGGCGTCTGACCATCAGCCAGGTCACGGCCAGGACGGCGATCAGCACGCCCACGGCCAGCAGGGAGGCAACCGATCCGGCGCTCAGCGCGATCCTCATCCTGCCCACTCCCCGTCCCTGCGCGGCACGCCCGCCGGGACCGACCGCGACCGGGCCCGCACATGCCTGCCCGAGGCCTGGTGACACGTGAGCGACGTGCTCCCGCACTGAGTGCGAGGCTAAGCGCAGGTTACGAAACGGTCAAGACTGGGCCGGGGGTTGGCGAACTCCCGCACCGGACCTCCGTCACTCCCACCCGTCGACGGATGGTCCGTCCACGTCCTCTCCGCTCCCGTCCGGTCCGTTCCGGCCGTCTCCGCCCCCGTGGAAGTCCGCGTGGAAGTCCGCGTGGAGGTCCGCGTACGGGCCGAATCCGGCGGCCTCCTCGTCCAGGGCCTCGCGGACGACGCGGAAGGCCAGGCCCTCGGAGTAGCCGCGCCGGGCCAGCACGCCGACCAGCCGGCGCATCCGCGCCTGGCGCTCCAACCCCCTGGTCACCCGCAGCTTGCGTTCGACCAGGGCCCGGGCCGCCTCGGTCTCGTCGTCCTGGTCGAGCTGCGCGACGGCCTGCTCGACCAGCTCGGCGGCCACCCCCTTGGTCCGCAGCTCCTGGGCCAGGGCGCGCCGGGACAGGCCCCGGACGGCGTGCCGGGATTCGACCCAGGCCCGGGCGAAGGCCGCGTCGTCGATCAGCCCGACCTCCTCCAGCCGGTCGAGGACCGCCTCGGCGGCCTCGTGCGGGATCTCCCGCTTGCGCAGGGCGTCGGCCAGCTGTTTACGGCTCTTGGCCGCACCGGTGAGCAGCCGCAGGCAGATGTCCCGGGCCTGCGCCTCGGGATCGGCGGACACCTGCGCGCCGGCCGGACCGGATCCCCGGGCCGCCTTCGCCGTACCGGTCCCGTCGGTCCCGTCGGTCCCGCCGCGCCCACCGGCCCGCCGGGTCCTGCCCGTCGACCGGCCGGCCGGGCCGTCGGCCGCGAGGCCGTCCGACTCCTCGCGCCCCGCCCGGGCCCGGGCCCGCCGCGCGGACGCCCTGGCAGGGGAGGCGGAGGCGGCCGCACCCCCGTGACCGGCCGCCTCGCCACCGTCTCCGGGGGCTGCCTCCTCGATCAGCGCCGAACGCCGCCGGCGCCGACCCGTGGGCAGCTCGGACGCGGACACCAGCCCGAGCCCGTCGCCCACCGTCTCCACCCCGCGCGCCGCCCCGTGCGCGGGCTCCGGCTCGGCCACGGCCGCGAACCAGTCCGGCGGCCCGAAGTCGTCGCCGTCGTCCGGATCCGCCGGGCCGGTGCCCGGTCCCCTGTCGTGCTGCATCAACGGCTCAGGCCTTGGCGGCCGCCGCCGTCTTCTTCGCCGCGGCCGTCTTGGCCGCGGTCGCGGTGATCGGCTTGGCGCCGCCCTCGACGGCCGGCGCCGACGTCGACGCCTCACCCTCGGCCGGCTCCTCCAGCTTCGGCCCGATGCCGAGCTTGCCCTTGATCTTCCGCTCGATCTCGTCGGCGAGCTGCGGGTTGTCGCGCAGGAAGTTGCGGGCGTTCTCCTTGCCCTGGCCCAGCTGGTCGCCCTCGTAGGTGTACCAGGCACCCGACTTGCGGATGAAGCCGTGCTCGACGCCCATGTCGATCAGGCCGCCCTCGCGGCTGATGCCGACGCCGTAGAGGATGTCGAACTCGGCCTGCTTGAACGGCGCGGCGACCTTGTTCTTGACGACCTTGACGCGGGTGCGGTTGCCGACCGCCTCGGTGCCGTCCTTCAGGGTCTCGATCCGGCGGATGTCCAGTCGGACCGAGGCGTAGAACTTCAGCGCGCGGCCACCGGTCGTGGTCTCCGGCGAGCCGAACATCACGCCGATCTTCTCGCGCAGCTGGTTGATGAACACCGCGGTGGTGTTCGACTGGTTCAGCGCACCGGCGATCTTGCGCAGCGCCTGGCTCATCAGGCGGGCCTGCAGACCGACGTGCGAGTCGCCCATCTCGCCCTCGATCTCCGCGCGCGGGACGAGCGCCGCGACGGAGTCGATGATGATCAGGTCGACCGCGCCGGAGCGGATCAGCATGTCGGTGATCTCCAGCGCCTGCTCACCGGTGTCGGGCTGGCTGACCAGCAGGGCATCGGTGTCCACGCCGAGCTTCTTGGCGTACTCGGGGTCGAGCGCGTGCTCCGCGTCGACGAACGCGACCGTGCCGCCGGCCCGCTGGGCGTTGGCCGCCAGGTGCAGGGTCAGCGTGGTCTTGCCCGAGGACTCCGGGCCGTAGATCTCGACCACCCGGCCGCGCGGGATGCCGCCGACACCGAGGGCGACGTCCAGGGCGGTGGATCCGGTGGGGATCACCTCGATCGGCTCGTTGGCCTTCTCGCCCAGGCGCATCACCGAGCCCTTGCCGAACTGCCGCTCGATCTGGGCGAGTGCGTTCTCAAGGGCCTTCTCGCGGTCCGTACCTGCCATGGCTTCCACCCTCGGGTTCTGTGCTGTGCGCTTCATCGTCCTCGACGCTAGCGCGTCCCACCGACAATCGGCCCCGACCGGGCTCGGCCTGTGGAGAACTCTTGGCCGGAGAGTACAAAGAACACTTGTTCGATTCAAGCCCGACCCGTTCGAGCTACTTCTTCCCGTCCTCGTCATCCGGCCCCCGGCCTGCACCGGAACGCGGTTCCGAACCCGCGCCGACCATCCGCCGCAGTCGGCGCGCCGCCTCCCGGCGCAGCTCGCGGCGGGCCCGCCGCTGCGCGCCCCGGTCGATCCGCGGGTCGGTGGCCACCTCGTAGCGGCGCACGTAGGTCCCGACGAACCCCTGCAGGGTGGCCGCGGCCGGGATGGCGATCAGCGCGCCGACCGCGCCGAGCAGCGCGGCGCCCGCGATCACCGAGCCGAACGCCACCGCCGGGTGCACGTCCACCGTCCTCGCGGTGATCCTCGGGTGCAGCAGGTAGTTCTCGATCTGCTGGTAGACCACCACGAACACCAGCACCCAGAGCGCGTCCATCGGCTCCACGGTCAGCGCGACCAGCACCGGCAGCGCGCCCGCGATGTAGGTGCCGATGGTCGGCACGAACTGCGACATGACGCCCACCCAGACCGCCAGCGCGGCCGCGTACGGCAGGTCCAGCACCGCGAACATCACCCAGTGCGCCAGCGCCGAGACCACCGCGAGCAGCGCCCGCGAGTAGAGGTAGCCACCGGTCTTGGCGAGCGCGATCTCCCAGGCCCGCAGCACCTCGGCCTGCTTGGCGGGCGGCAGCAGCGAGCAGACCGTCCGGCGCACCCGGGGCCCGTCGGCGGTGAAGTAGAAGGTGAACAGGCCGACCGTGAAGGCCTGGAAGAGCCCGCCGATCAGGGTGGAGGAGACCCCCCAGATGTTGTCGGCGGCCTGCTGGGCGTAGGTCTCGATGGCGCCCGAGTCCTTGAGCAGCTTCTTCTGCAGCTCGTCGAGCGAGAGGTCCTGGTGGAAGGTCCGGTTGATCCAGTGGATCAGGTTGTCGAGCAGGTGCGGCAGGTCCCCCGCGATCTTGGCGACCTGGTCGACCAGCAGGGTGCCGAGCGCGGCGAGGAAGCCGGCCACCGCGACCACCACCGCGACGAAGACCAGGAAGGTGCCGACGCCCCGGCGCACGCCCCGGGCCGCCATCCGGTCGACCGCCGGCTCCAGCGCCAGCGAGAGGAAGAAGGCCACCAGCAGCATCACGAAGAGGTCGATCAGCTGGTGGAAGGCCCAGTCGGCGAGCTGGAAGAGCCCGACCATGACCAGTGCCAGCACCATCGCGCGGGGCAGCCAGCGCGGCATCCCGGTGCCCCACAGTCCGCCGGGCGCGGAGGGGCCCTCGGGTGCGGCGGGGCCGCCGGGCGCGGCCGGCTCCGGTGCGGGCGGCGGGCTCGCGGCCCCCTCGGCGACCTTCGGCGACCTGTCCGGATTCTGGGGTTCTGCACTGCTTTCCACCCGCACAGTCTCACCCATGCGCTCCGGCGGCCGGACACCCGCCCGGGCCCCGGGTGCGTCGGCCGGGCCCGGCCCGCGGGCCCGTCCCGCACGGGCGGCGGCTCAGCGCAGCAGCGCCGAAACGCCCTGGGTGTCGCAGACCACGCGCCAGACGTCCTTGGCCTCCCAGCCCGCCTCCAGGGCCTGGCGCACCGTCCGCCCGCCCAGCTCGCTCATCACGTGATCGGAGGCGAAGGACTCCGCGTACGCCTCGCCGAACTGCGCGTACATCCGTCGCCAGAACTCCGTCAGCCTCATGCCCACCAGTATCCCGGACCGGGCCCGGGACGCCCTACGACTCCTCCCCCGGCCGCCGGTCCGGAGCCTCCAGCGCGTACTCGACCTCGCCCAGCTCGGTGCCGGGGACCGGCTCGGGGTACTCCTCGTGGAAGGTCCGGACGTAGCTGAGCCCGGCCTTCTCCATCACCCGCCGGGAGCCGTCGTTGACCGCCATCGTGTAAGCCACCACCCGCCGCACCCCCAGCTCGGTGAAGCCCCGGTGGATCAGCGCCCGCGCGCCCTCCGTGGCGTAGCCCTTCCCCCAGGCCGGGCGCCGCAGCCGGTAGCCGAGCTCGACCTCGCCCCGGTCCTGCGGATCGGTCGGCCGGAACTCGAACCAGCCGAGGAAGGCCCCGCCCGCCCGCTCCTCGGCGGCCCACCAGCCGAGGTCGCCGTACCGCCGGTAGTGCGCGAAGTAGAGCGGCAGCAGCTCCCGCTCCACCACCTCGCGCGGGGTGGGCCGGCCGCCGGTGAGGTAGCGCATCACCTCGGGGTCGCCGTCCAGCTCCACCAGGTGGTCGACATCGGCCCCGGTGAAGCGGCGCAGCACCAGCCGCTCGGTGGTCAGGAAGACGGTCATCCTCCGATCGTCGCCCACCCCGGACCGTCCGTCACCGGGTTTTCCGTCACCGGGTCTTCCGCGCCCGGGCCACGCCGGCCGGGTCGGCGCGCAGAGCCGGCGCCGCAGGGTCAGCGCGGGAGGGCGAGCGTCCCGGCCCCGTAGTACTGGCGGTCCCCGCAGGCGTACGGACCGGGCGGGCAGGCCGCCGACGCGGTGGTGGCCAGCAGCGCCGCGAGCCGGTCCGAGCCCCAGTCCGGGTGGAGCGCCGCCGCCACCGCGACCGCGCCGGTGACGTGGGCGGCGGCCATCGAGGTGCCGGCCAGCGCCGCGTACTGGCCGCCGGGCCAGTCGGAGACGACCGCCCCCTCGGCGCCGCCGTCCGGGTCCCCGCCGGGAGCGGCCAGCGAGACCCTGCCCCGCCCGTAGTTGGAGTAGCCGGACGGCCGGCCGTCCCGGTTGACGGCGGTCACCGTGACCACCCCGGGGAGCTCGCCGGGCAGCCGGACGCACTCGGTCCCGACGTACCGGGACTGCGCCGGGCCGGAGACCCGGTCGTTGGGGCTGCGCTCGTCGGTGCGGGCGGCGCCGAGGTCCTGGGAGTCGTTGCCGGCCGAGGCGACCACCACGGCGCCCCGGCGCCGGGCGTAGTCGGCGGCCCGGGCCACCGCCGCGGTCAGCGCGGCCTGGTCGCGGTCCTCGGGGCAGTTGTACTTCCACGGGTCGGCGAAGTAGCTGTTGTTGATCGCCTTGGCCCCGTGGTCGGTGGCCCAGAGCATGCCGCAGACGATGTTCTCGGCGTAGTACTGGCCGAGCGGACCGAGCAGCCGGACGGCGGCGATCCGCACGCCGGGGGCGACCCCGCTGACGCCGTGCCCGTCCCGGGCGGCCCCGACGATCCCGGCCACGTGGGTGCCGTGGCCGCTCTCGCTGACGCCGAGGTCGGGCCGCCACGCTCCGGTCCGGGCGTCCGGGCGGCCGTCGGCGCAGGAGGCCGAGCTCTTCGGGTCGACGGCGGCGCGCAGGTCGGGGTGGGTGTCGTCGACGCCGGAGTCCAGCACCGCGACCAGCACCTTGCGCAGCGCCTCGGTGGAGGAGCCGCCCGGGTCGGCGGCGGGGCTGGTCAGCAGGGTGGCGGTGGGGGCGGCTCCCGGCCCGGCGGGCGCGTCGCCCGCGGGTCGGCCGGCCGTCCCGAGCATGGCGAGGTTCCAGGCGTCGGACTCGCCCGGGTCCGGCACGGTGGCGGTCGCGTCGTCGCTGCCGTCCGCCCGGTCGGCGCCGGCCCGGCCGTCCGCGCTGCCGCCCCCGCGGGCCAGGTCGGCGCCCGCACCGAAGTCCCCGGCGCCGTCCAGCGGGCGCGGCGGGCTGGGCACCGGGGCGGTCCGGGTGGCGCCGACCGCGGCCACCCCCGGCCGGTCGCGGACCTTGTCGGCGAAGCCGCCGGTGGCGTACACGAGCACCGCCCCGATCTGCGGGTACTCCTGGACGACCTGCCCGCCGGCCTCCCGGGTCCGCTCCCCGGCCAGGGCCGCGCCGGCCGCGTCCTCCCGGTCCGCCAGCACCAGGTAGCTGAGGTAGGCCCGGCCCGGTCCGGACACGTACGGGACGGCGCCGCCGACCACCAGCGCGGTGAGCAGCATCGCGAGCAGCGCCCGGACCGGTCCTCGGGCACCGTGCCGACCGGCGTGCCCGGGACCGCTGCCGTACGGGTGCACCTGCGCCATCGCACGGTCTCCGCTCGTCGGTCCCGATGTCCACGGGAGGGGCCCCGGGGGTCACGGGGGAATCACGGGTCTGAAATCACCATAGGAGCGAATTGTCTGCTTTGCCTTTTTTAATGACGCCAGATGTTTCAGGGCCCCGGCCCGCCCCCGCCCGCCCACGGTTGTCAGTGCCACCCGGCACCATGGGGGCATGGCGCCCCGCACCCCAGACCAGCAGCCGGCCGACCGGCCGCCCGACCCGCTCGCCGGCTTCGCCCCGGCCACCCGGGCCTGGTTCAGCGGCGCCTTCAGCGCGCCCACCACCGCCCAGGCCGAGGCCTGGCGCGCCATCCAGCGGCAGACCGACGTCCTGGTCGTCGCCCCCACCGGCTCCGGCAAGACGCTCGCCGCGTTCCTCTCCGCCCTGGACCGGCTCAGCAGCACCCCTCCCCCGGCCGATCCCAAACGGCGCTGCCGGGTCCTCTACATCTCGCCGCTCAAGGCCCTCGCGGTCGACGTCGAGCGCAACCTCCGCGCCCCGCTGGCCGGGCTGCGCCAGGCCGCCGTCCGGCTCGGCCTGCCCGAGCCCGAGGTCGAGGTCGGCATCCGCTCCGGCGACACCCCCGCCGCCGACCGCCGCCGCTTCGCCGGCCACCCCCCGGACATCCTGATCACCACCCCCGAGTCACTCTTCCTGCTGCTCACCTCCGCCTCCCGCGAGGCCCTGCGCGGCATCGACACGGTGATCCTGGACGAGGTGCACGCCGTCGCCGGCACCAAGCGCGGCGCCCACCTCGCCCTCAGCCTGGAGCGGTTGGACGAGCTGCTCGACGCGCCCGCCCGCCGGATCGGCCTGTCCGCCACCGTCCGCCCGGTCGAGGAGGTGGCCCGCTTCCTCAGCCCGCAGCGCGGCGCCGCCATCGTCCAGCCCCCCTCCGCCAAGGAGTTCGACCTCTCGGTGGTCGTCCCCGTCCCCGACCTGGACGACCTGCCCGCCGCCCCGGCCGGCCCCGGCGAGGCCGCCGACCCGGCCCGGCAGAGCTCCATCTGGCCGCACGTCGAGGAGCGGATCGTCGACCTCGTCCAGGCCCACCGCTCGACCATCGTCTTCGCCAACTCCCGCCGCCTCGCCGAGCGCCTCTGCAACCGGCTCAACGAGATCGCCCACGAGCGGGCCGCCGGCGAGCCGCTGCCCGAGGCGCACTCCCCCGCCCAGCTGATGGCCGAGTCCGGCGTCGCCAAGGGCGCCCCGCCGGTCATCGCCCGCGCCCACCACGGCTCGGTCTCCAAGGAGCAGCGCGCCCTGGTCGAGGAGGAGCTGAAGGCCGGCCGGCTGCCCGCCGTGGTCGCCACCTCCAGCCTGGAGCTCGGCATCGACATGGGCGCCGTCGAGCTGGTCGTCCAGGTCGAGTCCCCGCCCTCGGTCGCCTCCGGCCTGCAGCGGGTCGGCCGGGCCGGCCACCAGGTCGGCGCCGTCTCCACCGGCGTCGTCTTCCCCAAGTACCGCGGGGACCTCGTCCAGTCCGCCGTGGTCACCGAGCGGATGCGGTCCGGGCGGATCGAGGCGCTGCGCATCCCGCGCAACCCGTTGGACGTACTCGCCCAGCAGCTCGTCGCCATGACGGCCCTGGACGCCTGGCCGGTGGACGACCTGCTCGCCCTGGTCCGCCGGGCGGCGCCGTTCGCCACCCTCCCGCAGTCCGCCTTCGACGCCGTGCTCGACATGCTGGCCGGCCGCTACCCCTCGGACGCCTTCGCCGAGCTGCGCCCCCGGCTGGTCTGGGACCGCGTGGCCGGCACCGTCACCGGCCGCCCCGGGGCCCAGCGGCTGGCCGTCACCTCCGGCGGCACCATCCCCGACCGCGGCCTGTTCGGCGTCTTCATCGCCGGCGCGGACCCGAAGAAGGGCGGCGGCCGGGTCGGGGAGCTCGACGAGGAGATGGTCTACGAGTCCCGCGTCGGCGATGTCTTCACCCTCGGCACCACCTCCTGGCGGATCCAGGAGATCACCCACGACAAGGTGCTGGTCACCCCCGCCCCGGGCGTCCCCGGCCGGCTCCCGTTCTGGAAGGGCGACACCCTCGGCCGACCGCTGGAGCTCGGCCGCGCGCTCGGCGCGTTCACCCGCGAGCTCGGCGCACTGCAGCCCGAGGCCGCCACCGCCCGGCTCAGGGCGGCCGGCCTGGACGACTGGGCCGCCGGCAACCTGCTCGACTACCTCGCCCGGCAGCGGACGGCCTGCGGCCACCTCCCGGACGACCGCACCATCGTGGTCGAGCGCTTCCGCGACGAGCTGGGCGACTGGCGGATCGTCATCCACTCCCCCTTCGGCGCCCAGGTGCACGCCCCCTGGGCGCTCGCCCTCGCCGCCCGTCTGCGCGAGAAGCACGGCCTGGACCCGCAGGTCATGCACGCCGACGACGGCATCGTGCTGCGGCTGCCCGACGCCGACCTGCTCGACTTCCCACCGGAACGACCGGAGCAGCCGGAACATCCGGAGCAGAGCGGCCAGGCGGCCTCGGACGACGCACCGGTCGGCGCCGACGCCGCCCTGTTCGACCCCGCCGAGATCGAACAGCTGGTCACCGACCAGGTCGGCGGCTCCGCCCTGTTCGCCTCCCGCTTCCGCGAGTGCGCCGGCCGCGCCCTGCTGCTGCCGCGCCGCAGCCCCGGCCGGCGCACCCCGCTCTGGCAGCAGCGACAGCGCGCCGCCCAGCTCCTCGAGGTCGCCTCCGAGTACGGCTCCTTCCCGATCGTGCTGGAGGCGGTCCGGGAGTGCCTCCAGGACGTCTTCGACGTCCCCGGCCTGGTCGAGCTGATGGGGGATCTGGAGTCCCGCGCCGTCCGCCTGGTCGAGGTCACCACCTCCGAGCCCTCCCCGTTCGCCCGTTCCCTGCTCTTCGGCTACGTCGCCCAGTTCCTCTACGAGGGCGACTCCCCGCTCGCCGAGCGCCGCGCGGCCGCCCTCTCGCTCGACTCCCGGCTGCTCTCCGAACTCCTCGGCCAGGCCGAGCTGCGGGAGCTGCTCGACCCCGGGGTGCTCGCCGAGCTGGAGGCCGAACTCCAGCGCCTCACGCCCGAGCGCCGGATCAGGGACGCCGAGGGCGTCGCCGACGCGCTGCGCCTGCTCGGCCCGCTCGCCGAGGCCGAACTCACCGCCCGCGGCGCCGAACCGCTCTGGGCCCTGGAGCTGGAGGCCGCCCGCCGGGTCATCCAGGTCCGGATCTCCGGCGAACAGCGCTGGGCCGCCGTCGAGGACGCCGGACGCCTGCGCGACGCCCTCGGCACCCCCCTGCCGGTCGGCGTCCCCGAGGCCTTCACCGAACCGGTCAAGGACCCGCTGGGCGACCTGCTCGCCCGGCACGCCCGCACCCACGGCCCGTTCACCGCCGCCGAGGCCGCCGGGCGCTTCGGCCTCGGCACCGCCGTGGTCACCGGCACCCTGCACCGGCTCACCGCCGCCGGCCGCCTCGTCCAGGGCGAGTTCCGGCCGGTCGAGGGCCACACCGCCACCGTCGAGTGGTGCGACGCCGAGGTGCTGCGCCGACTGCGACGCCGCTCACTGGCCGCCCTGCGCCAGGAGGTCGAGGCCGTCCCGCCGCGCGCCCTGGCCGCCTTCCTCCCGCAGTGGCAGCACCTGGCCGGCCACCGGCTGCGCGGCCCCGACGGCCTGCTCCGGGTGGTCGAGCAGCTCCAGGGCACCGCCCTGCCCGCCTCGGCCCTGGAGAAGCTGGTCCTGCCCGCCCGCCTCGCCGACTACACGCCCGGCCTGCTGGACGAGCTGATGGCCGCCGGCGAGCTCGGCTGGTCCGGCGCCGGGGCCCTGCCCGGCAAGGACGGCTGGATCGGCCTGCACCTCGCCGAGAACGCCCACCTGCTGCGCCCCGAGCCCGTCCCGCCCGCCGTCACCCCCGTGCACACCGCCCTGATGGCGGCTCTGGAGGGCGGCTACGGCCTGTTCTTCCGCCAGCTGGTCGACCGGCTGCACGCCGAGGGGCTCACCGAGGCCACCGAACCGGAGATCGTCGACGCCCTGTGGGACCTGGTCTGGGCCGGGTACGTCAGCAACGACACCCTCGCGCCGCTGCGCGCCCTGCTCGGCTCCGGCCGGACGGCGGGCGCCACCGCCCACCGCGCACCCCGGGCCACCCCGCGCGGCCGCTACGGCGGCGCCGGCCGCCCCTTCGGCCGAACGGGCGCCGCCGGCCTGCGCAGCGGCCCGCCGACGGCGGCCGGCCGCTGGTCGCTGCTGCCCGCCCTCACCGCCGAGCCGACCGCACGGGCCACCGCCCAGGCCCAGAGCCTGCTGGACCGGCACGGCCTGCTGACCCGGGGCGCGGTGGCCGCCGAGCGGGTGCCCGGCGGCTTCGCCGGCGTCTACCGGGTGCTGGCCGCCATGGAGGAGCGCGGCCGGACCCGCCGGGGCTACTTCGTGGAGGGCCTCGGCGGCGCCCAGTTCGCCATGGAGGGCGCCGCGGACCGGCTGCGCTCGGTCAGCGGGCGGCTGGAGCGGACCAGGCCCACCGAGTGGCCGGCCGGCCCGACGGCCGAGCCGCCCCAGCTGCTGGTGCTGGCCGCCGCCGACCCGGCGAACGCCTACGGCGCCGCGCTGCCCTGGCCCGATCCGCCCACCTCCCCGGGTGCCAAGGAGGCCCGGGCCCACCGGCCGGGGCGCAAGGCCGGCGCCCTGGTGGTCCTGGTCGACGGCGAGCTGGCCCTCTACGTGGAGCGCGGCGGCAAGTCCCTGCTGGCCTGGCCGCAGGCGGACGGCGCCCGCGCACTGGCCGCCTCGGCGCTCGCCTCGGCGGTCCGCCAGGGTGCGCTCGGCAGCGTCACCATCGAGCGGGCCAACGGCGAGCCCGCCCTCGGCTCGGACCTCGGCGCCGCCCTGGAGGAGGCCGGGTTCCACGCCACCCCGCGCGGGCTGCGGCTGCGGCCCTGAGACACGGCGAAGGCCGCCGGGCCGGTCCCACCGGCCCCGCGGCCTTCGTCCTTCGTTCGTGTCCCGTCGCGTCCTCGGTCCTGTCACCCGGGTGCTGCCACGGTGCTGCCACCGGAGGTCCGACGGCTCCGTCACCCGATCGGAGGCTCCGCCTCCACCCGGACCATGCCCTCACCCGTTCGGCTCCGCGGTCCGGTCGCTCTCCAGTCGGCGTGGACCGGGATCAGACCGAGCCCCCAGCCGCCGGCCGCGAGCAGACCCAGCGCGGCACCGTCCGGCAGCGGCCCCCGGGCGACCAGCAGCCACCAGCCGAGCGCACCCGCCGGCACCAGGAGGACCGATCGGACCCACCGGGGAGGCAACCGCCGTCGGGACACCAGGCGTCCCAGGCGTATTCGGGCCTCGGTGTACACCACCGCAGCTCTTCGCACGACCGCCTCCTTCGCTCGCCCCGGGCACCAGGCGCCCGGGAGTCGAGGCCGGAGTCAGGCGGCGACCACGTCCATCGCGGCGGCCTTGGGCGAGAGGTTCGCCCGGTCGGTGCCGGGGGCGGGCAGCGGTACCGGTTCGAGTACCGGCCTCAGCAGTTCACCTTCGGAGAGGGTGGCCATCGCCGCAAGTTCGGCGAGCGACAGTTCGTCGCTGACCTCGCGCATGACCTCGGACATCCGCACGTCGAGTGCGTCGCAGATGGCGGAGAGCAGCTCCGAGGAGGCCTCCTTCTGCCCCCGCTCGACCTCGGAGAGGTAACCGAGCGAAACCCTGGCGGCTGCCGACACCTCGCGGAGTGTGCGGCCCTGGCGCTGGCGCTGCCGACGCAGTACATCGCCCAGTAGGCGACGAAGCAGGATCATCGGTGCCTCCCTCCTCGGACTGCGGATCGAGATGTCACGCCCCCACCGTACCGCCTTGCCCGCTTCGCGTGCGGGGACCATGGTCGTGTTCACTCTGGGCTGCAAGGCTGTCCCCTCCCCATTTTCGGTGCCGCACCCGGGCCGTCGAGCCCCTCGTCGTGCCCTCCGCGCGGCACCCGGCCACCGCTGCGCCATTCCTTCGCCACCTGGTTTCTGCCCAACCAGGCCCTCCGATGTAACACGATCCTCCAGCTGTGCCATACCCGTACGCCAGCTCGGCAGATCTCGGTTCGGTGGAGATCTTGGGTAGGCGGTCTCTCCTGGCGTCCTGCCGCGGCGGTGACGTGCTGGACCGGCCGCAGGTGGACGACGGGGTCAGTGCGTGTCCGCACCGGACGGAAGCCGCCCGACGAGCAGCTCCAGAGCGGCGGTCACCGCTCCGTGACGGATTGTGGCACGCTCCCCCGACAGCCGTGGCGAACTGACCAGACTTCCCCCCGGACCGGCGACGGCGAGGTGTACCGTGCCCACCGGCTGCCCGTCCTGCGGCTCCGGCCCGGCCACCCCGGTCGTCGCGAGCCCGTACGTGGCGCCCAGCAGCCGCCGCACCCCCTCGGCCATCTGCCGCGCCACCACCGGGTGGACCGGCCCGTGGACGGCCAGCAGTCCCTCGTCGACGCCGAGCACCGAGGCCTTCAGCTCGGTCGCGTACGCGGTGACCGACCCCCGGAAGGTCCGGGACGCCCCGGGGACGTCCACCAGCACGGCGGCCAGCAGGCCGCCGGTGAGCGACTCGGCGACCGCCAGGGTGCTGCCCTCCCCGCGCAGCACGGCGTGCGCCCGCGCGGCCAGCTCGTAGTCGGCCCCCTCCGGCACGCCCCCCGTGCCGGTCACCGCCCCCGCGCCTGCCGTGTCCACCCCGTCCACCCCTGGATCCCCCTTCACCGGCCGGCGCGCGCCGCGGCCAGCCCCTCGCGGCGCAGTCGCAGCGCCTGTCCGACGTAGTCCAGCGCGGTGCCCACGGTCAGCAGCACCGCCAGCGCCATCAGCACGGCCCGCGCGGTGGCCAGCCAGCCGGTCAGCTCCAGCACGTACATGCCCACCGCGATGCCCTGGGTGAGCGTCTTCAGCTTGCCGCCCCGGCTGGCCGGGATCACCCCGTACCGGATCACCCAGAACCGCATCAGCGTGATGCCGAGCTCGCGCGCCAGGATCACCACCGTGACCCACCACGGCAGGTCGCCCAGGATCGACAGGCCGATCAGCGCCGAGCCCATGATCGCCTTGTCGGCGATCGGGTCGGCGATCTTGCCGAAGTCCGTGACCAGACCCTTGCGGCGGGCCAGCTCGCCGTCGAAGAGGTCGGTGATCATCGCGACGGCGAAGGAGGCCCAGGCGACCGCGCGCCACTTCGGGTCGTGGCCGCCGTCGGCGAAGAGCAGCGCGACGAAGACCGGCACCAGCAGCAGCCGGAGCATCGTGAGCATGTTCGCGATGTTCCAGATGCCCGGCGCCGCGGGCACCTCGGCCTCCGGTCTGCCCGGGTGGGCCGCGGTCGGGGCGCCGGGCCCTTTGGTCATTCCCCGGCTCCCGCGGCCTGGGCCCCCGCGAGCCTGGGCACCCGGACCTGCTCCAGCGCCTCGGCGACCAGGTCGACGCCCTCGCTGGCGACCACCCGGGCCCGGTAGAACTGGCCGATCTCGGGGTTCTCGACGCCGGTGAGCGCGGTGAGGCCGTCCGTCTCGGGGGCCTGGTGGGCGGCGCGGCCCTCGACCAGGTCGCCCTCCACGGACTCGATCAGCACCTCGACCTCGGTGCCGATCCGCTGCTCGGCCCGCTGGGCGGTCATCTCCTCGGCGAGCCGGGTCAGCCGGTCGAGCCGGTCCGCCACCACGTCCTCGGGCAGCTTGCCGTCGAAGGTCGCGGCCTCGGTGCCGTCCTCGTCGGAGTAGCCGAAGACGCCGATCGCGTCCAGGCCGGCGTTGGTGACGAAGCGCTCCAGCTCGGCGAAGTCCTCCTCGGTCTCACCGGGGAAGCCGACGATGAAGTTGGACCGCGCGCCGGCCTGCGGGGCCTTGCCGCGGATCGTCCCGAGCAGCTCCAGGAACTGGTCGGTGGAGCCGAAGCGGCGCATCCGGCGCAGCACGGCGGGCGCGGAGTGCTGGAAGGACAGGTCGAAGTACGGCACCACGTCGGCGGTGCCGGTCATCGCGTCGATCAGGCCGGGGCGCATCTCGGCGGGCTGCAGGTAGGAGACCCGGACCCGCTCGACGCCCTCGATCTCGGAGATCCCGCCGAGCAGCGTCTCCAGCAGCCGGATGTCGCCGAGGTCCTTGCCGTACGAGGTGTTGTTCTCGCTGACCAGGACGACCTCGCGGACGCCCTCGCCGGCCAGCCACTGGGCCTCGTGCAGGACGTCGGAGGGGCGGCGGGAGATGAACGAGCCGCGGAAGGCCGGGATGGCGCAGAAGGAGCAGCGCCGGTCGCAGCCGGAGGCGAGCTTCACGGAGGCGACCGGGCTGTCGTCCAGCCGCTTGCGCAGGGTGCGCGGGCCGGAGGCGGGCGCGAGGCCCGCCGGGAGGTCCTCGGGGGCGCCGTGGCCGGGCAGCGCGACCTCGGCGGCCGCGGCCTGGCGCTCGACCGGGCTCAGCGGCAGCAGCTTGCGGCGGTCGCGCGGGATGTGCGAGGCGTGGTGGCCGCCGGAGAGGATGGTCTGCAGGCGGTCGGAGATGTCGGCGTAGTCGTCGAAGCCGAGCACCCCGTCCGCTTCGGGCAGGGCCTCGGCCAGCTCCTTGCCGTACCGCTCGGCCATACAGCCGACCGCGACGACGGCCTGGGTGCGGCCGTGCCCCTTGAGGTCGTTGGCCTCCAGCAGGGCGTCGACGGAGTCCTTCTTGGCGGCCTCGACAAAGCCGCAGGTGTTCACGACGGCGACATCGGCTTCGGCGGCATCGTCGACCAGGGACCAGCCGTCGGCCTCCAGTCGCCCGGCGAGTTCCTCGGAGTCCACCTCGTTGCGGGCGCATCCGAGCGTGACAAGGGCGACAGTACGGCGTTCAGGCATAGGGCCAAGATTAACGCGCGGCCCCCGGTGCCGTTCGCCCCGGAGGCCGCGCGCCTCGCTTTGCCGGCCTTCCGCCGGGCCCCGACCCCGTCGTGGTCAGCCAGCCTGCGGGTCGCCGGGGGTGTACGTGACGTGCACCACCTGGCCGTTCTTGCCCGCCGGACCGAGGTCCTTGCCGTTGACGTACACGTGCACGGCCCCGGCGTTGCCGATCACCAGCTTGATCTGCTTGGGGTCGGTGAAGGTCTGGTCCTGACCCTCCGCGATGTTGTTCTGGAACAGCGACTTTCCGGTGCCGTCCAGTGCGGACACCCAGCTGGTGTCCTTCTCGGCGACCAGCTTCACGGTGACCTTGTCGGCCGGGGCGGCGGCGATCGCCGCGACGCTGGGCGCCGGGGCGGGCGGCTGCACGCTGGGCGAGGGCGCCGGGGCCACCGAGCCGGTGCCGGAGCCGCTGGGCAGCGGCGCACTGGCGGAGCCGGTGGTCGAGCCGCCCGTCTTGCCGCTGACCAGGTTGAAGCCGATCAGGGCGACCACGGCGACGATCGCGGCGACCATGGCGGCCGTCCAGTTCGGCCGGCGGCGGTCGGTGACCTTGATCGGCCCGGTGTCCAGCAGCTGGGCCGGACGCCGCTGGGCCGGGGCGCCGCCGTGCGCGGCGTCGTAGCGGGCGACGAGCTCCTCGCCGTCCACGCCGACCGCGCGGGCGATCGCGCGGATATGGCCACGGGCGTAGAAATCGCCGCCGCAGCGGCCGAAGTCGTCCTCCTCGATGGAATGCACGATGGGCACCCGGACCCGGGTGCTGGTACTCACCTGATCCACCGTGAGTCCGGCGTCGATCCGGGCGACGGACAGCACCCGGCCGATGCTCGGGGCATCGGCCGCGTGCTCCGCGTCACCGGCCGGGTGGGCGGACGACGGGGCGTTCTCGCGGTCGGGGGACTTGCCGATGGTCACGGGGCACGCCTTTCGAGCGGATGGCCACCTGCTGGAGAACAGTCTAGGGGCGCGGGCGGATCGTTTCTCAAGCGGAATAGGACCGAATGCGCGGACCGGTCCGGGCCGGGGCCCGCTCCCGCGCTGACCTGGCATCAGCGCGGGCGGGGGCCGTGCACACAGGCCGCTTTGCGGCGTGTGACGCGGTGCACGCCCGTTCGGTTCCGTACACCGCGCCTACCCTCCACCGAACGAGTGAACCGGATCGGGGACCACCTTCCGTGCGCACCCGGATCAGCCCCGGATTCCCACGATGATGCCGTCCAGCTCGTCCGGTGTGACGAGCACGTCGCGGGCCTTGGAGCCCTCGCTGGGACCGACGATCCCGCGCGACTCCATCAGGTCCATCAGCCGGCCGGCCTTGGCGAAGCCGACCCGCAGCTTGCGCTGGAGCATCGAGGTGGAGCCGAACTGGGTGGAGACGACGAGCTCGGCCGCCTGGATCAACAGGTCGAGGTCGTCGCCGATCTCCTCGTCGATCTCCTTCTTCGGCCCGCCGCCAACGGTCACGTCGTCCCGGTAGGCGGCCGCCAGCTGGTCCTTGCAGTGCTGGACCACGGCGGCGATCTCCGCCTCGGTGACGAACCCGCCCTGCATCCGGATCGGCTTGCTGGCGCCCATCGGGAGGAAGAGCGCGTCGCCCTTGCCGATCAGCTTCTCCGCGCCGGGCTGGTCCAGGATGACCCGGGAGTCGGCCATCGCCGAGGTGGCGAACGCCAGCCGGGACGGCACGTTGGCCTTGATCAGACCGGTGACCACGTCCACCGAGGGCCGCTGGGTCGCCAGCACCAGGTGGATGCCGGCCGCGCGGGCGAGCTGGGTGATCCGGACCACCGAGTCCTCGACGTCGCGCGGGGCGACCATCATCAGGTCGGCCAGCTCGTCGACGATCACCAGCAGGTACGGGTACGGCGTCAGCTCGCGCTCGCTGCCGAGCGGCGGGGTGACCTTGCCGGCCTTCACCGCCGCGTTGAAGTCGTCCACGTGCCGGAAGCCGAACGCGGCGAGGTCGTCGTAGCGCAGGTCCATCTCGCGCACCACCCACTGGAGGGCCTCGGCGGCCTTCTTCGGGTTGGTGATGATCGGCGTGATCAGGTGCGGGATGCCCTCGTAGGCCGTCAGCTCGACCCGCTTGGGGTCGACCAGCACCATCCGGACCTCGTCCGGGGTGGCCCGGACCAGCACCGAGGTGATCAGGCAGTTGATGCAGGAGGACTTGCCCGCGCCGGTCGCGCCCGCCACCAGGATGTGCGGCATCTTGGCGAGGTTGGCCATCACGGTGTGGCCCTCGACGTCCTTGCCCATGCCGACCAGCATCGGGTGCGGGTCGTCGGCGGCCGCGCGCGAGCGCAGCAGGTCGCCGAGGTTGACCATCTCCCGGTCGAGGTTGGGGATCTCGATGCCGACCGCCGACTTGCCGGGGATCGGGCTGATGATCCGCACGTCCGCGCTGGCCACCGCGTAGGCGATGTTCTTGGCGAGCGCGGTGATCCGCTCGACCTTGACGGCGGGGCCGAGCTCGACCTCGTAGCGGGTGACCGTCGGGCCCCGGGTGAAGCCGGTGACCCGGGCGTCCACCTTGAACTCGGCGAAGACGCCGGTGAGCTGGGCGACCACGTCGTCGTTGAGCTTGCTGCGGGTCTTGCCGGGGCCCCCGCGCTCCAGCAGGTCGAGGGAGGGCAGCGCGTAGGTGATGTCTCCGGAGAGCTGGAGCTGCTCCATCCGCACCGGCGCCGGGCCGTGCTCCTCGGGCGCCCCCTGGCCGCCGGCGCGGGCGGCCGGGACGGCCGGCTCCTCCGGCGGGGCTGTGCGGTCCTGCACCTGGTGCATCATGTCCGCCACCGCCGAGGAGGCGGGCACGCCGTAGACCAGCGCGCCGTCCAGGTCGGCGGCGGCCCCGGCGGCGAGGTTGCGGGTGGCGTACGGGTCCTCGGGGTCCTTCACGAACATGTCGGGGACGGCGGGGGCGGGCTCCGGCTCGTCCGACTGCTTGCGCCGGCGGCGCCGCCGGCGGGCGGCGATCTCGTCCGGCGGGCCGTCGCCGTCGGTGTCCACCGTGAAGGGCAGCGCCGAGGGGTCGGCGTCCTCCGGCGGCTCGGTGGACAGCTCCCACTCCGGCGCGCGCCCGTCGGCCGGCCCGTCCTGCGGGCGGGGCTCGACCACGCCGAGCCGGACCCCGACCGACCGCAGCCGCTCGGGGATCCGGTTGAGCGGGGTGGCGGTGACCACCAGCAGGCCGAAGAGCGCCAGCAGCAGGAGCAGCGGCACCGCGAGCGCGGGCCCGGCGGCGGCCATCATCGGGGTGGAGGCGGCCCAGCCGATGATGCCGCCGGCCGCCCTTATCCGGGTGGCGCCGCTGCCCATCATGGGAGCGCCGCAGCCGATGTGGACCAGGCCGAGGACGCCGACCAGCAGCGCGCTCAGGCCGATCATGATCCGCCCGTTGGCCTCCGGCAGCTCCGGGTGGCGGATCAGCCGGATCGCGACCGCCGCGAGCAGGAAGGGCACCAGCACGTCCAGCCGGCCGAACAGCCCGGACACCACGTTGGTGGCCGCCTGGCCCAGCCAGCCCTGCGGGCTGAACCAGGTACCGGCCGCGGTGACCAGCGCGAGCGCGAACAGCAGCAGGCCGACGCCGTCCTTGCGGTGGGCCGGGTCCAGGTTCTTGGCGCCGTCGCCGAACCCCCGGAACACGGCGCCGACGCCGTGCGCCAGACCGAGCCAGACGGCGCGCACGGCGCGGAAGAGTATCGGCTTCGGCGGGGGCGGCGCGGCCGGAGCCGGGGCCGGCTTGGCCGGAGCCTTCTTCGCCGGGGCGGCCTTCTTGGCGGCCGCCTTCTTCGCGGGCGGCTTGGCCGGAGCCTTCGCCGCGGCCTTCTTGGACGGTCCCGGACTCGAGTTGCGTGCCGCGCTTCCGGGCGTACGTGTGGCCATGGCTCAGCAGCCTACCGGCGCCGACCACCCGTGCACATGCGGCCGAGCCGGGGGGCCCGGCCGTGTCGCAGACACACCGTCACGCTGATCCGCTTTCACCCGGACGGCGGAAGCGGACCGTCTCAGTCCGTCCCCGGGCGGAGCGCCTCCAGGGCGCGCCGCAGCTCCGCGAGCTTGCGCTCCAGGTGCGCCGCGGTCGCGGCCGCCCCGCTGTGCTCGGCACCGTCCAGCTGCTTGCCGAGCGCCTCGGCCTGCTCCTCCACGGACGCCAGCCGCGCCGACAGCTCGCCGAGCAGCGCGCCGCCGATGGCCGGCCGGCTCTCGCCCGCCTCCAGCTGCAGGCGCAGCAGTGCGGCCTGCTCCCTCAGCTGGCAGTTCTTCACGTAGAGGTCGACGAAGACCGAGACCTTGGCGCGCAGCACCCAGGGATCGAACGGTTTGGAGATGTAGTCGACGGCACCGGCCGCGTAGCCCCGGAACGTGTGGTGCGGTCCGTGGTTGATCGCGGTCAGGAAGATGATCGGGATGTCCCGGGTGCGCTCGCGCCGCTTGATGTGCGCGGCGGTCTCGAAACCGTCCATCCCGGGCATCTGGACGTCCAGCAGGATCACCGCGAAGTCGTCGGTGAGCAGCGCCTTGAGCGCCTCCTCGCCGGACGCGGCGCGGACCAGCGTCTGGTCCAGCGCGGAGAGGATCGCCTCCAGCGCCAGCAGGTTCTCCGGCCGGTCGTCGACCAGGAGGATCTTCGCTTTCTGCATTACGACCCGCCCTCCTGACGTCTGACTGCCTGGGGAAGGCACCCGCGTACTGCCCACCACTACCCCGGTCATGCTAGCCGCACCCCCTCGCCCGGCACATCGCTCCGTCGCGAGATGATCCGGAGCGGCGCGCATCCAGTGCACCGGCGCACGCTCAGCAGCGTGTTGCCATTCGGTCACTGTTCGCAACGATCGGTGACCCTACCCGGTTCCCGCCCCTCCCCGCCAGCAAACCGGCCCCCCGGCTGGCGCGAAGCCCGGAGCGGACCCCGTGCTTCACGCCCCCGGTGGGCCGGCCCTGCCGTCAGTCGCGGTGCAGGCGCTGCCGCATCACCGCGAGCAGGTGGTCGGTCTCGACCGGCTTGGTGATGTGGTCGGTGGCGCCGGCCTCCAGGGACTTCTCGCGGTCGCCCTTCATCGCCTTGGCGGTCAGCGCGATGATCGGCAGCCCGGCGAACTGCGGCATCCGCCGGATCGCCTCGGTGGTCGCGTAGCCGTCCATCTCCGGCATCATGATGTCCATCAGGACCAGCGCGACGTTCTCGTGCTGCTCGAGCATCTCGATGCCCTCCCGGCCGTTCTCGGCGTACAGCACGGTCAGGCCGTGCTGCTCCAGCACGCTGGTGAGGGCGAAGACGTTGCGGACGTCGTCGTCCACGATCAGCACCTGCTCGCCGTCGAAGCGGGCGGCCACCCGCCCGGCCGAGCGGACCGCCGCGGCGGGCACGGACGTGAGGCCCGGCCCCTCCAGGGCGGCCGCGCGGCGGCGCTCGACGGCGCCCCGGCGGCGCTCCTCGGCGAGTTCGCGGACCTCCTGGGCCCAGTGGTCGGCCGGGTTCTCGCCGACCGGGACGGGCGTGCCGGCCGGGGTGACCCCGACCGCGGCGCGCACCGCCGGGGCGGCCTGCAGAGGCTGCCCGGCGCCGGGGAGGTCCGCGGCCTCGGTGCGCAGCGGCAGGTACAGGGTGAAGGTCGAGCCCTTGCCGAGCTCGCTCTCGGCGTGGATCTCACCGCCCAGCAGCCGGGCGATCTCCCGGCTGATCGACAGACCGAGGCCGGTGCCGCCGTACTTGCGGCTGGTGGTGCCGTCGGCCTGCTTGAACGCCTCGAAGATCTCCCGCAGCTTGTTGCCGGGGATGCCGATGCCGGTGTCGGAGACCGCGAAGGCGATCAGCGCGTCGTCCGGGTCCCTGATCGCCCCGGACTCCAGCAGCCGCTCGCGGACGTGCTGCGGGACGTCCGGGCCGGCCGGGCTGATCGAGAAGTCGACGGCCCCGGCGTCGGTGAACTTGACCGCGTTGGAGATCAGGTTGCGCAGCACCTGCTGGAGCCGCTGCTCGTCGGTGTGCAGGGTGACCGGCAGGGCGGGCGAGACCCGGACGGCGAAGTCCAGGTTCTTGTCCACCGCGACGGGCTGGAAGGTGGCCTCGACGTAGTCGACCAGCTGGACCAGGGCGATCCTGGCCGGGCGGACGTCCATCTTGCCGGCCTCGACCTTGGACAGGTCGAGGATGTCGTTGATCAGCTGGAGCAGGTCGGAGCCGGCGCCGTGGATGGTGTCGGCGAACTCGACCTGCTTGGGCGAGAGGTTGCCCTCGTTGTTGTCGGAGAGCAGCTTGGCCAGGATCAGCAGCGAGTTGAGCGGGGTGCGCAGCTCGTGCGACATGTTGGCGAGGAACTCGCTCTTGTAGCGGGAGGCGAGGGCGAGCTGTTCGGCGCGCTCCTCCAGGACCTGCCGGGCCTCCTCGATCTCGCTGTTCTTGATCTCGATGTCGCGGTTCTGCTGGGCGAGTTGCTCGGCCTTCTCCTGCAACTCCTCGTTGGTGCGCTCCAGCTCCTCCTGGCGGGCCTCCAACTCGGCGGACCGCATGGAGAGTTCCGCGGTGAGCCGCTGGGACTCCAGCAGCAGGCCCTCGGTCTTGGTGTTGACGCTGATGGTGTTGACGGTGACGCCGATCAGGTCGGCGATCTGGTTGAGGAAGTCCAGCGCGACGGTGGTGAAGGAGCTGAAGGTGGCCAGCTCGATCACGCCCAGCAGCCGGCCCTCGAACAGCACCGGCAGGACGACGATGTGGGCCGGTGAGGCCTCGCCCAGCCCCGAGGCGATCTTCAGGTACCCGGGCGGGGCCTCCTTGAGGATGATCGAGCGCTTCTCCACCGCGGCCTGACCGATCAGCGACTCGCCGGGCCGGAAGGTCGTCGGCATCGCCCGGCGCTGGTAGCCGTAGCTGCCGATCAGCCGCAGCACGGTGTCGTTCTCGTCGTCGTCCTCGGTGATCAGCTCGGCGGTGCGGCCGGCCGGCTGGGCCAGGAAGAAGGCGCCGTGCTGGGCGGAGACCACCGGGGTCAGCTCGGTCATGATCAGTGAGGCGACCGCCTCCAGGTCCCGGCGGCCCTGCAGCAGGCCGGAGATCCGGGCCAGGTTGGTCTTCAGCCAGTCCTGCTCCTGGTTGGTGCGGGTGGTCTCGCGCAGGTTGGCGATCATCTGGTTGATGTTGTCCTTGAGCTCGTCGAGCTCACCGGAGGCGTCCACGTCGATCCGCAGCGAGAGGTCGCCCCTGGTGACCGCGGTGGCGACCTGTGCGATCGCGCGCACCTGCCGGGTCAGGTTGTTGGCCAGCTCGTTCACCGACTCGGTGAGGTCCTGCCAGGTGCCGTCCACACCGGGGACGCGGGCCTGGCCGCCGAGCCGTCCGTCGGTGCCCACCTCGCGGGCCACCCGGGTCACCTCGTCGGCGAACGAGCCCAGCTGGTCGACCATGGTGTTGATGCTGGTCTTGAGCTCGAGGATCTCGCCGCGCGCGTCCACGTCGATCTTCTGCGACAGGTCGCCCCGGGCCACCGCCGTGATCACCAGGGCGATGTTGCGGACCTGGCCCGTCAGGTTGTTGGCCATCAGGTTGACGTTGTCGGTCAGGTCCTTCCAGATACCGGCCACGCCCGGCACCCCGGCCTGGCCGCCCAGGATGCCGTCGGTTCCCACCTCGCGGGCCACCCGGGTCACCTCCACCGCGAAGGCGGAGAGCTGGTCGACCATGGTGTTCAGGGTGCCGGCGAGCGCCGCGACCTCGCCCTGCGCCTCGATGGTGATCTTCTTGGAGAGGTCACCGCGGGCCACCGCGGTGGCGACCTCGGCGATGTTCCGCACCTGGCTCGTCAGGTTGGAGGCCATGAAGTTGACGTTGTCGGTCAGGTCCTTCCAGATGCCCGACACCCCGCGCACCCGGGCCTGGCCGCCCAGGATCCCCTCGGTACCCACCTCGCGCGCCACCCGGGTCACCTCGTCGGCGAACGCCGACAGCTGGTCGACCATGGTGTTGACGGTGGTGACCAGTTCCAGGATCTCGCCGCGGGCGTCGACGGTGATCTTCTTCGAGACGTCGCCGCGGGCCACCGCGGTGGTCACCTCGGCGATGTTGCGGACCTGGCTGGTCAGGTTGTTGGCCATCAGGTTGACGCTGTTGGTCAGGTCCTTCCAGGTGCCGGACACCCCCGGCACGCTGGCCTGCCCGCCGAGGATGCCCTCGGTGCCGACGTCCCGGGCGACCCGGGTCACCTCGTCCGCGAAGGCCCCCAGCTGGTCCACCATCGTGTTGATGGTGTTCTTCAGCTCCAGGATCTCGCCCCGCGCGTCCACCTGGATCTTCTGCGACAGGTCGCCCTTGGCGACCGCCGTGGTCACCTGGGCGATGTTGCGCACCTGGTCGGTCAGGTTGTTCGCCATGAAGTTGACGTTGTCGGTCAGGTCCCGCCAGACCCCGGCCGCGCCCGGCACCTGCGCCTGGCCGCCGAGGCGCCCCTCGGTGCCCACCTGGCGGGCCACCCGGGTCACCTGTTCCGCGAAGCCGGAGAGCTGGTCCACCATCGTGTTGATGGTGTTCTTCAACTCCAGGATCTCGCCCCGCGCGTCCACCTCGATCTTCTGCGAGAGGTCCCCGCGCGCCACCGCGGTGGTCACCTGGGCGATGTTGCGCACCTGGCCGGTCAGGTTGTCGGCCATGAAGTTCACCGAGTCGGTCAGGTCCCGCCAGACCCCGGCGACGCCCGGCACCTGCGCCTGACCGCCGAGCCGGCCCTCCGTCCCGACGTCCCGGGCGACCCGGGTGACCTGCGCGGCAAAGCCGTTGAGCTGGTCCACCATCGTGTTGACGGTGTTCTTCAGCTCCAGCATCTCGCCGGCCACCTCGACCGTGACCTTGCGCGACAGGTCGCCCTTGGCCACCGCGGTGGTCACCTGGGCGATGTTGCGCACCTGCGCGGTCAGCCGGCCCGCCATGGTGTTGACCGAGTCCGCCAGGTCCTTCCAGCTGCCCGAGACGCTGCGCACCTTGGCCTGGCCGCCGAGCTTGCCCTCGGTGCCGACCTCGATCGCCACCCGGGTCACCTCGTCGGTGAACTCCGACAGCTGGTCCACCAGCCCGTTGACGGTCCGCCCGATCTTCAGGTACTCACCGCGCAGCGGGTGGCTCACCCCGTTGCTGTGCAGCGAGCGGAGCTCCATCTTCTGGTCCAGGTCGCCCTCGGCGATCGAGGCCAGCACCCGGCCCACCTCGGCCATCGGCCGGGCCAGGTCGTCGATCAGGGCGTTGCAGTTGTCGACCGCGGCCATCCAGGCGCCCTCGCCCGCGCCGGTCTCCAGCCGCTCGTTCAGCCGGCCCTCGCGGCCCACCGCCCGGCGGACCCGGGCCAGTTCGCCCGTCAGGTGCTGGTTCCGCTCGGCGACCTCGTTGAACACCGCCGCGATCTCCGCGAGCGGCCCGTCCCCCGGCACCGTCAGCCGGCGCCGGAAGTTGCCGTCCCGCATCGCGGTCAGCGCGGCCAGCAACTTGCGCAGCTCGGCCGGCTCGGCGCCCCGGTTGTGGTTCACTCGCCGACCGGCCGCGCTCCGCGGCGCGGCCCCGGGCCGCCCGCCGCGCGGAGCCGGCGGCGTCGTACCGGTTGCGTCCTTGGTGGCCGAACTCAACGGGACCCTCCCACATCGTGAACTGTCCGGTGACCGCCCCGCGCCCCATCGGGCCCCGGCCCGGCCACCGGCCCGGCGCAACTGCGCACCGGCGGCCCTCTCGGCGCACCGGCACCCGCAACGACCGTACTGCCCGACCGGCCCTCGTGGACCCCCCAGTCTGGCAGCACCGGCGCCGGGTATACGGCCGGTTGCGCTCGGTTGGTACCGCCCCGGCCGAAACAGGTGGGGAGAATCACCCTCAGGTGCCTGTTTCACCGCCCCGCCCCCACGGGGAACCAACCGGAAAGTAGGGTGGAGCGCTGCACCGGGCCACGACCCGCCCCAGCGCCGCCGCCCGCCCGGCCGGCGCGCCGGGAGTCGGCGCCGCACCGGGACAGCCAGGGCCAGAGCAGAGGAGAAGTGGCAACGTGGTCACCGCGCGCGCAGCCGCCACCTTCGAACCCGTCGGCCGCTCGGCCGGCGCCGCCCGCGGCTTCGTCCGGGACGCCCTGCTGGGCTGGGGCCTGCCCGAGGTCGTCGACGACGCCGTCGTCCTGGTCAGCGAACTCGTCACCAACGCCGTCGTGCACGCCGGCACCGCCGCCGAGGTCTGCTGTCTGCGGGAGGAGGAGACCGTCCGGATCGAGGTCACCGACCACCATCCCGAGCGCGGCCTCCCCTCCTTCGCCGACGTCCCCGTCACCGCCTCCGACCGCTACGCCGACCCCGACGGCGAGGGCGGCCGCGGCCTGCTGATGTGCTCCGCCCTCGCCGAACGCTGGGGCGTCGAGTACTCCGCCGGCCGCAAGACCGTCTGGTTCCGCCTCGCCCTGCCCGCCCACGTGATCGGCACCCGGTACGCGGTCCCCGCCACCCCGGGCAGCGAACTGCCCAGCACCGCGGGACCGGTGCACGTCGCGGTGGTCCAACTCGACGACGACGGCCGGGTCCTCGCCTGGAACCCGGACGCCGAGGCGCTCTTCCAGCACCCCGCCGACACCGTCCTCGGCCTGCCCTGGGCCGACCTCGCCGCCTGGCCGCAGTCCCCCGGCATCGGCCTCGGTCTCGCCGAGACCCTCCGACTGGCCCGCTGGGAGGGCAGCTTCGGCCTGCGCCGCGCCGACGGCCAGACCGTCGACGTGTACGGCGTCCAGGTCCGCATCCGCGACACCCAGGGCGTCCCGTCCACGCTCTGCCTGCTGGTGAGCGAACCCGACCGCGCCGTCCTGCGCTCCCCCGCCCGCGGCCTGCCCGCCGACGCCCCCGACCCGGCCGGCACCCGGCTCGACCTGCTCTCCGGGCCCTCGCTCACCGACGACCTCGACTCCCTGCTCCAGCGCACCGTCGAACGCGCCCGCGACCTGCTCGACGCCGACGCCGCCTACGTGCTGCTCACCACCGACGACGAGGCCGAGTTCGAGGTGCGGGCCGCGACCGGGCTCACCTCCGGCCACCGCCGGCACACCCGCTTCCCGGTCGAGAGCGGCAACCGCTACGACTCCGCCCGGCTGCCCTCCGTCCACGAGGACCTCGCCACCCGCCCCACCGGCCTCCCGGTCCTCACCGGCAGCGGCATGCGCTCGCTGCTCACCGTCCCGCTCAAGGTCGAGGGCCGTCTGATCGGCTCGCTCGGCATCGCGGCCGCCGCACCCGGCCGCTACGACAACGAGGACGCGCTGCGCGTCCAGTTCGCCGCCGACCGGGTCGCCCTCGCCGTCGAGAGCGCCCGGCTGACCGAGCTCGAACGGCTGCGCCGCGGTTCGCTCTCCTTCCTCGTGGAGGCCTCCGACCTGCTGGCCGGCACCCTCGAACACGAGCAGACCCTCGCCCTGATGGCCCAGATGGCCGTCCCCACCCTGGCCTCCTGGTGCGCCGTCTACACCAACGGCGACCACGGCGCGGCCGCCTCGCCGGCCTTCGTCCTGCACGAGGACGAGGACCGCATCGACCCGCTGCGCGCCCTGCTCGACAAGACCGCCGCCCCGGACTCCGGCCCCAACCACGGCGCCCGGTTCTGGACCGCACCCGTCGACACCGCCCGCGCCGCCGGACTGACCGAGAGCCCCGAACTCGCCGGCCTGCTCGGCGAGACGGTGGTCCTGCCGCTCGTCGCCCGCAACCGGGTCATCGGCCTGCTCGCACTCGGCACCTCGGCTGGCGTCAGATTCCGTCAGGAGATCCTGGAGCTCGCCGAGGACCTCTCCCGCCGGGCGGCCCTGGCACTCGACAACTCGCGTCTCTACTCGGAGCGCACCGCCACCAGCCAGGCCCTGCAACGCAGCCTGCTGCCGCCGGAGTTGCCCGAGATCCCGGGCGTCGAGGTGGACGTCTACTACCAGGCCGCCGGCGAGGGCAACGAGGTCGGCGGGGACTTCTACGACCTGTTCACCATCCGCGAGGGCACCTACGGCTTCGCCATCGGCGACGTCTGCGGCACGGGCCCCGAGGCCGCCTCGGTCACCGGCCTCGCCCGGCACTCGCTGCGGCTGCTCGCCCGCGAGGGCCTGGACGCCCCGCAGGTCCTCAGCCGGCTCAACGCGGCGATTCTGGACGAGGGTTCACGCAGCCGCTTCCTGACCCTGCTGTACGGCGAGCTGACCCCCCGACCGGACGGCAGCACCGAGCTCTCACTGGTCTGCGCCGGCCACCCGCTGCCGCTGCGGCTGCGCACCGACGGCCAGGTCGACCGGGCCGCCACGCCGCAACCGCTGCTCGGGGTGATGGACGAACTCGACCTGGTCGCCGAGCACTTGGTGCTCTCACCCGGCGAGGTCCTGCTGTGCGTCACCGACGGCGTCACCGAACGCCGGGAGGGCCTGCGGATGCTGGGCGACGACGGCCTGGCCGAGGTGCTCACCGGCTGCACCGGCCTGACCGCGGGAGCGGTGGCGCTGCGGGTCCAGCGGGCCGTCGAGCGCTTCGCCCCGGAGCCGCCGTCCGACGACATGGCGATCCTCACCCTGCGGGTGCCCACCCAGCGCGCGGGCTGACCGCGCCTGTCCGCCGACCGGCCGACCGTGAGCGTTCGACAGCTGACGGCGCCGCAAATTGTGCGATTCACAAGGGTACAAGCCAGTCCGGCCGGGTACACCGATCTCACCGGGGAATCCCCCGGAGGGGACACGACCAGCGGCTTTCGCGCTGGCCCATCATTCTGACCGCAGCCGTCGCACGCTCCAGCCGTGCGCCCTCGGCGCGGTCGCGCGCATCCACCTCATCGAACACCCACTTGCGTTGACAGCGCCCTGCGCGCGCCCAGAGTGAAAGGAGCCTCCGGTGAGCAACGAAGCTACCGGGGCACAGAACGCCCGTTCCGGAGCCGACGCGGGTAACCTCGGCTACCTCGCCCTCGGCCTGACTCTCCTCGCCTACGGCCTGCTCTCCACTGGCATCTTCAGTGGCGCCAAGGCCGGCGACGCAGCCTCTCTCACCCACCTTCTCGGCGGCCTCACCCTCTTCATCGCCGGTCTCTGGCAGCTCCGCGCCGGCGAGGGCTTCACCGGGACGGCCTTCACCAGCCTCGGCGCCTTCTGGGCCACCTGGTCCGTGGCCGGCGGGGCCGGGAAGAACGCGGCAGGGCTGTTCCTGCTGCTGTGGGCGCTCCTCGCCCTCAGCCTCACCGCGGCCGCCTGGCAGTCCGGCCTGTTCAGCCGCCTCGTCTACGGGCTGCTGACGGTCTCCCTGGCGCTCTCCGCGATCGCGACCTTCACCACCACCGGTGGCCTGGCCAAGTTCGCCGGCTGGGTCGCGGCCGCCTCCGGGCTCGTCGCCTGGTACTGGGCCACCGCCGCGCTGACCAACAGCGGGTGGGGCCGGGCCGCACTGCCGGTCAAGTGATCCGGTAGGCACCGCCCCTCCGGAGGCGGCCGCCGCTGGACACCACTGAACGCCGGTGAACGCCGGTGGGCCGGACCCTCTCGTACGGGTCCGGCCCACCGGCGTCCTGTCGTTTCCGCTGCCCCGCCCCGGCTCCTCAGGGGTGTACCGCGGTCCTCTCCTCGGCCGGCCTGCCCTCGGGCGAGGCTTCCGGGCGCCGGGCCCGCCACCGCCCCGCAGCCGCCTGGGCCGCGTACGCGAACAGCAGGATCACCACCGCCACCAGGCCGTCGGCCCAGAAGTGGTTCGCCGTGACCACGACCACCGCCACGGTCAGCACCGGGTGGACCACCATCACCCACCGCAGCGGGCTCGGCGACACCTTGATCACCGCAACCGCCGCCAGCACGCACCAGGCCACGTGCACCGAGGGCATCGCCGAGAGCTGGTCGGCCACCACCATCCCGCCGACCGCGCCCCCGTACACCGACTGCCCGTACTCCTTCGCCACGTCCACGAAGCCGTTCCCGGGCAGCATCCGGGGCGGCGCCACCGGGATGAACTGGACCAGCAGACAGACCGCCGTCGTGATCACCACGGTGTTGCGCACCCACGCGTACCGCGCGCGGTGCCGGACGAACACCCAGACCAGCACCCCGATCATCACCGCGAAGTGCATGGAGGCGTAGTAGTAGTTCGCGAGCTTCACCAGGGCCGG
The DNA here is from genome assembly GCF_042883905.1 of Kitasatospora sp. NPDC058170. NCBI lineage: Bacteria > Bacillati > Actinomycetota > Actinomycetes > Kitasatosporales > Streptomycetaceae > Kitasatospora > Kitasatospora sp. NPDC058170. The sequence goes on from NZ_JBHVUV010000031.1 coordinate 102,096, forward strand.
GCAGGGCGTGACGGCGGCCTGCCAGGACGCCTCGTCCGGCAGCCCCAGGGAGAGTTCCGTCCGGTGGATCCAGCTCGCCCGGTCCAGGGCGTGATCGGTGCTCATCACGGAGAGGTGCCCGACCAGCTGCCAGAGCGCGAACAGCGCCAGCAGCGTGCCGGCCTCCCGCAGCATCGCCGACAACGGCGTCCGTCTGGCCCGCGCGGCCGCGTACGAGCCGCCGTAGAGAGCGACCGCGGCGCCCCCGGCGGAGTGCCAGGTCAGGGTCAGGTTCTGCAACGGGATCGCGCCTCTCCACCGAGCTCAGATGTGCTGGCAGAGACGTTAACGCAAAAAGACCCCCATCCGAATGGATGGGGGTCTTTTTGGAATGATTGTTCGGCGGCGTCCTACTCTCCCACAGGGTCCCCCCTGCAGTACCATCGGCGCTGTGAGGCTTAGCTTCCGGGTTCGGAATGTAA
>NZ_JBHVUV010000032.1:0-101694 GCF_042883905.1 Kitasatospora sp. NPDC058170
CCGCGACGACGATCTTCGCGGAGGTGGTCGCGCGGGTGGGGGCGGCCGCGTTAGAGCTTGCGAAGTCCACTGAGGACCCTTTCGAGCAGCGTGACATCGGGCGTTCCGCCCGACTCGCCCGCAGCGGCGGGCTGGTGGATGGCGACAAGGCCGGCCTCGGCCAGGTCGGCCACGAGGATGCGGGCCACTCCGAGCGGCACGCCGGCCAGTGCGGAGATCTCCGCGATGGACTTGACCTCACGGCAGAGGCTGACGATCCGGGAGTGCTCCGGCAGCAGGCCGCCGGTCCGGTCGGCGGAGGCCGTGGTCGAGATCAGCGCCTCGATGGCGAGCTGGTACCGGGGCCGGGTGCGGCCTCCGGTCATCGCGTACGGGCGGACCAGCGGCTGCTGCTCGTAGCCGTCGGACTGCTGCCCGCCGTAGCCGCTGCCGTACCCGCTGCCGTACGAGCCGGCGGGTGTCGAAGGCGGGGTCATGGGTCCTCCTTGTGCTGCAGCCTTGGGCAGCCGGTTCCAGCTGGGGCAATACCAGCTGAGGCGAAATCAGCTGCCTGAGGGTAGCTGAGGGTGAAGCGCCGGGCCTGGTCGGGTCAGACCCGGCGGGGAGGTGGGACGGTGTGGTGTCCGCTCAGTGCAGCAGACTGCCCTGGAGCTCTGCGCGGAGTGCGGGGGTGAGAACGGCGCCGGCCCGGTCGACGAGCAGTGCCATCTCGTAGCCGACGAGGCCGATGTCGGAGTCCGGAGAGGCCAGCACGGCGAGCGAGGAACCGTCGCTGACGGCCATCAGGAACAGGAAGCCGCGCTCCATCTCGACCACGGTCTGGTTGACCTCGCCGCCCTCGAAGATCCGGCTGGCGCCGGACGTGAGGGAGGTGAGGCCGGAGGCGACGGCGGCGAGCTGGTCGGCGCGGTCCCTGGGGAAACCCTCCGACATGCACAGCAGGAGGCCGTCGGCTGAAACCACCACCGTGTGCGACACCCCGGGGGTGTTGTCCACGAAATTGGTGATCAGCCAGTTCAGGTTCTGTGCGGCCTGGCTCATCTGATTCAACTCAACGCTCCTGATGATCTGCGCCGTTGCCGTCGGTCCGGCCTCCGAAACTATCGAACCCGGGCTGCTGGGCACCATGCTGATTGCCCTGCTGGTTGCCCTGGCCCGCGGACTGCTCCGCCCCGGCCCGGCGGCCCTGCTGGATGCCGCGGCGCAGGTTGGTGAGACGGCCGCGGACCTCCTCGGGGGCGCGGGAGACCTGAGGACCGGTCAGCGGGGACGCCTCGGCGGTACCGGAGACCAGGTTGGCCTGCGGGGTCCGCCGGGGGAGGCCGGACATGGTGACACCGCTGGTGGAGGGCTCGCGGACCTGCTCGGCCCGGCGCCAGCGCTCGTCGTTCGCCGACGGGCGCCACGGTGCGTCACCCGGACCGCCCTGCGGACCCTGCGGGCCCTGGGGGCCCTGCTGGCCCTGCGGAGCCTGCTGGGCCTGGGCCGGAGCCGGCTGCTGGGGCTGCGGCTGGGCCGGCTGCTGGGCGTCCGGCGCGGTGGTCCCGGGGCGGCGCGGCTGGTACGGCCGCGGGCGGGCCTGCGGGTCCTGGCCCTGCTGGGGCCAGGCCTGCTCGGCCGGCTGGAAGAGCGGCGCGCCGCCGTGGGCTCCGCCGTCGGACGGGCCGGTCGGCAGGGCCATCGGCTCCTGGCGGTACTGCTCCTGGCGGGCCGGCTCGGGCCGGACCTGCTCCTGGCGGACGGGCTCCGGACGGGCCGGGTTCGGCACGCTCGGCAGCACCGGCTCGACCAGGCCGAGGCCCAGCGGGTCGCGCGGGTCGATCTCGCTGGCCTCGAAGCGCGGCCGGGCGAACTGCTGGGTGCTCTCCGTCGACGCCGACTCGGCCGGCGGCAGCGGCTGGGCCTGCTGCGGGAGCTGTTGCGGGAGCTGCTGCTGGCGGGTGCGCTGCGGCGCGTCCGGGCCGGGCCGCTGCGGGCGGCGCGGGCCCTGCGGACCCTGGCCACCGGGGCCCTGCGGACCCTGACCGCCGGGGCCCTGCGGTCCCTGGGGGGCCTGGGGGCCGCCCTGCGGACCCTGGGCACCCTGCGGGCCCTGGCCGGCCGGTCGGCGCTGCGGCAGGCCGTCCTGCGGCCGGTTGCCCGGGCGGCTGCCCTGCGGGGCACCCGGACGGCCGGACTGGTCGGCCCAGCCGTGCTGCGGCTGCTCGCCGGTACGGGCGCCCGGGGCGCCGTTGCCGCCGTCACCGGGGCGCGCACGCTCCGGGCCGGGGCGCCGGGCGCCGTCGGGGCGGCCCTGGGCGGGCTGCGGACGACCGGGCTGCTGGCCGCGGCGCGGCAGGCCGGCGCCGGGGCCGCCCTGCGGCTGACCCGCACCGGGGCCGCCCTGCGGCTGGCCCTGGCGACCGGGGCCCTGCGGGGGCAGGCCGCCCTGCGGGTTCTGCGCCGGCGGGGTCTCGCCGCGCAGCGACTGACCGACCTGACGGGTCGGCAGACCGCCGCCGGTCCGTCCACCGGGGCCGTTCGGGCTGCCGCCGAAGCCGCCCGGGCCGGTCGGGGCGCCGGGCGCACCCGGGCCGCCCTGGCCGAGCTGCGGACGGCCCTGCGGGGCACCGCCCGCCGGACCCTGGCCGAGCGCGGCAGGGCCGCCGTTCGGGCCGCCGGGCACCTGGCGCTGCTGGCGCGGCGTCGGGGCGACCCCGCGCTGCTGCTTGGCCTGCGCCGAACCGGGCCGGGCCGGGGCACGGCGGTCGGCGGAGTTGGTGACGTCCACCGGGAGCATGACGAGCGCGGTGGTGCCGCCGGAGTCGCTGGGACGCAGCTGGATCCGGATGCCGTGGCGCAGCGACAGGCGACCGACCACGAAGAGGCCCATGCGGCGGGAGACCGAGACGTCCACCGTCGGCGGGTTGGCCAGCCGCTCGTTGATGTCGGCGAGGTCGTCGGGGCTCAGGCCGATACCGGTGTCGTGGATCTCGACCAGCACCCGGCCGTCCGGCAGGGCGTGGCCGGTGACCCGGACGCGGGTCTGCGGGCTGGAGAACGAGGTGGCGTTCTCCAGCAGCTCGGCGAGCAGGTGGACGAGGTCGTTGACGACGCGGCCGGCGACCTCGGCCGAGGGCACCGCGGCGAGTTCGATGCGCTCGTACTGCTCCACCTCGGAGGCGGCGGCGCGGAGCACGTCGACCAGCGGCACGGGGCGGGTCCAGCGGCGGCCCGGGTCCTCACCGGCGAGGACGAGGAGGTTTTCGCCGTTGCGGCGCATACGGGTCGCGAGGTGGTCCAGCTTGAAGAGGTTGGCCAGCTGGTCCGGGTCGGCCTCGCGGCTCTCCAGCTCCGAGATGAGCGACAGCTGGCGCTGGATGAGGCCCTGGCTGCGGCGCGAGAGGTTGGTGAACATCGCGTTGATGTTGCCGCGGAGGAGGGCCTGCTCGGCGGCGAGGCGGACGGCCTCGCTGTGCACCATGTCGAAGGCGTGGGCCACGTGGCCGATCTCGTCGGACGAGTCGACGCCGACGGGTTCGACGGTGACGTCGACGTCGTGCGGGTCGCTCTCGGAGAGCGTCTTGACCAGCTCGGGCAGCCGCCGCTCGGCGACGTCCTCGGCCGCGGTCTGCAGCCGGGTCAGCGAGCGCACCATCGAGCGGGCGATCAGACCGGCGCCACCGAGGGCGACGAGCAGCACCAGGGCGACCGCGGCACCGATGATCAGGGCTTCGGTGTCGGCGGCGGACTGCAGTTCCTGGGCCTTGCCGTCCAGGTCCTCGATCAGCTTGGCCTCGATGCGCCGCTCGGCGGTGATCTTGGCGGAGGACTGCTCGTACCAGTCCTTGTAGGAGCGCGGCTCGGTCTGGCGGATACCGCTCTGCTGGAGGATCGAGCGCGAGTAGCGGTCGGCGTCGGCGACCACCGAGTTGTAGCTGAGCTGGCCGCGCAGGTTGTCCAGGTCGTGCGAGGTGTAGATGTTGTTGAAGCTGGTGAGCGCGTTGTCGTAGGAGGCGCGCAGGCGGATACCGAAGGACTCGTCGCTCAGGCTGAGGTCGGGGGCCTTCGGGTTGGCGAGCGCGGCGCTGATCAGGGCGCGCTGCTGCGAGGTGGCGTTCTTGGCCAGCGAGAACTGCTGGAGCGCGCGGGTGGCGCGGACCAGGTCGCGGTTGTTGGAGGCGAGCGCGATGTCCTGGGTGATCGACAGCAGGTCGCGGATGATCACGTCGTACGCGGTGATCGTGGCCTGGATGTTCTGGTTGTTCTGGTACGGGGTGTTGCGGGCGTCGGCGATCGAGTTCAGGTCCTTGCGGACCTGGAAGAGCAGGGCCTTCCCGCCGGACAGCTCGAGGTTCTCGAACTTGTCCGAGGACGCGGTGAAGGTGCGGCTGAGATCGTCGGTGATCTTGCGGGCGTTGGTGATCTCGTCGTCGAGGGTGGCGTTCGGGTCCTTGGTGATCGGACCGGCGCTGATGTCCCGCTCGGTCTGCAGCGCGTCGGCGAGGCTGGTCGCCTTCTTGGCCAGATCGGAGAGGTTGGCCATCTGGGCGAGCTGCTGCGAGGTCTCGAGCGAGGTCTGGATGCGCAGACCACCGAGGACGAGGGCGACGAGCACGGGCAGCGCGAGCAGCGCGATCAGGCGGGTACGGATCCGCCAGTTGCGCATCGCGAGCCGACTCATGCCCTTGGCGCGGCGCCTGGTCAGGGTCTTGCGGAGTTTGTCCCGGGCGGACTTCCGGTCCTCGGGCCCGTCGACCTCCGGGCGGCCGGGCCCGTCGGGCACCGGTTCGGCCGGACCGCCGGGCGTCGCCGCCTGCTGGGGGGCTGCCATTGGCTCACGCGACTCCGGGTCACCCGCGGCGCCGCTACCCCTTTTGAAACGTCCCTGCACTGGCGTCGCAACCTCTGGACCGGGCGTCCCACCGCGTCGCCGCGGCCTGGACGGTGTCGAGTTTCCTCCGCACCCCGGCCGGTCCGGGAGAGCGGGTCACCGGGGTGGACTACTCCCTACCCACGGTCCGTGGCATTCCAGCACAGCCGGGGAATCCCAACAAGGGCCGCCAAGGCACACCGCGCGGCGCTACCGACTGCTTGCACAGTCTCACTGACTGTGCGGTAACCGGACCGGAATACCGCATTTTTCGGACACTCGCCGGATACATGCCAAGCCGACCCGAGATCAACTGGAAGTGCAGTGGTTCCGGTTTGTCCGTTATTGCCGCTATGTCGGTAAAACCTGATGAAGCGATATGTCGGATATAAGAGAATTGCTCTTCAATTAGTGAGCAAAATCACAGGCCAATGTGTAGCTTTGGTCACGGTGGCTGTGGAAAGAGATCCGTAACCTGGCTGTCCGGAGCACGGCCTCGATTCAGCCTGCCCGCAAACTCCCCGAATCACTCAGGCCTCGGCCGATCCGTCTGGATCCGCCCGGCCGCAACCCCCGAGGTGCTGACGCGATGTCCCAGGCGAACACGGCCACCACGTCCACGCTGTCCAGCCGTTCCACGGCGAACCCGCGCCGGACGACGCTGGCCTCGGTCGAGGACTTCAGCAAGATCCCCGGCGCCCGCGGCTCCGCGGACGTCGCGACGTACGCGACCGAGCTGCCCGCGAACACGGCCAACCCGCGCCGCACCAAGCTGATGGTCGCCCCGGTCGTCGCCGTCCCGCAGGACTGACACCGCCGGACCCCGGGCGAAGGGCGCCGCGGCCGCACGGACAGTGCGGCCGCGGCGCCCTTCGTGGTTTGTCGCCCGCGGGGCGGGCACTCGGGGCGCAACCCCGCTGAACAGGGGCAAAGCGGGCAGGCGGGGGCTCACGCGATAGCCTGGTCGACGATTGAGCGGGCCCGCGGCCAGGACGGCGCGGCGCCCACCAGCGCCCGGGCGCGCCCCGGGCGGCCGACGAAGCGAGGGGTAGCCCAGCCGTGCGCATTGCCAGGTTTTCCGTCCGGGAGGGGAGCCCTGCCGCCGGCAGCGTCTCCTTCGGTGTGGTCGAGGGCGACCCCGCCCAGCCCGAGTCACTGGTCGTCCACGCGCTGGCCGGCCACCCCTTCGGGCAGCCCCAGCCGACCGGCGAGAGCTACCGCTTCCAGGACGTCCGGCTGCTCAGCCCGATGCTCCCCAACAAGATCGTCGCGGTCGGCCGCAACTACGCGGCACACGCCGCCGAACTCGGCAACGAGGTCCCGGCCGTCCCGCTGACCTTCTTCAAGCCGTCCACGGCGGTGATCGGCCCGACCGAGTCCATCGCGTACCCGCCGTTCTCCTCGGACGTCCAGCACGAGGCCGAACTGGCCGTGGTGATCGGCCGGATGTGCCGCGAGGTCCCGCTGGACCGGGTGCCCGAGGTGATCCTCGGCTACACCTGCGCCAACGACGTGACCGCCCGCGACGTCCAGCAGCGCGAGGGCCAGTGGGCCCGCGCCAAGGGCTTCGACACCTCCTGCCCGCTCGGCCCGTGGATCGAGACCGACCTCGACCCGGCCGACCTCGCCGTCACCTGCACGGTCAACGGCGAGCTGCGCCAGGCCGGCCGCACCTCCCAGATGGTCCGCTCGGTCGCCGAGCTGATCGTCCACATCTCCGAGGCCATGACGCTGCTGCCCGGCGACGTCATCCTCACCGGCACACCCGCAGGGGTGGGCCCGCTCAACGTCGGCGACCAGGTCGCCGTCTCCATCGAAGGCATCGGCACTCTCGCCAACAAGGTGATCAAGCGTGGCTAACACCGACCCCACTGTCCGGGTCCGCTTCTGTCCGTCCCCGACCGGCAACCCGCACGTGGGCCTGGTCCGGACGGCCCTCTTCAACTGGGCCTTCGCCCGCCACAACGGCGGCACGATGGTCTTCCGGATCGAGGACACCGACTCGGCCCGCGACTCCGAGGAGTCGTACGAGCAGCTGCTCGACGCCATGAAGTGGCTGGGCTTCGACTGGGACGAGGGCCCGGAGGTCGGCGGCCCGCACGCGCCGTACCGGCAGTCGCAGCGGATGGACATCTACGCCGACGTCGCCTGCCGCCTGCACGAGGCCGGCCACGCGTACCACTGCTACTGCAGCACCGAGGAGCTCGACGCCCGCCGCGAGGCCGCCCGCGCGGCCGGCCGGCCGTCCGGCTACGACGGCCACTGCCGCGAGCTGACGGACGAGCAGGTCGCCGTCTACAAGCTGGAGAAGCGCGAGCCGATCCTGCGCTTCCGGATGCCCGACCGCACGCTCTCCTTCGACGACCTGGTGCGCGGCACGCTCACCTTCGAGCCGGAGAACGTGCCGGACTACGGCATCGTCCGGGCCAACGGCGCGCCGCTCTACACCCTGGTCAACCCGGTGGACGACGCCCTGATGGGCATCACCCACGTGCTGCGCGGCGAGGACCTGCTCTCCTCCACCCCCCGGCAGATCGCGCTGTACGCGGCGCTCGCGGACATCGGCGTCGGCAACGGCACCACCCCGCGCTTCGGCCACCTGCCGTACGTGATGGGCGAGGGCAACAAGAAGCTCTCCAAGCGCGACCCGCAGGCCTCGCTCAACCTGTACCGCGAGCGCGGCTTCATCCCCGAGGGCCTGCTCAACTACCTGTCGCTGCTGGGCTGGTCGCTCTCCGCGGACGACGACATCTTCTCGGTGGAGCAGCTGGTCGAGGCGTTCGACATCGCGGACGTCAACGCCAACCCGGCCCGCTTCGACCTCAAGAAGTGCGAGCACATCAACGCCGAGCACGTGCGCCGGCTGGCCCCGGAGGACTTCGTCCGCCGCCTGGTGCCGTACCTGCAGGCCCCCGGGCTGCTGCCGGCCGAGCCGACCGCCGAGCAGCTGGAGCTGCTGGCCAAGGTGGCCCCGCTCACCCAGGAGCGGATGGTCGTGCTGAGCGAGATCGTCGGCATGGCCGGCTTCCTGTTCGTCGACCCGGCCGACTTCGCCCTCGACCCCGACGACGCGGCGAAGGTCCTCACGGCCGACGCCCGTCCGGTGCTGGAGGCCAGCATCACGGCGCTGGAGCAGCTGGCGGACTTCTCGCCGGAGCCGATCCAGGCCGCGCTGCGCGAGGCACTGGTGGACGGACTGGGCATCAAGCCCAAGTTCGCCTTCACGCCGCTGCGGGTGGCCGTCACGGGCCGACGGGTCTCCCCGCCGCTGTTCGAGTCGATGGAGCTGCTCGGGCGCCCCGAGACGCTGCGCCGGCTCACCGCCGCCCTGGCGGCCGTCCCGGCCTCCTGAGGCGGGCTCTGAGCAGGTCGCGGGCCCGGCAGCGTGCCGGGCCCGCGGCGTCCCCGGCCCTGCCTGCGGTTATCGATTTTGGAGCGGCGCCCGGCATCGGGTAATGTTCTTTCTGCGCCGCCCGGGAGGGAACGGCGAGGGACCAGAAACCTCGTCAGGACCGAACGGCCGGAGCAGCGCCGAGCAAGACCCCGTCGAGGGGTTGAACTCCGGTGGGGTATGGTGTAATTGGCAGCACGAGTGATTCTGGTTCATTTAGTCTAGGTTCGAGTCCTGGTACCCCAGCGCAGTACCCAGCACCACCGCAGTACCGATGTAGTATCAAGCAGTACAAGCCCCCGTTGTGTAGCGGCCTAGCACGCTGCCCTCTCACGGCAGTAGCGCCGGTTCGAATCCGGTCGGGGGTACCAGAGCAGGAAAGCCGATGGCATGTCCTTGTGAAAGGCGTGCCCATCGGCTCGATGCTTTGTTGGGGTATGGTGTAATTGGCAGCACGAGTGATTCTGGTTCATTTAGTCTAGGTTCGAGTCCTGGTACCCCAGCCAGATAAAGAAGGAAGCCCCGGTCACCGGGGCTTTTTTGCATTTCCCGGACTTTCTCCCGAAAGGGCCCGCTCACGAGGTGAGCGGGCCCTTTCCGGTTCGGGGGAGGTGGGTCAGCCGCGGCGCAGGGCCTCGGTGAGCCGGTTGGCGGCCTCGATGATGGCCTGGGCGTGCAGCCGGCCCGGGTGGCGGGTCAGGCGCTCGATCGGGCCGGACACCGAGACGGCGGCCACCACACGGTTGGAGGGGCCGCGCACCGGCGCGGAGACGGACGCCACCCCCGGCTCGCGCTCGCCGATCGACTGCGCCCAGCCGCGGCGCCGGACACCGCTCAGCGCGGTCGCGGTGAAGCGGGCGCCCTGCAGGCCGCGGTGGAGGCGCTCGGGCTCCTCCCACGCGAGCAGGACCTGGGCGGCGGAGCCGGCCTTCATCGGCAGGGTGCTGCCGACCGGGACGGTGTCCCGCAGACCGGAGAGCCGCTCGGCGGCGGCGACGCAGATCCGCATCTCGCCCTGCCGGCGGTAGAGCTGTGCGCTCTCGCCGGTGACGTCGCGCAGGTGGGTCAGGACCGGGCCCGCGGTGGCGAGCAGCCGGTCCTCGCCCGCCGCGGCGGAGAGTTCGGAGAGACGGGGGCCGAGGATGAACCGGCCCTGCATGTCCCTGGTGACCAGTCGGTGGTGTTCGAGTGCGACGGCGAGCCGGTGGGCCGTGGGCCGCGCCAGACCGGTGGCGGCGACCAGCCCCGCCAACGTGGCGGGGCCCGACTCCAGTGCGCTCAGCACCAGAGCGGCCTTGTCGAGAACGCCGACGCCGCTAGAGTTGTCCATGCCCTAAGACTGCAGTCTCAGTCCGCGAGACGCAAGTTCAATCTTCCGGGAAAAGCGCCACTCTGGATGCAGCAGCCCGGGAGACATCCAGGATGCGGCCTCGACAAGGTGTCCGCATCGTGGACACCGATCCGGCGTGCAGGTCGCGCGACGCGTGCCTCACAGGGCGGCGAAAGCACTGACCTCGACGACACGAGAAGGCCGGCAACGCGGCCGGCTGGAGGGAATCCGATGGGACGGACACTCGCAGAGAAGGTCTGGGACGACCACGTCGTGCGGCGCGCGGAGGGCGAGCCCGACCTGCTCTTCATCGACCTGCACCTGCTCCACGAGGTGACCAGCCCGCAGGCCTTCGACGGCCTGCGCCTGGCCGGCCGCCCGGTCCGCCGTACCGATCTCACGATCGCCACCGAGGACCACAACACCCCGACCCTGGACATCGACAAGCCGATCGCGGACCCGGTCTCCAAGGTGCAGCTGGAGACGCTGCGCCGGAACGCCGCCGAGTTCGGCGTCCGGATCCACTCCCTCGGCGACGTCGAGCAGGGCGTCGTGCACGTGGTCGGCCCGCAGCTGGGCCTGACCCAGCCCGGCACCACCGTGGTCTGTGGGGACTCTCACACCTCCACCCACGGCGCGTTCGGCGCCCTGGCGTTCGGCATCGGCACCAGCCAGGTCGAGCACGTGCTGGCCACCCAGACCCTGCCGCTGGCCCCCTTCCGGACCATGGCGATCACGGTCGAGGGCGAGCTGCCCGAGGGCGTCACCGCCAAGGACCTGATCCTGGCCATCATCACGAAGATCGGCACCGGCGGTGGCCAGGGCTACGTCCTGGAGTACCGCGGCTCGGCCATCCGCAGCCTCTCCATGGAGGCCCGGATGACCATCTGCAACATGTCCATCGAGGCGGGCGCCCGGGCCGGCATGATCGCCCCCGACCAGACCACCTTCGACTACCTGGAGGGCCGCCCGCACGCCCCCGCGGGCGAGGACTGGGACGCCGCGGTCGCCTACTGGAAGACCCTGGCCACCGACGAGGACGCGGTCTTCGACCACGAGATCTTCATCGACGCGAACGAGCTGACCCCGTTCGTCACCTGGGGCACCAACCCGGGCCAGGGCGCCCCGCTCGGCGCGAACGTGCCGGACCCGGCGTCCTTCGCCGACCCGCAGGAGCGGACCGCCGCCGAGAACGCCCTGGCGTACATGGGCCTGGAGGCCGGCACCCCGCTGCGCGAGGTCGAGGTCGACGCCGTCTTCGTCGGCTCCTGCACCAACGGCCGGATCGAGGACCTGCGCGCCGCCGCCGCCATCCTGGAGGGCCGCCGGATCGCCGACCGGGTGCGGATGCTGGTCGTCCCCGGCTCCGTCCGGGTCGCCCTGCAGGCCGTCGAGGAGGGCCTGGACAAGGTGTTCACCGCCGCCGGCGCCGAATGGCGCCACGCGGGCTGCTCGATGTGCCTGGGCATGAACCCCGACCAGCTGGCTCCCGGCGAGCGCTGCGCCTCCACCTCGAACCGCAACTTCGAGGGCCGGCAGGGCAAGGGCGGCCGCACCCACCTGGTGTCCCCGCAGGTCGCCGCCGCGACCGCGGTGCTCGGCCGACTGGCCGCGCCCGTCGATCTCCCGTCCAACGTCGCTGTGGAGGCCTGAGCAGCATGGAGAAGTTCACCACCCACACCGGCCGGGCCGTTCCGCTGCGCCGCAGCAACGTCGACACCGACCAGATCATCCCGGCCCACTGGCTGAAGAAGGTCACCCGTTCCGGTTTCGAGGGCGGGCTGTTCGAGGCCTGGCGCAAGGACGAGTCGTTCATCCTCAACCGCCCCGAGCGGGAGGGTGCCACGGTCCTGGTGGCCGGCCCCGAGTTCGGCACCGGCTCCTCCCGGGAGCACGCCGTCTGGGCGCTCCAGAACTACGGCTTCCACGCCGTGATCTCCTCCCGTTTCGCCGACATCTTCCGCGGCAACTCGCTGAAGAACGGCCTGCTCACGGTCGTGCTGCCGCAGGAGACGGTGGAGCGCCTGTGGGAGCTCACGGAGGCCGACCCGACCGCCGAGATCACCGTCGACCTGGAGGCCCGCGAGGTGCGCGCCGAGGGCGTCACGGCCGCCTTCGAGCTGGACGACAACGTCCGTTGGCGGCTGCTGAACGGCCTGGACGACATCAGCATCACCCTTCAGAACGAGTCCGACATCGCGGCTTTCGAGGCGACCCGGCCGTCCTTCAAGCCGCGTACGCTCCCGGTGGCCTGAGAGTCCGCCGCCGGTTCGCGACGGATCGGCCGGTTCGCCGAGAGTCCGTTGAGAACAAGCATTCTGACGTTCCGCCGGATGGCCCGCCTCCCCCCTCGGGGGGGCGGGCCATCCGCCGTTGCGGAGCAGGAGTTCGGGACCACGACCGGACCCCGATTGCCGATTTGGCATTGCCGCAGAGGGGCCCGGGCAAGCACAACTGCGGGTAGATGGCACAATCAGTACATGCACCGGCACCATGAACCTCCGTACGCGGGCGGCGAACCCGCGTCACCGGAGTCCACGGGCCGGGGAGCCGAACGCCGAATTGACGACCGGCCGGACGCCGCCACCTCACCTGCTGAGGGGCTGGACGACCCGGAAGTCGCAGCGCTCTACGCGCTTGTGGCCGAGCGGTTGAAGCAAGCTCACGCCCGCGTGCATGCGCTGAACGTGTCTGCCGATGCAAAGACCGCTCTCACCCGTCAACTGCTGATCGTCACCGAGACCGCCAAGCGCGATCTTCCGGGGGCGGCACGGCGGTTGAGTCGCTTTGTGCAGGACCTCGACGAGGGGCGCCCGCCCGTCGACTGAGGTCGCCGACGCGCAAATCCATTGCGACACTAGGGTGATTCGCGCGTTTGGTAATTGAAAGTCCGCAGATACATACCTAACGTGCGAAATGAACGGATGGAATCATCCGGCGCCCGTTTCCGAAGGGGAAGACGTGAACAAGGCTCAGCTTGTCGAAGCGGTGGCCGAGCAGCTGGGCGGTCGCAAGGCTGCCGCAGAGGCCGTCGACGCAGTGCTCGACACCATGGTGCGTGCCGTTGTGGCGGGTGACCGGGTGTCGGTCACCGGTTTCGGCACCTTCGAGAAGGTGGAGCGCTCTGCGCGCTTCGCCCGCAACCCGCAGACCGGCGAGAAGGTCAAGGTCAAGAAGACCTCGGTGCCCCGCTTCCGTCCCGGCCAGGGCTTCAAGGACCTGGTCAGCGGCAGCAAGAAGCTGCCGAAGGAAGGCCCGTCGGTCAAGAAGGCCCCCAAGGGCTCCCTCACCCCGGGCAAGAGCGGTGTCGCCGCGACCCCGGCCGCCAAGCGCGCCGCCACCAAGCGTGCCGCCACGGCCGCCGCCGCCGCTCCGGCCGCCGCCGCGACCAAGAAGGCCGCCGCCAAGAAGGCGACCACCACGGCCGCCGCCAAGAAGACCACGGCGACCGCCGCCAAGAAGGCGACCGCGACCAAGAAGACCACGGCCGCCGCCGCCAAGAAGGCCACCACGGCCGCCGCGACCAAGGCCGCCGCGTCCAAGAAGACGGCCGCCGCCAAGAAGGCGACCACCACGGCCGCCGCCAAGAAGACCACGGCGACCGCCGCCAAGAAGGCCACCACGGCCAAGAAGACGGCTCCGGCGAAGAAGACCACCACCCGCAAGACCACTGCGCGCAAGACCACCGCGAAGTAGTAACGGGCGGTCTTCAGAGCCGTGGCGGCACCCTCTCCCGGAATTCCGGGTGACCGGGCCGCCACGGCTCTTCTGCTTTCCGGGCGCTCGGTCGGTGACCGCCCGGCCCACGCTGTCCGTGCCGTCCGGGGAGAGCGGTGCCGGGGAAGGGCGTCAGGCCGGGTCGGCCGGGTCGGGGAAGGTCTGCAGCGTCACGAAGACCACCCGGCGGGCCTCGCCGGTGCCCTCGGTGCGGATCCGCACCCGCTGGCCGGGGCGCAGCAGTCGCAGGCCGCCGGCGTCGAAGGCGTCCGCGTCGAACGGCACCGGGGTCCCGTCGTCGAGCAGCACGGAGCCGGCCCGGGTGGCGGGGTCGAAGGTGAACGAGGTGGCCTGCATGAAAGCAGCATAGCGAGCGGGTCCGACAGTCCCGGCGCCATCTCACCGCGCGGGTCGGCGGCCCTCCGCAGGCCGGCCGAGCCGGTCCGAGGCGGCGGCCGTGTGCGGGCCGACGCCGAGGGCGAGGGCCTCCGCGAGGTCCGTCCCCGTGTCGACGTCCCGGCGCACCGATTCCACGCCCTCCAGGCGCAGTTCGCGGGCGCCGCCGGCCGCGTGCCGGGCCCGGGAGCCGTCGCCGAACGCGGGGGAGAGCGGGCTGCCGGGGGTACAGGCCAGCAGGGTGGTGCCCAGACCGGGGGAGTCGGCCAGGAAGGCCCGGCCGTTCGGCGGGACGGCGGCCAGGACCCGGGCCAGTTCGGCCGGCCGCAGCGCGGGCAGGTCGGCGGAGAGCGCGGCAAGCGGCGCGCGGGGGGCGAGGCCCAGCGCGGCCGCCGCGCCGTGCGCCAGCGCGTGGTTGAGGCCTCCGCCGGGTTCGTCGGCGACCACGACCGCGCCGAGCGCGGCCAACCGGGCGCCGGCCGCGGCGTCCCGGGTGACCACCAGGACCCGGGACACGCCCGGGGTGGCCAGCGCGGCCGTGACGGTGTCGAGGGCGAAGGAGAGCGCGAGGTCCGCCCGGTGCGGCCCGGCGAACGGGGCGAGCCGGGACTTCGCCACGGCGAGCGGCTTGAGCGGCAGCACCAGCGACCAGCCGGCGGTGGGTGCGGGGGGCGCGACGGGCCCGCTGGGGCGTACGGTGTCCTGGGTCATCGGCGTCATTGTGACGCCGGTCCCGGAACCCTCGCCAGGCCGTCCGAACTGTGCGGACGTGCGTTTGATCACGCCTGCCGGCCGGCTGGCGGGGCTGCTCGACAGCCGGTGAGCGATCGGGCGAGACTGTTCCGCCCGGGCCCGGGCACCGTCCCCCGGTGCGCGGCGCCGGGAGGCTAGGACTGCGGCACCCCACGTGCCGCACCGGATGAGGAGGACCTGGGGTGGCCCGCCGCTCGTACGCCAGCTTCGGCAACGCCGACTACGGAATCTGGTACCGCTTCGCGGCCGTGCTGGTGAAGCCGGTGACGACCGCGCTGGTGAAGCCCGACTGGCGGGGCTGGGAGCACCTTCCCCGGGAGGGCGGCTTCATCACCGCGGTCAACCACAACTCGATCATCGACCCGCTGGTCTACGCGCACTGGCAGTACAACAGCGGGCGGCCGCCGCGGATCCTCGGCAAGTCCTCGCTGTTCTCGGTGCCGTTCATCGGGTTCATGCTCCGCAAGACCGGTCAGATCCCGGTGTTCCGGGAGTCGACCGACGCGGCGCAGGCGTTCCGGTCGGCGATCGACGCCGTCAACGGCGGCCAGTGCGTGCAGTTCTACCCGGAGGGAACGCTCACCCGGGACCCGGACCTGTGGCCGATGACCGGCAAGAGC
Source organism: Kitasatospora sp. NPDC058170 (assembly GCF_042883905.1). Classification (NCBI taxonomy): domain Bacteria; kingdom Bacillati; phylum Actinomycetota; class Actinomycetes; order Kitasatosporales; family Streptomycetaceae; genus Kitasatospora; species Kitasatospora sp. NPDC058170. The sequence goes on from NZ_JBHVUV010000032.1 coordinate 15,060, forward strand.
GGAGTGGCCCGGGTGGCGCTGATGACGGGCGCCCCGGTCATCCCGGTGGCGCACTGGGGTGCGCACGAGATCATCCCGCCCTACGGCAGGGGCGGATCCGGCAAGGGCCGGTTCAACCTGTTCCCGCGCCACCGGGTGACCGTGACGGCGGGGCCGGCGGTGGACCTGAGCAAGTACCAGGGCCAGGAGCTGACCGCGCAGGTGCTCAGGGACGCCACCGAGGACATCATGGCGGCGATCACCGCCGTCCTGGCCGAGGTCCGCGGCGAGGAGCCGCCGGCCGAGCGCTACGACATGCGGACGGAGGCCCGCCACCGGGCCACGGCAGCCGCGGCCGAGCGGCACCGGGCCGCGGGCACGCGCGACAGCGGTACCGAGGAGGTCGGCAAGTGACCCGATGCGCCGTGTTCGGGACGGGTTCCTGGGGGACCGCGTTCGCGATGGTGCTGGCCGACGCCGGTTGCGAGGTCACCCTCTGGGGGCGCCGGTGGGAGCTGGTGGACGCGATCCACACCACCCACGTCAATCCGGACTACCTGCCGGACGTCCCGCTGCCGGCGTCGATCCGGGCCACCCTGGACCCGTCGCTGGCGCTGGTCGGGGCCGACTTCGCCGTGCTCGCGGTGCCCTCGCAGACGCTGCGCGAGAACCTGGCGGCCTGGGCGTCGCTGATCGAGCCGCAGACCGTGCTGGTCAGCCTGATGAAGGGCATCGAGCTCGGCACCGCGAAGCGGATGAGCGAGGTCATCGCGGAGGTCGCCAAGGTCGCCCCGGAACGGGTGGCGGTGGTCAGCGGACCCAACCTGGCCCGTGAGATCGCCAACCGGCAGCCCGCCGCCAGCGTGGTCGCCTGCACCGACGAGGCGGTCGCCAAGCGGCTCCAGGCGGCCTGCCACACCCCGTACTTCCGCCCGTACACCAACACCGACGTGATCGGCTGCGAGCTCGGCGGCGCGGTGAAGAACGTCATCGGCCTGGCGGTCGGCATGGCCGACGGCATGGGACTCGGGGACAACACCAAGGCGACGCTGATCACCCGCGGGCTGGCCGAGACCACCCGGCTGGGGCTGGCGCTCGGCGCCGACCCCTACACCTTCGCGGGGCTCGCCGGGATGGGCGACCTGGTGGCGACCTGCTCCTCCCCGCTGTCGCGCAACCACACCTTCGGCACCAACCTGGGCCGGGGGATGTCGCTGGCGGAGACCATCGCGGCCACCCGGCAGACCGCGGAGGGCGTCAAGTCCTGCGAGTCGGTGCTCGACCTGGCCCGGCGCAGCGGCGTCGACATGCCGATCGTCGAGGCGGTGGTGGACGTGGTGCACAACGGCCGGCCCACCCAGGAGGCGCTGCGGGCGCTGATGTCGCGCTCGGCCAAGTCCGAACGGCACTGAGCGGGGCCGCGAATCACAGCGCCGGGTGACTTTCCGGAAACAGCTCGCACGGTAGTCTCAAACCCGATATGAGCATCGAACAGTCCTCCCCGAACCGGTCCGCGAAGCCGCGCGTAGCGCTCGTCTTCGGCGGACGCAGCTCCGAGCACGCCATCTCGGTCACCACCGCGGGCAGTGTGCTCAGGGCGATCGACCGTGAGAAGTACGACGTGCTGCCGATCGGCATCACCCACGAGGGCCGCTGGGCGCTGGTGAGTGACGAGCCGTCCAAGATGGCCATCACCGACGGCCGGCTGCCGGACGTCGCCCACGTCGCCGAGGCCGTCGAGGGCCAGGTGGCCCTGCCGGTCGGCCCGGGCAGCCGCGAGGTGGTCTGGAGCGAGCCGGGGGCCGCCCCGAAGGCGCTCGGCGACGTCGACGTGGTGTTCCCGCTGCTGCACGGCCCGTGGGGCGAGGACGGCACCCTGCAGGGCCTGCTGGAGCTCTCCGGTGTGCCGTACGTCGGCAACGGCGTGCTCTCCAGCGCGGTCGGCATGGACAAGGAGTTCACCAAGCGCGTCCTGGCGTCGCACGGCCTGGGCGTGGGCCGGTACACGGTGGTCCGCCCGCGTGAGTGGGAGAGCGAGGCCGGCCGCACCGCCGTGCGCGAGCGGGTCGCGGAGCTCGGCCTGCCGCTGTTCGTGAAGCCCTGCCGGGCCGGGTCCAGCATGGGCATCACCAAGGTCAAGGACCTCGCCGACCTCGACGCCGCGATCGAGGAGGCCCGCCGGCACGACCCCAAGCTGATCATCGAGGCGGGCGTCTCCGGCCGCGAGATCGAGTGCGGGGTCCTGGAGTTCGAGGACGGCCCGCGCGCCAGCGTCCCGGCCGAGGTGCTGGTCGGCGGCGGCTACGAGTTCTACGACTTCGAGGCCAAGTACATCGACTCCTCCGAGGTGCGGATCCCGGCGGAGCTCTCCGCCGAGGAGACCGCCGAGATCCGCCGCCAGGCGATCGCCGCGTTCGAGGCGCTCGGCTGCGAGGGCCTGGCCCGGGTCGACTTCTTCCTGCTGGACGACGGCAGCTGGATGATCAACGAGATCAACACCATGCCCGGGTTCACGCCGATCTCGGCCTACCCGAAGATGTGGGAGGCCACCGGCCTGTCCTACCCGGAGCTGATCGACCGGCTGCTCCAGACCGCGCTGCGCCGCTCGACCGGCCTGCGGTAGTCGCGGGGCGAACGAAGGAGGGCGGGCCGGGGACTCCCGGCCCGCCCTCCTCGCGTGGCGCCGGATCAGGGGATGGCGGTCTTCACCGCGTCGGAGAGCGACGCCGGCGCGTCCATCGGGTTGGCGGTCGCCCCGCCGGGGACGGTCACCTCGACGAAGACGGCGCGCTGGGTGGCGGTGAAGCGGTAGCCGCCGTCGGCCAGCTGCTCCGGCCACCAGGTGACGTCGTTGACGGTCGGCGAGATCTCCTGCTGGCGCTCCTCGGTCAGCCCCTCCGGGTGGGGCACGCCGCAGCGCAGCACGATGCGCGGCGTGCTGTCCCAGGCCGCCACCAGCGGCGAGGCCGGCGACGGGTCCCGGCGCGGGTGGCCGAGCAGGGTCTGCGGCAGTGCGGCGGCCAGTGCGCGGCAGTACCCGGCCTGGCGCGCGTTGGGCTGCGGCACCTCGATCCGTTCGGGCGTGCTCCAGCTGCCGATCAGCACCACCACGGTGCAGGTCAGCGCGAGCGGCAGGGCCAGCCACCGGACGGGGGCCGGCAGTGCCGCCAGGAAGCGGGGGACGCGCAGTTCTCGGGCCACCCGCCGATGGTAGCCGGGGCTTACAGGTGGACCACCGGACAGGTGAGGGTGCGGGTGATGCCCTCGACCTGCTGGACCTTCGCGACGACCAGACGGCCGAGGTCGTCCACGGTCTCGGCCTCGGCCCGGACGATCACGTCGTAGGGTCCGGTCACGTCCTCGGCCTGGAGGACGCCTTGGATCTTGGAGATGGACTCGGCCACGGCGGTGGCCTTGCCGACCTCGGTCTGGATCAGGATGTATGCCTGTACCACGGGGGCCTCCCGGCGGCTGGGTACGGAGGAACGCCGCCGTGATCACCCGGTCGGCTCCCGGGGTGGGAAACGGGCTCACCGGCAGTCTGATCACCACGCTACCGCGCGGTGGGGCGGGGAGGGGAGACCTCTGCACCACCGGAGGGCGTACGCTGCGCGCGGGGGAGCGGACTGCCCGCGGACGTCGGGTTTGAAACGTTGGAAGACGCGAGAGGACGGCAGATGCAGGGGACCGTGGGTGAGCTGGGCGAGTTCGGACTCATCAGGGAGCTGACCGCCCGGGTACCGCTCACCGATGCGGTCGACCTCGGGCCGGGTGACGACGCCGCCGTGGTGAAGGCGCCGGACGGCCGGGTGGTGGCCACCACCGACGTGCTGATCGAGGGCCGGCACTTCCGCCGGGACTGGTCCACCGCCTACGACGTGGGCCGCAAGGCCGCCGCGCAGAACCTCGCCGACGTGGCCGCGATGGGCGCGGTGCCGACCGCGATACTGCTCGGCCTGGTGGCCCCCGCCGACCTGCCCACCACCTGGGCCACCGAGCTGATGGACGGGCTGCGCGACGAGTGCCAGGTGGCCGGCGCGACGGTGGTCGGCGGCGACGTGGTCCGCGGCGACACCATCACCCTGGCCATCACGGCGCTCGGAGACCTCCAGGGGCGTGCGCCCGTGACCCGCGCCGGTGCCCAGGTGGGCGACGTGGTCGCGGTCACCGGCTGGCTCGGCTGGTCCGCGGCCGGACTGACGGTGCTGCAGCGCGGCTTCCGCTCGCCGCGGGCCTTCGTGGAGGCGCACCGCCGCCCCGAGCCGCCGTACCACGCGGGGCCGGCCGGCTCGGAGTTGGGCGCCACCGCGATGATCGACGTGAGCGACGGGCTGGTCGCCGACCTCGGCCACGTCGCCCGGGCCAGCGCGGTGGACATCGACCTGAAGGCGGCCGACTTCGACGTCCCGGCCCAGATGGCCGACATCGGCCAGGCGGTCGGGGTGGACCCGCTGGTCTGGGTGCTCTCCGGCGGCGAGGACCACGCGATCGTGGCGACCTTCCCGCGCGGGGTCCAACTGCCCGCCCGCTGGCGGGTGGTGGGCGAGGTGACCGGTCGGCCCAGCGGCCGCCGCGGCGGCCGGGTCACGGTGGACGGCGAGGCCTGGGACCGGGCCGCGGGCTGGGACCACTTCGCCGAGTGACGTCCGCGCCGTGGACGTGACGCCCTCCCAGGGCGGTGACCGCGTAGGCTTGCGGTCACCTGCACCTGCCCGCTTTGTCCGGGCAGGTGGTCTGAACCACGGCGGAGCAGGAGAGCACAGCCACCATGCGCATCGGTGTCCTGACCAGCGGCGGCGACTGCCCCGGCCTCAACGCGGTGATCCGTTCGGTGGTGCACAGGGGCACCGATGTGCACGGTGACGAGATCGTCGGGATCGAGGACGGCTTCCTCGGTCTGATCGAGGGCCGCACCCGTCCGGTCTCGCACGACGACGTCACCGGCCTGCTCACCCTCGGCGGCACCATCCTGGGCTCGGCCCGGGTCCAGCGCGAGCGGATCGCCTGGGCGGTGGACAACGCGCGGACGCTGGCCGGCAACATCGGCATCGACGCGCTGATCGCGATCGGCGGCGAGGGCACGCTGACCGCCGCCAAGATGTTCAGCGACGCCGGGCTGCCGGTGGTCGGGGTGCCGAAGACCATCGACAACGACATCGACGCCACCGACGTCACCTTCGGCTTCGACACCGCGGTGCACGTCGCGACCGACGCGATCGACCGGCTGAAGACCACCGCCGAGTCCCACCAGCGCGTCATGGTGGTGGAGTTGATGGGCCGGCACACCGGCTGGATCACCCTCACCGCCGGCATGGCGGGCGGCGCGCACGGCATCCTGATCCCGGAGAAGCCCTTCGACATCGAGGCGGTGGCCCGGATGGTCGAGGACCGCTTCTCCCGGGGCAAGAAGTTCGCCATCATCGCCGTCGCCGAGGGCGCCGCTCCGCTGCCCGGCACCATGCGCTTCGACCACGGCGAGGTCGACCAGTTCGGCCACCGGACCTTCGGCGGGATCGGCAACCGGCTCGCCAACGAGCTGGAGAACCTGCTCGGCAAGGAGGCCCGGCCGGTCATCCTCGGCCACACCCAGCGCGGCGGCACCCCCACCGCCCGCGACCGGGTGCTCGCCACCCGGTTCGGCTGGCACGCCGTGGAGGCCGTCCACAAGGGGGCGTTCGGCCACTTCACCGCGCTGCGCGGCAACGAGATCGAGCTGGTGCCGGTCGCGGAGGCCGTCACCCACCTCAAGACCGTGCCGCAGGACCGCTGGGTGGAATCCGAAGCCGTGCTCTGAACCGGCCCGGGTAGGTTTGGCCCCATGGCTCTCCCGTCGCCCACCCCCGCCCCCGGCGGCCACGCTTCGCGCGGCCCCTCCCTCGCACCTCCCCGCGTGCTCACCGTCGCCGGATCGGACTCCGGCGGCGGCGCCGGTATCCAGGCCGACCTGAAGGCGATGCTCGCCCTCGGCGTCCACGGCATGAGCGTGATCACCGCCGTCACCGCGCAGAACTCGCTCGGTGTCCAGGGCTACTGGGAGCTGCCCGCGGAGGCCGTCCGGGCCCAGTTCCGCAGTGTGGTGGACGACATCGGCGTCCAGGCCGTGAAGACCGGCATGCTCGCCTCGATCGAACTGGTGGAGACCGTCTCCGAGCTGCTGGCCGGGGTGTCCGCGCCGGTGGTGGTCGACCCGGTCGGGGTCTCCAAGCACGGGGACGCGCTGCTGGCCGCCGAGGCCGTCGCGACCGTCCGGGAGCGGCTGCTGCCCGTCGCCACCCTCGCCACCCCCAACCTGCACGAGGTGACGCAGCTCACGGGCCGGACGGTCGAGGACGAGGCGCAGATGCTCGACGCCGCGAAGGCGCTGCTCGACCTCGGGCCGCGCTGGGTGCTGGTGAAGGGCGGGCACCTGGAGGGCGAGGCCGCCGATCTGCTCTACGGCGGCGCGGGGGAGGAGCACTGGTACCGCGCTCCCCGCTACGACAACCGGCACACCCACGGCACCGGCTGCACGCTGGCCAGCGCGATCGCCGCCGGGCTGGCCAAGGGCGAGCCGCTGCCCGCGGCGGTGGCCTCGGCCAAGGAGTACATCACCGGCGCGATCGCCGGCGGTTTCGCGCTGGGCGCCGGGATCGGACCGGTCGACCACGCCTGGCGCTGGCGCTGAAAACGGCCCTGGGCGGGCCCGAGGGCCCGCCCAGGAAGGCACGGAAGGCAAACAGAAAGCCGGCCCATCCGAGGATGAACCGGCTGACTGGAGGACCGGCTTACCGGTCTGCGCGTCAGCGCGAGACCTTACCGGCCTTGATGCACGAGGTGCAGACGTTGAGCCGCTTCGGCGTCCGCCCAATCACAGCGCGCACCGTCTGAATGTTGGGGTTCCAACGACGGGGGGTACGGCGGTGAGAGTGGGAGATGCTGTTGCCGAAGCCCGGCCCCTTGCCGCAGACGTCGCAGTTGGCAGCCACAGGAGTCACTCCAAGACTTCAGATCATTTACGTTCGAAAACCCCGCCAACCCACCGGAGCACTCACGTGAACCAGACTGGACCAAAGGGGTGAGCCTGGACTGTTCCAGGCAACCGGAAGAGCATACAACGCTTGCTTCCGTTCAACGAAACTACCACGACCGCGCAGGTGATCGCTGCGCTCGCCGCCTCCGCCGCCCGCCCCCGGCCCCCGATAACCTGCCGGGTATCACCCCTCGCCGTTCATCCTGAGGCCATCGCGGCGTCCCATCCGGAGGAGACCTGGTGCTGCACACGCTCGACGCCCCGGCCGTGCGCACCTGGTGCCAGCTGGCCCTGCGCGCGCTCGGCCAGGCCCGCGAGGAGATCGACGCACTCAACGTCTACCCCGTCCCCGACGGGGACACCGGCACCAACCTCTACCTGACCGTGGAGTCGGCCGCCGCCGCGGTCGAGAGCCGCTTCACCGATCCGGTCGGGGGCGCCGCACCCGGGCTCGCCGAGGCCGCCCGGGCGATGGCCCGGGGCGCGCTGATCGGCGCACGCGGCAACTCCGGGGTGATCCTCGCCCAGTGGCTGCGCGGCACCGCCGAGACGCTCGCCGAGGGCGGCGGCGCCGACCAGCTGCGGGCCGCCCTCCAACGGGCCTCCGACTCCGCCTACCAGGCCGTCGCCGAGCCCGTCGAGGGGACGCTGCTGACCGTCGCCCGGGTCGCCGCCCGGGAGGCGGTCCGGGTCGGGGGCGGCCTCGCCCAGGTCGCCGACACCGCCCACCGGGCCGCCCGGGACGCGCTGCGGCACACCCCCGAGCAGCTCGCCGTCCTCGCCGAGGCCGGGGTGGTGGACGCCGGCGGACGCGGCCTGGTCGCCGTCCTCGGCGCGCTCGCCGACGCCGTCGCCGGACACCAGCCGATGGGCCCGGTCGCGCTGCGCGGGGACGTGCGGATCACGGAGAGCTGCGAGGGGCACGTGCGGCCGCCCGGCCCCGGCCACCCCGCGTTCGAGGTGATCTACCTGCTGGACGCCCCCGACGAGGCGCTGCCCGCGCTGCGCGCCCGGCTGGCGGTGCTCGGCGACTCCCTGGTGGTCGGCGGCGGCGACGGCCTGTGGAACGTCCACGTGCACGTGGACGACGCGGGCGCCGCCGTCGAGGCCGGGGTCGGGGCCGGGCGGCCGCACCAGATCCGGATCACCCACTTCGCCGAGGCCGCCGCCCGCTCCGGGACCGCCGACGAGCGGGGCGAGCGGGAGGAGCGCACCCGCGCGGTGCTCTCCGTGGTCTCCGGCACGGGCCTGGCCGAACTCTGCGAACAGGCCGGCGCCGTCGTCCTGCACGCCGACCCGGACCGCCCGCCGGCCAGCGCCGAACTCGCCGCCGCCGTCCGCCGGTCCGCCGCCCGCGAGGTCGTGCTGCTGCTCAACGACCCCGAACTGCGGGCCGCCGCCGGGGCCGCCGCCGACCAGCTGCGCGAGGAGGGCGTGCGGATCGCCGTACTGCCCACCCGCTCGCCGGTCCAGGGCCTGGCCGCGCTCGCCGTCCACGAGACCGGTCGGCGCTTCGACGAGGACGTGGTCGCCATGACCTCGGCCGCCGGCGCCACCCGGTACGCCGAACTCGCCGTCGCCGAGGGGGAGTCCTGGACGATGGCCGGGGTCTGCCAGGCGGGGGACGTGCTCGGGCTGATCGACGGGGACGTCGCGGTGATCGGCACCGGGCTGGCCGAGGTCGGGACGAGCGTGCTCGACCGGATGCTCGGTGCGGGCGGCGAGCTCGTCACCCTCATCCTCGGCGAGGGTGCGACCGAGGGCCTGGCCGAGGGGCTGGTCGCGCACGCCCGGCACCGGCGGCCCGAGGTGGACGCGGTGGTCTTCCACGGCGGCCAGGAGTCCGCGCCGCTGCTCATCGGGGTGGAGTAGCGCCCGGACTGTCGGTCCGGTGGTGTAAACAGGGCGGTGATGGGCGCTCTCGACGAACCACTGACCAAGCTCGTCGGCGACCGCACCGCGAAGGTGCTCGCCGACAGCCTCAAGCTGCGCACGGTCGGGGACCTGCTGCACCACTACCCGCGGCGCTACGTCGAACGCGGCCAGCTCACCAGCCTGGACGAGCTGGAGATCGACGAGCACGTCACCGTGCTGGCCCGGATCGAGAAGGTCACCCTGATCCCGTTCCGCGGCCGCAAGGGCGACCGCCTGGAGGTCGTCGTCACCGACGGCCGCAGCCGGCTCTCGCTGGTGTTCTTCAACCAGGGCTGGCGGCAGAAGGAGCTGCGGTCCGGCGCCCAGGGCCTGTTCGCGGGCAAGGTCGGGGTCTTCAACCGCAGCCGCCAACTGGTCTCGCCGGACTACCAGCTGCTCGACGAGGAGGCCGGTTCCGAGGCCGCGCAGCAGTTCGCCGGCCGGCTCATCCCGGTGTACGGCGCCAGCGCCCAGATGCCCAGCTGGAAGCTGTCCATCTGCATCGAGACGGCGCTCACCAAGCACCTGTCCGACGTCGGCGAGCCGCTGCCCGCCGACCTGCGCGAGCGGCACGAGCTGATCCCGCTGCCCGAGGCGCTGGAGCTGATCCACCGACCGCGCGGCCACGCGGACCGCGAGCGCGCCCAGAGCCGGCTGCGCTGGGACGAGGCCTTCGTCCTCCAGGTCGCCCTCGCCCAGCGCCGGGCGGCCGACTCCGCACTGCCCGCCAAGCCCCGCCCGCGCCGGGCCGGCGGCGTGCTGGAGGCCTTCGACGCCCGGCTGCCGTTCACCCTCACCGAGGGCCAGCAGACCGTCTCCACCGAGATCTTCGCCGACCTGGCGAACGAGCACCCGATGCACCGGCTGCTCCAGGGCGAGGTCGGCTCCGGCAAGACCCTCGTCGCGCTGCGCGCCATGCTCGTCGCCGTCGACGCGGGCGGCCAGGCCGTCCTGCTGGCGCCCACCGAGGTGCTGGCCCAGCAACACCACCGCTCGATCGTCGAGATGATGGGGGACCTCGCCGAGGGCGGCATGCTCGGCGGCTCGGACCTCGGCACCAAGGTGGCGCTGCTCACCGGCTCGATGGGCGTCCCGGCCCGCCGCCAGGCGCTGCTGGACATGGCCTGCGGGGACGCGGGGATCGCGATCGGCACGCATGCGCTGATCGAGGACAAGGTGCAGTTCCAGGATCTCGGCCTGGTCGTGGTGGACGAGCAGCACCGCTTCGGCGTCGAGCAGCGGGACGCGCTGCGCGCCAAGGGCGAACAGCCCCCGCACCTGCTGGTGATGACGGCCACCCCGATCCCGCGGACCGTCGCGATGACCGTGTTCGGGGACTTGGAGACGTCGGTGCTGGACCAGCTGCCGGCCGGCCGCTCGCCGATCTCCACCCATGTCGTCCCGGCCGTGGAGAAGCCCAACTTCCTTGCCCGGGCCTGGGAGCGGGTCCGCGAGGAGGTGGGCAAGGGCCACCAGGCGTACGTGGTCTGCCCCCGGATCGGGGACGAGGAGCCCGCCGACCCGAAGAAGAAGCGCAAGGCCGCGGCCGCCGCGGACCTGGAGGACGTCGGCGCCGACAGCGACGAGCGCCGGCCGCCGCTCTCGGTGGTCGAGACCGCCGAGATGCTGGTGAAGGGCCCGCTGGCCGGGCTGCGGGTGGAGATCCTGCACGGGCGGCTGGCGCCCGAGGCCAAGGACGAGGTGATGCGCCGGTTCGCGGGCGGCGAGGTGGACGTCCTGGTGGCCACCACGGTGATCGAGGTCGGCGTCAACGTGCCCAACTCCACCGCGATGGTGATCATGGACGCGGACCGGTTCGGCGTCTCCCAGCTGCACCAGCTGCGCGGCCGGGTCGGGCGCGGCAGCGCGGCCGGACTCTGCCTGCTGGTCAGCGACATGCCCGCGGGCAGTGCCGCCCGGGCCCGGCTGGAGGCGGTGGCCGGCACGCTGGACGGCTTCCAGCTCTCCCGGATCGACCTCGAACAGCGCCGCGAGGGCGACGTGCTGGGCCAGGCGCAGTCCGGGGTGAAGTCCTCGCTCAAGGTGCTCTCGGTGCTGGAGGACGAGGAGGTCATCGTCACCGCCCGGGCCGAGGCCACCCGGCTGGTCGCCGAGGACCCGGAGCTGGCCGCCCACCCGGACCTGCGCACCGCGCTGGAGAGCCTGATCGACGAGGACCGCGCGGCGTACATGGAGAAGGGCTGAGCCCGTGGTTCCGGCCGGGCCCGCGGAATTGCTGAGCGGCGCCGCGCAGGGCCCGATTGTCAGACCCCCGCGAGAGAATGTAGTTGTTCAGGGCGCACCCCCAAGGTGCGTACCTGGCACGACACTTGGGGGTCCTGCCATGGCATTCCGTCATCTCAACGAGCTCCCGCTGGGCGACAAGGTCTTCCGGATCGAACTCGCCAGCGACGACGACCGCGAGGTCACCCTCACCCTGACCGGCTGGCGCGAGGGGGCCGCCGCCGCGCCCCTCGCCTCCGGCAAGCTCCGGCTGCCGGTCGAGGACGTCGCCTCGCTGCGGATCGCGCTCAACCGCGCGCTGCGGGCCCTGGCGATCGTCGCCGATGTCTCCGAGCCCATCCCCGACCGTGACGTCCTGCGCGAGCTCTACCCCGGCCACGGCGCCCCCTGGGTGCCGCAGCACGAGGAGGAACTGGTCCGGCGCTTCCACGACAGCGAGACCATCGCCCGGATCGCCGCCCGCTTCGGCCGCACCCCCGACTCCGTCCGCACCAAGCTGCGCGAGCTCGGCCACGACCCGCGCCGCCCCGACTACTGCCCGCCCGACGGCTGCCTGTCCTGGTCCCGCTACGCCTCGCCGGCCCTGCTCGGCTCCACCGCCCCGGCCCCGAAGGCGGCGGGCGAGTAGCCCCACCCGCGGCTCCACCCGTGGCCCCGCCGGTCCGCCGGCGGGGCCACGGCCGTATAGCGTGGTCGGGCAGCGACGAAAGGACCTCCCACCACCATGAGCCGCGTGATCGCCGGGGCGGCCGGCGGCCGCCGACTGGCCGTACCGCCAGGCCGGGGCACCCGCCCGACCTCCGACAAGGCCCGCGAGGCGATGTTCTCCACCCTGGAGGCACTGCGCGGCACGATCCACGGGGCCCGGATGCTCGACCTGTTCGGCGGGTCGGGCGCGGTCGGCCTGGAGGCGCTGTCGCGCGGCGCCGAGCACGTCCTGCTGGTCGAGGCGGACGGTCAGGCGGCCCGGGTGATCCGGGAGAACGTGCGGACGGTCGGCCTGCCGGGAGCGGAGCTGAAGGCCGCCCGGGCCGAGAAGGTGATCGCGGGCCCCGCCCCGGAGACCCCGTACGACCTGGTCTTTCTCGATCCGCCCTACGCCGTCACCGACGACGAGCTGCGCGAGATGCTGATCACACTCCTGGCCGGGGGCTGGCTCGCGGACGACGCACTCGTCACCGTGGAGCGCAGCACGCGAGGCGGCGAGTTCGGCTGGCCCGAGGGCTTCGAGGTGCTGCGCTCCCGCCGCTACGGCGAGGGCACGCTCTGGTACGGTCGCGCCGCCGCCGAGGCCCGCCAACACCCGTAGCGGGCCGTGGCCCGCAGGACCCGTCACCCCACGAGGGAGCATCCACGCCATGCGCCGCGCCGTCTGCCCCGGATCGTTCGACCCGATCACCAACGGTCATCTCGACATCATCGAGCGGGCCTCGAAGCTGTACGACGTGGTGCACGTCGCGGTCGCGATCAACCGGAACAAGCAGGGCATGTTCACCATCGAGGAGCGGATCGCGCTGATCGAGGAGACCACCGCCCAGTACGGGAACATCGTGGTCGAGTCGCACCTCGGCCTGCTGGTGGACTTCTGCCGGGAGCGCGGCATCCCGGCGATCATCAAAGGCCTGCGCGCCGTCAGCGACTTCGACTACGAGCTGCAGATGGCCCAGATGAACCACGGGCTGACCGGCGTCGAGACGCTCTTCCTGCCGACCTCGCCGACGTACAGCTTCCTGTCGTCCACGCTGGTCAAGGAGGTCGCCTCGTACGGGGGCGACGTCTCGCACCTGCTGCCGGCGACGGTGCACGACCGGCTGGTCGAGCGGATCGCCGAGCGCAGGGCGCAGTAGCGGCCGCCGAGTCCGTTTCTGCCGGTTCGTCACGGCTTGTCCAGGGGCGGGGCGGCCGGGCCGGTCCGGGCGTTGTGACCTCGCCGCGCAGGGGCCGTACAGTCTGTATTCCTGCCCTGCGGTGAGGTCCACCGCGCCGGGCCTGCCTCCGCCGGACCGTCGGCGGCACACGGAAAGACGAAGCCCCGTGGACGTGCAGAACAAGGTCGACCAGATCGTCGCGGCCGTCGAGAACGCCCGCTCGATGCCCATGTCGGCCTCCTGCGTGGTGAACCGAGCCGAGCTGGTCGGACTGCTCCAGGACCTGAGGGCGGCGCTGCCCGCCGAGCTGGCCCAGGCGCAGTCGGTGATGGCCGACCACGAGCAGGTGGTCGCCGACGCCCAGGCCGAGGCCGAGCGCATCATCCACGGCGCGCACACCGAGCGCGGCTCGCTGATCTCCGACACCGAGGTGGTCCGCCGGGCCCAGGCCGAGGCGGACCGCATCCTCGCGGAGGCGCGGGCCGAGGTCGAGGCCAAGCGCGCCGAGGCCGACGACTACGTGGACAGCAAGCTCGCCAACTTCGAGGTCGTGCTGACCAAGACGCTGGGCTCGGTCGGCCGCGGGCGCATCAAGCTGCGCGGCGACGCCGGCGTCTTCGAGACCGACTTCGGCGGCGAGAGCGACGGCGACGAGTTCCAGCCGCAGCGGATCAGCCCGAGCCCCGAGGTCGACGAGTACGTCGATGTGAAGCTCGCCACCCTGGAGACCGTCCTCGGCAAGACGCTGGAGGCCGTCGGCAAGGGCCGCGACAAGCTGCTCGGCAAGGCCCCGATCGACGAGCTGGGCGCCTACCTGGCCGCCGCGGACCAGGCCCAGCAGGCCAAGAACCGCGCCGAGGCGGTCGCGGCCGGCTTCGCCGCGGACCAGGACGGCGAAGAGGTGCCCTGGTACCGCGAGGAGGTGCCGCAGCAGCAGACCTGGCCGGAGCAGACCCCGGCCGCGGCCGGCTGGCAGGCTCCCGGCACGGACCAGTACGCCGCCACCGCGCAGCAGCAGGGCGGGCAGTACGCCGAGGTGTACGGCGGCGGCTTCGACCCGGCGGGCCAGGCCGACCCGTACGGCGCCCAGTACGGCTACGGACAGCAGCAGCAGCCGCAGCAGCAGGGCTACCAGACCGGCCAGCAGGACGGCTACGGCTACCCCCAGCAGCAGCAGGGCTTCACGGCGCAGCAGTACGACGCCTACGGCTACCCGCAGCCCCCGGCCGCCCCGCCGGCGGTGCCGCAGCAGGCCCCCCAGCAGCCCGGTCTGGACGAGACCAGCTTCTTCGACACCAGCATGATCGACATGACCAGGCTGCGGGAGCTCGGCGGCCGCTGATCCGGGCCGGAGCGGGAGCGGCACCCGGCCGAAGTTGGGCCTGGCGGGAGACTCCGGTAGTCTGACCACTCCGGCCTCTCCGTGTCGGGCTGTCGGTCTGCCCGCGCATCCACCCGATGAGCAGCGCCGCGCATCAGTTTTCTCAGGAAGTCAGGACACCTTGAACCGCCTCGACCACCGCGACCCCCTCGTGTTCGACACGCACGAGCTCGGTCGTCGCCCCGGCTCGCTGCGCAAGGTGTCCCGGACTCTGGAGGCCCCCGAGGGCCTCGGGATCATCGATGTGATCGGCGTCCCGGAGAAGAGCGAGATCCGGCTGGAGCTCCGCCTGGAGTCCGTGGTCGAGGGCGTGCTGGTCACCGGCACGGCCGTGGCCGGCGTCGAGGGCGAGTGCGTGCGGTGCCTGGAGCCGGTCGAGGACGACCTCGAGGTGGACTTCCAGGAGCTGTACTACTACCCGGAGTCCGACGAGCGCATGCGCGCCCGGACCTCCGGGACCGAGGACCTCGACGAGGACTCGGAGGAAGAGACTTACCGCCTGGAGGGCGACTTCTTCGACCTCCAGCCGGTGCTGCGTGACGCGGTGGTGCTCGCACTGCCGCTGCAGCCGGTGTGCCAGGACGACTGCCTGGGCCTGTGCTCCGAGTGCGGAGCGCGCCTGAGCGACGACCCGACGCACCACCACGACGCCGCCGACCCCCGGTGGGCGGCTCTGCAGGGACTCTCCGCCGCCCCCGGCGACGAGGGTGACGGGATCAAGAACAGCGACACCCGTGAGGGTGCCGCCGAGAACCAGGAGAAGTAGCCGTGGCTGTTCCGAAGCGGAAGATGTCGCGCAGCAACACGCGCCACCGCCGGTCCAACTGGAAGGCCGTCGTTCCGGCCCTCGTGGCGTGCGACAGCTGCCACGAGCCGAAGCTCGGCCACATTGCGTGCCCGAGCTGCGGCACGTACAACCGCCGCCAGGTCCTCTCGGTCTGATCGGCGGGTGTACGGATCGATGTCGGACGGTAACCCCTCCCGCAAGTCGTCCTCCAGCAATGGTGGAAAGGCCGGCGGGCCGGCTTCGACCGAATACGACGTTCTGGAAGGGCGCCTCGGGTACACACTCGAGCGCGCCCTTCTGGTACGCGCTCTGACCCACCGCTCGTACGCGTACGAGAACGGCGGGCTGCCTACCAACGAGCGCCTGGAGTTCCTCGGCGACTCGGTGCTGGGCCTGGTGGTGACCGACACCCTCTACCGCGTCCACCCGGACGTTCCCGAGGGCACGCTCGCCAAGCTGCGCGCCGCGGTGGTCAACTCGCGGGCGCTGGCCGACGTCGGCCGGGGCCTGGAGCTCGGCACGTTCATCCGCCTCGGCAAGGGCGAGGAGGGTACCGGCGGCCGCGACAAGTCGTCGATCCTCGCCGACACCGTCGAGGCCGTGATCGGCGCCGTCTACCTGGACCAGGGCCTGGACGCGGCCACCGAGTTCGTCCACCGGTTGTTCGACCCGCTGATCGAGGAGTCCTCTCAGCTGGGCGCGGGCCTGGACTGGAAGACCAGCCTCCAGGAGCTCACCGCCTCGGTGGGCATCGGCGTGCCCGAGTACGTGGTCGAGGAGTCCGGTCCGGACCACGAGAAGACCTTCACCGCGGCGGCCCGGGTGGCCGGCGAGGACTTCGGCAGCGGCGTCGGCCGCTCGAAGAAGGAAGCCGAGCAGAAGGCCGCCGAGAGCGCCTGGCGTGCGATCAAGGAGAAGTACGCCGACCGGGTGCCCGGCGCCAAGGCCTGAGCACGCAGTACCCTTCCTCCTGCCCGTTCCCGCGTGCTGGAGGCTGTCGAGGTGCCCGAACTTCCCGAGGTAGAGGTCGTCCGCCGCGGTCTGGCGAACTGGGTCGCCGGGCGGACGGTCGCCGACGTCCAGGTGCTGCACCCGCGCGCGGTGCGTCGCCAGCCCGCCGGCGCGGCCGACTTCGCCGCCCGGCTGACCGGCTCCACGCTCGGCACCGCGCAGCGGCGCGGCAAGTACCTCTGGGTGCCGCTCTCAGGCACCCCCGGTTCGGCGGCCGGGAGCGGCTTCTCCCTGATCGGCCACCTCGGGATGAGCGGCCAACTGCTCGTCCAGGACCCGGCGGTGCCTGACGAGACGCATCTGCGGGTCCGGCTGCGGTTCACCGACGGCGGGCGCGAGCTGCGCTTCGTCGACCAGCGGACCTTCGGCGGCCTGGCGGTCGAGGAGGCCGAGGACGACGACCCGGAGGGCACCCCGGTCTCCATCGCGCACATCGCCCGCGACCCGCTGGACCCGCGCTTCGACGACGCCGCCTTCGTGACCGCGCTGCGGGCCAGGCGCACCACGGTCAAGCGCGCGCTGCTCGACCAGACCCTGATCAGCGGGGTCGGCAACATCTACGCCGACGAGGCGCTGTGGCGCTCCAGGCTGCACTACGACCGGCCGACCGCCGGCGTCACCCGCCCCCAGGCCGCCGTCCTGCTGGCCGCCGCCCGGGACGTGATGACCTCCGCCCTGGCCGTCGGCGGCACCAGCTTCGACAGCCTCTACGTCAACGTGAACGGCGAGAGCGGCTACTTCTCCCGGGACCTCGACGCCTACGGCCGCGAGCACGAGCCCTGCCGCCGCTGCGGTACGGCGATCCGCCGCGCCGCCTGGATGAACCGCTCCAGCTACTTCTGCCCCCGCTGCCAGCGCGTACCGCGGCTGCGCAGCGGGGGCTGAGACACCCTGCTAGCTCTTGGTGAGTTCGGGCTCGGCCGGGGCGCCCTCGGCCGGGCCGTGGGTGTCCTGGCCGAAGTAGGCGACGCCGACGGCGGAGACCACGGCGAGCAGGAAGCCGAGGACGCCGAGCCAGCCCAGGCCGGCCTTGGAGGAGTCGCCGAGCCAGAGCACGCCGACCGCACCGGGCAGGACCGTCTCGCCGACCACCAGGGCGGCGGTGGCGCCGTTCACCGAGCCGATCTGCAGCGCGATGGTGTGCACGTACATCCCGCCGAGACCGCCGACCAGGATGGCGTACAGGGCCGGGTCGGAGAGCAGCTTGCCGAGTTCGAACGGGTCGACGCCGTTGAGGATGCGCACGCCGACGCCGAGCGCGCCGAAGCCGAGACCGGAGAGCAGACCGGCGACGATCGCGCCCTTCGCGCCCATCCGCCGCACCAGCAGGCCGCCGCCGACCAGCAGCACGGTGGTGATGGCCAGCAGCCACCAGTGGAAGGACATCGCCGCTTCGTGGCCGCCCTCCGGCCCGGCGGAGACGGCCAGCAGGACCAGCGCCGAGCAGAGCACGCCGATCGAGGCCCACTCCAGCTGCTTGAGCCGGATGCCGAGCAGCTTGATGGAGAGCACCGCGGTGATCACCAGGTTGGCGCTGATGATGGTCTGCGAGAGGAACAGCGGCAGCAGCCGGGCGGCCAGCGCGCCGAGCCCGAACCCGATCAGGTCGAGCACCGTGCCGAGGATGAACTCCCAGGTGACGGCGGCCTTCGCGGTCGAGGAGAGGCTGGGGCCGCCGTGCTCGGTGGTCCCGGTCGAGGAGCCGCGGGCGGCCTCCTCCCGGGCGGAGCGGCGTGATCCGACGGCCTGCAGGACCGATCCGGTGCCGTAGCAGGCGGAGGCCGCCACGGCGGTGACGAGGCCGATGAACACCGGGTGCTCCGATCGAGAGAAACGGTCAAGAGAAGGTCATGGTCCGGGAGGTCCGGCACCACTATGCCTGGTCGCGCGGTACGGTCGGGACGCCCGGGAGTGCCGGGAGAACGGCCGCGGACCTGCCGGGACGTACGTCCGGGCCGGGCCTGCGGTTCCCGGCTCCGCGCGGCTCAGGGAGGGATGGGGGACGGCCGGGGGGAACATCATCCCGGAGGAGGGGCCGGACCCCGGCGGACGGTGGGGGTGCGCCGCCCGACCCGTAGGCGAAGGGTATGCCCCCTCCGGGGACGGCTGGGGGTAGCGTCGGTGGCATGAGAACCCTTGCTCGACGACCGTCCCGGACTGCGGGCCCGCCGACCCTGGCGGCGGCGCTGGTGGCGGCGCTGCTCGGGCTGCTGCTCGTGCTGGCTCCGGCGGCCTCGGCGGCCGGCGGGCTGGACGACGCCGCCGCGGCCCTCAAGCAGGGCCGGGTCTACGTCGACCCGGCGATGGAGGGCCGGTTCAGCCGGAGCCAGGCCGACGCCCTGACCGAGAAGATCCGCAAGACCGACAAGCCGATCTTCATCGCGGTCGTCCCGGCCGCCGATCCCTACGGCAGCACCACGGTCTTCCCCGACCTGCGCACCAAGGTCGGCATCACCGGCACCTACGGCATCTGGCGCGGCGACCAGTTCCAGGCCCGCTCGGACAAGTCCGCGCTGCCCAGCGGCAGTGCGGAGCGGATCGCGGGCGCCTCCTTCCGCTCGCACCCGGGCGACATCGACGCCACCCTGAACGACTTCGTCGACACCGCCGCGCCGCAGGTCAAGGGCCACGGCGTGGACGGCGGCAGCGGTGTCTCGGTCGCCGCCGTGGTGATCCCGCTGGCGCTGCTGGCCCTGGCCGGCACCGGGGTGTTCCTGCTCTTCAGGCGGGCCCGGCGGCGCAAGGAGGAGCAGCGCCTCGCCGAGCTGGCGCAGCTGCGCCGGGTGGTGGACGAGGACATCACCGCCTTCGGCGAGGAGCTCGACCGGCTCGACTTCAACCCGGGAGCGGCCGACGCCGACGACGTCCAGCGCACCGACTACGCGCACGCCCTGGACTCCTACGAGCAGGCCAAGCGGACCATGGACGAGGCCAAGGGGCCGGCGGACGTCAAGCCGGTCACCGAGGCGCTGGAGGACGGCCGGTTCGCGCTGGCCACCCTGGCGGCCCGGCGGGAGCAGCGTCCGCTGCCGGAGCGCCGTCCGCCGTGCTTCTTCGACCCGCGGCACGGCCCGTCCGTGCAGGACGCCGACTGGGCGCCGGCCGGCGGCGCGACGCGGACCGTCCCGGTCTGCCAGGCGGACGCGGCCCGGCTGGCCTCCGGGCAGGACCCGGACATCCGGACCGTGCCGACCGAGCACGGACCGCAGCCGTACTGGAACGCCGGGCCGGTGTACGGCCCGTGGGCCGGCGGCTACTTCGGGGGCTTCGGCGGCGGCGGGCTGCTGCCCGGTCTGCTGGTCGGCACCATGCTGGGCTCGATGATGAGCAGCCCGGCCTACGCGGCCGGGTCGATGGACGCGGGCTCCGGCTACGACGGCGGCGACTACTCCGGTGGCGACTTCGACTCCGGGGACTTCGGCGGCGGATTCGGTGGCGGCGGCGGGGACTTCGGTGGCGGGGGCGACTTCGGCGGCGGTGGCGGCGGGGACTTCGGCGGCGGCTTCTGAGTCGCGGCCCCGAGCGCGACGCGTGCGTGAGCACGTGAGTGACGCGGCCCCCGCCCTGGTCGGCGGGGGCCGCCCGCGTTGTCCGGCGGGCCGCCGAGCAGGGCGTCGGGCGGCCGTCGGCGGGCCGGTTTGAAAACGAAACCCTGTGTGGCAGGCTGGCGGTGTGACCTCCCGCACCCCCTCCGCCCTCCCCGGCCGCCCCTGCTCGATCGCCGCCGCCCTCCAGGTGGTCGGCGAGAAGTGGGCGCTGCTCGCCGTCCGCGAGCTCTTCTACGGCAACCACCGCTTCGACCGGATCGCCCGCAACACAGGGGCCCCGCGCGACCGGCTGACCGCCCGGCTGCGCGCGCTGGAGGAGGCCGGCGTGGTGGAGCGGCGGGCCTACAGCGAGCGCCCGCCGCGCTACGAGTACCACCTCACCGAGGCCGGCCGGGACCTGGCGCCGCTCACCCACGCGCTGCTCTCCTGGGGCGACCGCTGGCTGCTGCCCGAACCGCCGGTCGGCATGCGGCACGCCCCCGACGGCTGCGAGGACCACGCGTACGACCCGGCGTGGGTCTGCCGCGAGTGCGGGCGGGAGGGGCGCACCGCCGACCTGCGGATCGAGATCCACAGCCCCGGCTGGACCAGGGAGGGTCCCGTCGAGGCCTAGCGGCCATCTGCCCGGGACGGCCCGGAGCCGTCCAACGGGGCAGGTCAGGGCCGTGCCGGATAGGGTCGGGGCATGCATGGTCGTGACGCGCACGGGGACGAGCCGGTCCGGGTGACCGCCTGGGTGCGGGGGAAGGTCCAGCAGGTCGGGTTCCGCTGGTGGACCAGGGCGCGGGCGCTGGAGATCGGCCTGAGCGGCTACGCGAGCAACCTCGGCGACGGCCGGGTCCAGGTGGTCGCCGAGGGTCTGGCCGCCGACTGCGAGCAGCTGCTCGCCCTGCTGCGCGGCCCGGACACCCCCGGCGCCGTCAGCGGTGTCACCGAGATCTGGACGGCCGTCGGCGACGGGTACGAGAGCTTCGCGATCCGGTGATCCGTGGCGGCCGCCGGGGCCGCGCGAAGAGCCCGCCGGGATCACGCGAAAAGATCGGCAACTGCCGGTGTCATACGGTTGCCATCCGGGCAGACTCGTGGTTGACTCCGCATCGAACGATGATCCACGAGCATCTGGTGGACCGGCCCGAGACCGCTTGGCGTGACGACACCGCCATGCAGGTGACAGGGGCGCGGTAGCGTGCGGTGATCGTGTTGACCCTTTCCGTCTTTGGTGAGACGCTGGAAACCCGCGCACACGACCGCGTTTACCCGGCAGGTGCATGCCCTCGTGAGCCCAGCTCACGGCGGATGTGCCGTAGTGCCCAGCCAGCACTACCGGTGACGCGCCGCGCGTGCGTCCCCCTTCCCCCTAGACCTGTACCGTTCCGGTTCGGTCACTCAGCGTGGAGGACCATTCATCATGGCAAAGGCGCTTCTCGGGTACGTCGGCGGCCCCGACCCGCGAATGCTCTCCGAGATGCGACGGCTTCAGCAGCGCGTCCAGGACCTGGAGTCCGAGCTCCTTCGGATGCAGGCTGAGAACGACGCTCTCACCGCTGTCGCTGACGAGCACTCGCTGCTCAGCAGCATCGACCTGGACCAGCGGGAGCCGGCTCTCACCTGAGTCCCGCCCGGTCCCCACAGATCGACGCCGTTGCGCAAAGAGCCCCGCAAGGGACGCAGCTTGCAAGGGACGCCCTGAGTGGCGTCCCTTCGTCGTGTCCGGGGGCGGTTCGGCCGCCCACCGCCGGATACAGTCGCCGCTGGGGGCTCTGGCGAGCGATGAGGAGACCGGCGCGTGCACCTGAAGAGTCTGACGCTGCGCGGGTTCAAGTCCTTCGCCTCCGCCACCACGCTGCGCTTCGAACCGGGCATCACCTGCGTGGTCGGCCCCAACGGCTCGGGCAAGTCCAACGTCGTCGACGCGCTCTCCTGGGTCATGGGGGAGCAGGGCGCCAAGTCGCTGCGCGGCGGCAAGATGGAGGACGTCATCTTCGCCGGGACCAGCGGGCGCGCCCCGCTCGGCCGCGCCGAGGTCAGCCTCACCATCGACAACTCCGACGGCGCGCTGCCCATCGAGTACGCCGAGGTCACCATCACCCGGACGATGTTCCGCAACGGTGGCAGCGAGTACGCGCTCAACGGCGACACCTGCCGGCTGCTCGACATCCAGGAACTGCTCTCCGACTCCGGCATCGGCCGCGAGATGCACGTCATCGTCGGCCAGGGCCAACTCGACTCCGTCCTGCACGCCGACCCGATGGGCCGCCGGGCCTTCATCGAGGAGGCCGCCGGCGTCCTCAAGCACCGCAAGCGCAAGGAGAAGGCGCTGCGGAAGCTGGACGCCATGCAGGTCAACCTCAACCGGGTCCAGGACCTGGTGGCCGAACTGCGGCGCCAGCTCGGACCGCTCGGCCGACAGGCGAAGATCGCCCGGCGGGCCGCGGGCATCCAGGCCGACCTGCGCGACGCCCGGCTGCGGCTGCTCGCCGACGACCTGCTCACGCTGCGCAAGGCGGTCGAGGAGGAGATCGCCGACGAGCTGGCGCTGCGGCTGCGCCGCTCCACCGTCGAGCAGGAGCTCGCCCGCGCGCTGCAGCGCGAAGCCGTCCTGGAGGCGCAGGTCCAGCAGCTCGGCCCGGGCCTGGAGGCCGCCCGGCAGACCTGGTACCGGCTCTCCGCACTCGCCGAGCGCACCCGCGGCACCCTCGGCCTGGCCGAGGCGAGGGCCCGGCACGCCGCGGCCGGCGGGCAGATCGAGGAGCGCCGCGGGCGGGACCCGGAGGAGCTGGAGCAGGAGGCCGCCCGCATCCGGGAGGAGGAGGACGCGCTGGCCGGGGCCCTGGAGGAGGCCCGGTACGCGCTGGCCGAGGCGGTGGAGACCAGGGCGGAGCTGGAGCGCGGGCTGGCCGCCGAGGAGCGCCGGCTGAAGGACGCCGCCCGGGCCATCGCCGACCGGCGCGAGGGTCTGGCCCGGCTTCAGGGCCAGGCGGCCGCCGCCCGGTCCAAGGCCGGCGCCGCCGAGGCCGAGATCGGCCGGCTCGCCGAGGCCAGGGACGAGGCGCTGCTGCGCGCCGGGGCCGCCCAGCAGGAGTTCGAGGAGCTCCAGGGGCAGGTCGACGCACTGGCGGCGGACGACGAAGAGGCGGACGCCGGGTACGAGGCCGCCCGGGACGGGCTCGCCGCCGTCGAGCGCGGGCTCGCCGCAGCCCGGGAGGCGGCCGGTGCGGCGGAGCGCGAGCGGGCCGGGCTGACCGCACGGCACGAGGCACTGGCGCTCGGCCTGCGCCGCAAGGACGGCAGCGGTGTGCTGCTCGCCGCCGGTGACCGGCTGGCCGGCCTGCTGGGCCCGGCCGCCGCACTGCTGCGGATCGAACCGGGGTGCGAGACGGCCGTCGCGGCGGCGCTCGGCGCGGCGGCGGACGCCGTCGCCGTCGACTCGCCCGCCACCGCGGCCGAGGCGCTTCGGCTGCTGCACAAGGAGGACGCCGGACGGGCCGCGCTGCTGATCGCGGACGCCGGTGAAGCGGACCGACCCGCCGGGGAGTTGCCCGCCGGAGCCCGCTGGGCCGCCGAACTGGTCGACGGACCTGCCGGGTTGCTGCCCGCCGTCCGCGCCCGGCTGGCCGGCGCCGTGCTGGTCGAATCGCTGGACGACGCCCTGCAACTCCTCGTCGAAAACCCCGGGTTGAGCGCCGTCACCGTGGAGGGTGACCGGCTCGGGAGCGGCTTCGCGCAGGGCGGCTCCGGTGGGGCGCCGAGCCTGCTGGAGACCCAGGCGGCGGTGGACGAGACGGCCCGGGCGCTCGGCGAACTGGCCGAGCGCTGCACGGAGTCGGCCGAGCGGCTGGCCGAACTCACCGAACAGCGCCGGGAGTCGGCAGCCGGGCTGGAGCAACTGGCGGCCCAGCGAAGGCAGGCCGAGAAGGAGCGGGCCCAGGTGGCGGGCGCCCTCGGCCGACTCGGCGGCCAGGCCCGCGCCGCCGCCGGCGAGGCCGAGCGGCTGTCGGCCGCGGCCACCCGCGCCGAGGAGGGGCTGGCCCGACTCCTCGCCGCCGCGGAGGAACTGGCCGAACGGCTCGCCGCGGCCGAGGAGTCGGCGGACGCGGGGGAGGACGAGCCGGACGCCGCGGAGCAGCAGCGGCTGGCCGAGGGCGCCACCCGCGCCCGGCAGACGGAGATGGAGGCCAGGCTCGCGGTGCGCACCCACGAGGAGCGGGTGCGCGGCCTCGCGGGCCGGGCGGACCAGTTGGACCGGGCCGCCCGCACCGAGCGCGAGGCGCGGGCCCGGGCCGCCGAGCGCCGCCGGCGCGCCGCGCACGACGCCGGGGTGGCGAACGCCGTCGCGGCCGGTGCCCGGCAGCTGTCCGCCTGCCTGGAGGTGTCGCTGGCCCGCGCGGACGCCGGGCGGGCGGCCGTCGAGGAGGCGCGCGCGGCGCGTGAGACCGAGCTCAGGGAGGGCCGGGAGCACGGCCGGGAGCTGAAGGCCGAGCTGGACAAGCTGGTCGACGCCGGCCACCGGGACGAGGTGCTGCGGGCCGAGAAGCGGCTGCGGATCGAGCAGCTGGAGGCCCGCGCGCTGGAGGAGTTCGGCATCGAGGGCGGCGAGCTGCTCGCCTCCTACGGCCCCGACCTGCCCGTCCCGCCCTCCCCGGCGCAGGAGGGGCAGGAGCCCGGCGAGCCGCGGCCCTACGACCGGGGCGAGCAGGAGAAGCGGCTCAGGGCGGCCGAACGGGCGTACCAGCAGCTCGGCAAGGTGAACCCGCTGGCGCTGGAGGAGTTCGAGGCCCTGGAGGAGCGGCACCGGTTCCTCGGCGAGCAGCTGGACGACCTCAAGCGCGGCCGGCGCGACCTGCTGGACATCGTCAAGGACGTGGACCAGCGGGTCGAGCAGCTGTTCACCGCCGCGTACCTCGACACCGCCGCCCAGTTCGAGGGCGTGTTCGCGCGGCTCTTCCCGGGCGGCGAGGGCCGGCTGGTACTGACCGACCCGGACGACATGCTGACCACCGGGGTCGAGGTGGAGGCCCGCCCGCCGGGCAAGAAGGTGAAGCGGCTCTCGCTGCTCTCCGGCGGTGAGCGCTCGCTCACCGCGGTGGCGCTGCTGGTGTCGATCTTCAAGGCCCGGCCCAGCCCGTTCTACGTGATGGACGAGGTGGAGGCGGCGCTGGACGAGACCAACCTGCGCCGGCTGGTCGGGATCATGGAGGAGCTGCGGGAGAGCTCGCAGCTGATCGTGATCACCCACCAGAAGCTCACCATGGAGTCCGCCGACGCCCTGTACGGGGTGACCATGAAGGGCGACGGCATCTCCCAGGTGATCAGCCAGCGCCTGCGCACCGGGGCGACGCCCGGCCACCGGGCCCGGGGAGGCCACCCGGAGCAGCCGCGCGCCGTCAGCGGCGCACCGGCGTAGTCCGTCTCCTGCCGATCCGGCCGGATTCGCGCCGAGATCCGTCGGAGACGGCCAGTCCGCCTGCGGTCCGTCCCGCCCGCCGTCACGGATACTGGTTCACGTTATGGAATACGTGATTCTTGCCGTAGTCATCGCCGTGGTCGCCGTCGGCGCGATCGCCGGCCTCGTCGTTTCCGGCAGACGACGCCAGCAGCTGCCCCCGAAGTCGCAGGCGCCGGTCATCACGGCGCCCCCGACCCCGCAAGAGCCCCAGGTCGGCGAGGAGTCCGCGCCGCCGACCGAGGAGCCCCGACGCACGGTCGAGGAGGTCGAGCTCCCCGAGGCCGAGGCCGTCCCCGAGACGGTCGAGGTCGAGGAGGCCCCGGCCCTCGACGTCCCCGAGCCCACCGCAGGCCGGCTGGTCCGGCTGCGCTCGCGGCTCTCCCGCTCGCAGAACTCGCTCGGCAAGGGCCTGCTCACGCTGCTCTCGCGCGAGCGCCTGGACGAGGACACCTGGGAGGAGGTCGAGGAGACCCTGCTGACCGCCGACGTCGGCGTGGCCCCCACCCAGGAGCTGGTCGAGCGGCTGCGCACCCGGGTCAAGGTGCTCGGTACCCGCACCCCGGAGGAGCTGCGCGCCCTGCTGCGCGAGGAGCTGGTCGAGCTGGTCGGCAAGGACGCCGACCGCACGGTGCACTCCACCAAGCACGAGGCGGGCCCGGCCGTGGTCCTGGTGGTCGGCGTGAACGGCGTCGGCAAGACCACCACCACCGGCAAGCTGGCCCGGGTCCTGGTCGCCGACGGCCGCAAGGTGGTGCTCGGCGCCGCCGACACCTTCCGGGCGGCCGCCGCCGACCAGCTGCAGACCTGGGGCGAGCGGGTCGGCGCGCGGACCGTGCGCGGGCCCGAGGGCGGCGACCCGGCCTCGATCGCCTTCGACGCGGTCAAGGAGGGCATCGCCGAGGGTGCCGACACCGTGCTGGTGGACACCGCCGGCCGACTGCACACCAAGACCGGCCTGATGGACGAGCTGGGCAAGGTCAAGCGGGTGGTCGAGAAGCACGGCCCGGTGGACGAGGTACTGCTGGTCCTGGACGCCACCACCGGGCAGAACGGGCTGATCCAGGCCCGGGTCTTCGCCGAGGTGGTCGACATCACCGGCATCGTGCTGACCAAGCTGGACGGCACCGCCAAGGGTGGCATCGTGGTCGCGGTGCAGCGGGACCTGGGCGTCCCGGTGAAGCTGATCGGTCTCGGGGAGGGCGCCGACGACCTGGCGCCGTTCGAGCCGGGCGCCTTCGTCGACGCGCTGATCGGCGACTGAGCCGCAGGTTCGGCGCCGGTTTCGACCTCGGTCCAGGGTTTCGGCCTCGGTCCGGTGAAGGGTCCGCTCCGTGAGGGGCGGGCCCTTCGCCGTGTCCGCTACGAGGCCAGCCAGGCCGGTTCGGCGGTGCGCTCGCGGCTGCGGTGGCAGGCGTAGGCGAGGGTGCCGAGCAGCAGCCGGGCCTCGGGCGGGCACCCGGCGTTGTCGCGGTTCGGACGGCGCAGCCAGCGCACCGGGCCGAGGCCGCCGAGCACGGTGGGCGGCGCGGCCACGTAGCTGCCCTCGCCGTGGCAGGCGAGGTCGAGGGCGGCGTCGTCCCAGCCCATCCGGTACAGCAGGTCGGGCAGCCGGCGGGCGGTGCCGGCGGCCACCAGGAACTGCAGTCGGCCGGTCGGCGCGGCGAGCACCGGGCCCACCTGGGTGCCCATCCGTTCCAGCCGGACCAGGGCCTGCAGACCGGCCTGCTCCGGGACGTCCAGGACGTCGAAGGCGCGGCCGGCCGGGAACAGCACGGGCGCGTCGTCGCAGGCCGCGCCCGCGCTCTCGCCACCTGCGGGGTGCAGGCCAGGGGCGGCGCAGCGCGGGGTGCCGCAGTGACAGCGGGCCGGGGTGGTGGAGCCGCCCGCGGTGCCGGCGACGACCGCCCAGCCCCAGCGGCCGGTGTACTCCGCGGCCGCCTGGGACGCGGTGACCCGGCTGCGGCGGCGTGCGCCCAGCGGTGCCAGCCGCAGATGCCCCAGTCGAAGTTCGCCGAACAGGTTGTCCATGCCTCCCCCAACAGGTTCTCGTTGCCGGTGGTTACGGGATGGTGACTGTGTGTTGCTTTTCCGTTGCGTCGTGCGTTGTGCGGTGGCGGCGCGCAGCGCGTGGAGTGCGCCTGTTGTGGTGGTGCGCCTCGGGCGCCGCCTTGTGGCGGGCGGGGCCGATGCCGGATCGTCGTGTGCGCGGGGCTGCCGTCGATCAGGGCGGGCTGCAAACTCGCCTGTGACTGCTGTGTGTTGCCGTTGTTGCCGAGGTGCCGCTGCGGACTTGGCGGCCCGCATATGCCGGACCGTCGGGACTACCTAGTGAAGCGTGTGCCGTCCTGCTTCGGTTCACTCCTGGGGGTGGCGAAAGGTGGCGTTTCGCCAGGGCCGCTCCCCGGACGGCTCACAGGGGCATTACGTTCAGCACGCGGACCGCGTCGGGGAGTTCACTCCAGGCCCTCTGGGGGCGGGAGTTGGGGGAACTGACGCACCGTCCGCCAGGATGGCACACCAGTACGACAACAGTGCGGCAGGACCTCTCAGGTACGGCACGTCTGGCAAGAGCCCGCAACCGTCGGGCAGTCACGATCGGGGCCCCGGACCGGGGCCGGGCGGGATGGGGCGTTCCCATGGCAGAGAAGCAACCCAACGAGAAGCTGACCACGTGGTTCGCCCGCAGCGGCTGGTCCAAGGGAGAGCTGGCCCGCCAGGTCAACCGCCGGGCCCGCCAGATCGGGGCCCACCACGTCTCCACCGACACCTCGCGGGTGCGCCGTTGGCTCGACGGGGAGCAGCCCCGCGAGCCGATCCCCAAGATCATGTCGGAGCTGTTCTCCGAGCGCTTCGGCTCGGTGGTCTCCATCGAGGACCTCGGCCTGCGCGCCGCCATCCCGGTCTCCACCGTGGGCGGCGGCGTCGACCTGCCGTGGAGCGCCCCCCAGACCGTCCAGCTGATCAGCGACTACTCCCGCAGCGACCTGATGCTCAACCGGCGCGGCTTCCTGGGCACCTCGCTCGCCCTGACCGCCGGCGCCGCGCTGATCGAGCCGATGCAGCGCTGGCTGGCCCCCGGCCCGAACGGCACGCCCACCCCGATCCTCACCGCGGCCAACGGCGGCGAGCCCTTCACCGGCCGGCTCTCCGAGCCCGAGCTGGAACTGCTGGAGCAGACCACCGTCATGTTCCGCCAGTGGGACGCCCAGAACGGCGGCGGGCTGCGCCGCAAGGCGGTCGTCGGCCAACTGCACGAGGTCACCGACCTGCTCCAGGAGACGTACCCCGAGCAGACCACCAAGCGGCTGTTCCGGCTCACCGCCGAGCTGGCCCACCTGGCCGGCTGGATGTCGTACGACGTCGGCATGCACCCCAGCGCGCAGAAGTACTACGTGCTGGCGCTGCACGCCGCCAAGGAGGCCGGCGACCGCCCGTTCGGCGCGCTGATCCTCACCGACATGAGCCGCCAGATGATCCACCTCAACCGGGGCGAGGACGCCCTGGAGCTGATCCACCTGGCCCAGTACGGCAGCCGCGACACCGCCACCCCGCGCCAGCAGTCGCTGCTGTACGCGATGGAGGCGCGCGCGTACGCCACCATCGGCGAGGTGAACCGCTGCGCCCGGGCCGTCCGGCTGGCGGAGGACACCTTCACCGACATCCGGGAGGGCGACGGCGACCCGGACTGGCTGAAGTTCTTCTCGCCGGCCGAGCTGAACGCCGAGAACGCGCACTCCTTCCGGGACCTCGCCTACCACTCCGAGCAGGCCGAGCTGTACGCCTCGATGTCCGCGCCGGTGATGGAGCGGGCGGTCGACCTCTTCCGCCAGGACGGCGACCACGTCCGGTCCTACGCCTTCAACCTGATCGGCATGGCCAGCGTGTACCTGCTGCAGAAGGAGCCGGAGCAGGCCGCGGTGATGGCCGAGCAGGCGGTGGACATCGCCACCAAGGTCCGCTCGGAGCGGCTGAACTCCCGGGTGCGCAAGACCACCGAGGCGGCGTCGGCCCGGTACCACGGCGTGGACGCGGTCAGCCGGCTGAAGGAGCGTGTCGTCCAGGACATCCCGGAGTACGTCTCGGTGGTCTGACCGGCGCCCGGGCCGCTTCCCGGATCCGGGCCGCTTCCCGGACCCGGGGCTCTTTCCGGCCGCCCGGGGCCGGCCCTCCGGCCCGTTCTCGGGACCGCCCCCCCTACCCCGCCGACCGTGACGGCCGCCGCCGCCACGGTCGGTGGCCCTTCCGGTACTCCTCGTGCCGCGCGGCGGCACGGTAGCCCATCGCGCGCGGTGGCGCGGCCGTGGTTCACGCAGGCGTAACCCCTGCGTCGCCGTCGTCACGGCCGTGAAACAACGGGCCGCATCGGCCGAAACCCGCCTTCGGCACTCTCCTCTCATCGCCGACACCCCGGGTGGCACGGGACAGGAATCCCGGGTGTGGAGCGGCTTACTTCATGAGGAGACGCCGATGCCGGACGGCTTCAGCGCGGGCGATACCGCCTTCGTGCTCATCAGTGCGGCCCTGGTCATGTTGATGACCCCGGGCCTGGCCTTCTTCTACGGGGGCATGGTCAGGGTCAAGAGCGTGCTCAACATGCTGGCGATGAGCTTCATCTCGCTGGGCATCGTCAGCGTCCTCTGGGTCCTCTACGGGTACTCGCTCAGTTTCGGCCCCGACGCGGGTGCCGGCCTGATCGGCAACCTCGACTTCATCGGCATGCACGGCGTCGGCCTGAACGACCTGGCCGGGACGATCCCGGTCACCGCGTTCTCCGCCTTCCAGCTGATGTTCGCGATCATCACCCCGGCGCTGATCAGCGGCGCCGTCGCGGACCGCGCCAAGTTCACCGCCTGGGGCCTGTTCATCGCGCTCTGGGTGACCGTGGTCTACTTCCCGGTCGCGCACTGGGTCTTCTTCTTCGACGGCGGCGACGGCGGGTGGCTCGGCGACCGCAACGGCGTGATCGACTTCGCCGGCGGCACGGCCGTGCACATCAACGCGGGTGTCGCGGGCCTGGCCCTGTGCCTGGTGCTGGGCAAGCGGGTCGGCTTCCGGAAGGACCCGATGCGCCCGCACAGCCTGCCGCTGGTGATGCTCGGCTCCGGGCTGCTCTGGTTCGGCTGGTTCGGCTTCAACGCGGGCTCGGCGCTGGCCGCCAACGGCGTGGCCGCGATGGCGCTGGTCAACACCCAGGTGGCCACCGGGGCCGCGCTGATCGGCTGGCTGATCTACGAGAAGCTGCGGCACGGCGCGTTCACCACGCTGGGCGCCGCCTCCGGCGCGGTGGCCGGACTGGTCGCCATCACCCCGGCCTGCGGCTCGGTCAGCCCGCTCGGCGCGGTCGCGATCGGCCTGGTCGCGGGCGCCGTCTGCGCCGCCGCGATCAGCCTCAAGTACCGCTTCGGCTTCGACGACTCGCTCGACGTGGTCGGCGTGCACGCGGTCGGCGGCGCGATCGGCTCGCTGCTGGTCGGCCTGTTCGCCACCGGCACCGTCGGCCAGAGCGCCAAGGGCCTGTTCTACGGCGGCGGCCTGGAGCAGCTCGGCAAGCAGGCGATGGGCGTGGCCGTGGTCGCCGCGTACTCCTTCGTGCTCTCCTGGCTGCTCGCCAAGGCGATCGACAGGACGGTCGGGTTCCGGGTCGCCGAGGAGGTCGAGGTCGCCGGTATCGACCAGACCGAGCACGCCGAGTCGGCGTACGACTTCAGCGCGGTGGGCGCCAGCCTGGGCAGGGCCACCCCGGCCCCGGCCGTGGCCGTGGTCGCCGCCCCCGCCGCGGCCGCTCCGACCACCACCCCGACCGCCACTGCGACGGCCGGTACCGCGGCCGGCACCGGATCGCGCACCGAGAAGACCGAGGTCGACGCCTGATGAAGCTCATCACCGCAGTCATCAAGCCGCACCGGCTGGACGACGTGAAGGCCGCCCTGCAGGCCTTCGGCGTGCACGGACTGACCGTGACCGAGGCCAGCGGCTACGGCCGCCAGCGCGGACACACCGAGGTCTACCGGGGCGCCGAGTACACCGTGGACCTGGTGCCCAAGGTCAGAATCGAAGTCCTGGTGGAGGACGAGGACGCCGAGCAGCTGATCGACGTCCTCGTGGAGGCCGCCCGGACCGGCAAGATCGGCGACGGCAAGGTCTGGAGCATCCCGGTCGACACCGCCGTCCGGGTCCGGACCGGCGAACGCGGCCCCGACGCCCTTTAGTGCCGCGTCAGGCAACCTTCGCCCCGTCGCGACGCCCGGCACGCACTCTCGCCGCACCGGCCGAAAGCCCAA
Source organism: Kitasatospora sp. NPDC058170 (assembly GCF_042883905.1). Lineage (NCBI taxonomy): Bacteria > Bacillati > Actinomycetota > Actinomycetes > Kitasatosporales > Streptomycetaceae > Kitasatospora > Kitasatospora sp. NPDC058170. Next base: position 46,528 of record NZ_JBHVUV010000032.1, read on the forward strand.
GTACGTCCAGTACGAGGGCTTCCGGCCGGCACGCCGATAGCACGCACCGGACGCCGCTCCTTGACGGGCAAAAGTTGCCTGACGCGGCACTAGCATCGGCTCCACTCGAACACCGCAGGCGGGCCTGCGACCGGTCCGCGGTCGCGGGTCCGCCGACGGCGTATCAGCGGCACCTGCTCAACCGGACGACGGACGGGGAGAACCAATGACCACCGAAGCCGACCCGCCCTCCCCGCCCGCCGGCGGGCGGCACGGGCCCCCCGACCCCGGCGCCGCCGACGGCCACGGCCTCCCCGCTCACGGCCTCCTCGACCAGGGCCTCCTCGACCAGGGCCTCCACGACCAGGGCCTCTCCGACCACACGGCCGCCCGGGCCGCGTTGCTGGCCGCGCCCGGCCCCGGGGGCAGCGCCCGCCGGGCCGCACTGTCCCGGCTCACCGACGAGTGGTTGTCCGGACTGCTGGCCGCGGCCGGCAACCCGGCCGGGGTCGCTCTGGTCGCGGTCGGCGGCTACGGCCGCGGCCAGCTCTCCCCGCGCAGCGACCTCGACGTGCTGCTGCTGCACGACGGCCCGCTCGACCCGGCCCTGCCCGAGCGCATCTGGTACCCGGTCTGGGACACCGGCGCCGCCCTCGACCACTCGGTGCGCACCCCGGCCCAGGCCCGCGACGTCGCCGCCGCCGACCTCAAGGCGCAGCTCGGCCTGCTGGACGCCCGGCACATCGCCGGCGACCCGGCGCTCACCGCCGGCCTGCGCTCCGCCGTCCTCGCCGACTGGCGCGCCGGCGCCCCCCAGCGCCTGCCCGAGCTGCGTGAACTCGGACGCGAGCGGGCCGAGCGCCACGGCGAGCTGTCCTTCCTGCTGGAGCCCGACCTCAAGGAGGCCCGGGGCGGCCTGCGGGACGTCGTCGCGCTCAACGCCATCGCCGCCACCTGGCTGGCCGACGCCCCGCGCGACGGCCTGGACGCCGCCGCACTCCGGCTGGCCGACGTCCGCGACGCCCTGCACCTGGCCACCGGCCGCGCCACCGAACGGCTCAGCCTCCAGGACCAGGACCAGGTGGCCGAACGGCTCGGGGTGCTCGACGCCGACACCCTGCTGCGCCAGGTGTACGAGGCCGCCCGCACCATCGCCTACGCGAGCGACGTCACCTGGCGGGCGGTGGACCGGGTGCTCGCGGCCCGCTCCAGCCGGGGCCGGCGCTCCTCGCGGCTGTCCTTCCCGTTCACCGGCGCCGGCCGCGGCTCGGGCGCGGTGGCCCGGGGCGCGGTCGAGCGCCGGCCGCTCGCCGAGGGCGTGGTCGAGCAGGACGGCGAGGCGGTGCTCGCCCAGGGCGCCCGCCCGGCCGCCGACCCGGTGCTGCCGCTGCGCGCCGCGGCCGCAGCCGCCCAGAACGGGCTCACCATCTCGTACGCGACGGTGCGCCGGCTGGCCGCCGAGTGCCGGCCGCTGCCGGTGCCCTGGCCGGACGAGGCGCGCGAGCAGCTGGTCACCCTGCTGGGCGCGGGCGAGGCCTGCATCCCGGTCTGGGAGGCGCTGGAGGCGGAGGGCCTGATCACCCGGCTGCTGCCGGACTGGGAGCGGGTGCGCTGCCGGCCGCAGCGCAACGCGGTGCACCGCTGGACGGTCGACCGCCACCTGGTGGAGACGGCGGTGCGCGCCGCCGCGATGACCCGTCGGGTGTCCCGGCCCGACCTGCTGCTGGTCGCCGCCCTGCTGCACGACCTCGGCAAGGGCTGGCCCGGGGACCACAGCGAGGCGGGCGAGGTGATCGTCCGGGACGTCGCCGTGCGGATGGGCTTCGACCGGGAGGACACCGAGACCCTGGCGGTGCTGGTGCGCCACCACCTGACCCTGGTCGAGACCGCGACCCGGCGGGACCCGGACGATCCGGCCACCGTGGAGGCGATCACCAAGGTGGTCGCCAACCTGCCCCAGCTGGAACTGCTGCACGCGCTGACCGAGGCCGACGCCACCGCGACCGGTCCGGCGGCCTGGAGCAGCTGGCGGGCCTCACTGGTGGACGGGCTGGCGGCGCGGGTGGCCGCCCAGCTGGCGGGCGGCGACCCGTCCCCGGGCCCCGGCCCGGCGGGCCCGCACGCGGCGGAGGCCGAGCCGACCGCCGAGCAGGAACGGCTCGCGGTGGAGGCCGCCCGGACCGGCGGGCCGGCGCTCTCGCTGCTGGCCCAGAGCGGCCCGGACGGACCGCCCGGCGGGGGCGCGTCCGGCGAGCTCCCGTACGGCGCGGGGCCGCCCGGCGGGGCCGTGCACCCCGAGCCGATGGGAGTCGAGCTCACCCTGGCGGTACCGGACCGGCCGGGCCTGCTCGGCACGGTCGCCGGGGTGCTGGCGCTGCACCGGCTGACCGTCCGGAAGGCGGGCCTGCGGGAGCTGGACCCGATCGGTGCGGGCGCGGTGCTGCTGCTGTCCTGGACGGTGGCCGCCGAGTTCGGCGAGCTGCCGGAGGCGGCCCGGCTGCGGGCCGACCTGCGCCGGGCGCTGGACGGCACGCTGGACGTCTCGCGCCGACTCGCCGAGCGGGACGCGGCGGCCCCCCGGCGGCGCGGCATCCCCACCCCGCCGCCGGTGGTCGCGGTCGCGCCGGCCGTGGCCTCGGCGAGCGCCACGGTGCTGGAGGTCCGCGCCCATGACGCCCCGGGCCTGCTGCACCGGATCGGCCGGGCGCTGGACGGCGCCGGCGTGCGGGTCCGGACCGCGCACGTCAGCACCCTCGGAGCGGACGCCGTCGACTCCTTCTACCTGACCGACGAGGCCGGTCGGCCGCTGGCGGCGCAGCGCGCGGGGGAGGTCGCGGCGGCCGTGCGGGCCGCGCTGGTCTGAGCACTTCCAGGACGGTCCACCCGGGGGTGGAGACCGTTGCCAGGGCGGCCGGATACCCTTGGGGGCGACGACCGTACTCATACCGATGCCGCAAGGGACCCGCGACGACGTGTTCGATACCCTTTCCGATCGCCTCGCAGCGACGTTCAAGAACCTCCGGGGCAAGGGCCGCCTCAGCGAGGCGGACATCGACGCCACCACCCGCGAGATCCGCATCGCGCTGCTGGAGGCGGACGTCGCGCTGCCGGTCGTGCGGGCCTTCATCAAGCAGATCAAGGAGCGGGCGCTCGGCTCCGAGGTCTCCGGTGCGCTGAACCCGGCGCAGCAGATCATCAAGATCGTCAACGAGGAGCTCATCGCCATCCTCGGTGGCGAGACCCGCCGGGTGAAGTTCGCCAAGAACGGCCCGACGGTGATCATGCTCGCCGGCCTCCAGGGCGCCGGCAAGACCACCCTCGCGGGCAAGCTCGGCTACTGGCTGAAGACCCAGAAGCACACCCCGCTGCTGGTCGCCTGCGACCTCCAGCGCCCGAACGCCGTCAACCAGCTCCAGGTCGTCGCCGACCGCGCGGGCGTCTCCTTCTACGGCCCGCAGCCGGGCAACGGCGTCGGCGACCCGGTGCAGGTCGCCCGTGACTCGATCGAGTACGCCAAGCAGAAGCAGTACGACGTCGTCATCGTCGACACCGCCGGCCGCCTCGGCATCGACGCCGAGCTGATGCAGCAGGCCGCCGACATCCGGACCGCGGTCAACCCGGACGAGGTCCTGTTCGTCGTCGACGCGATGATCGGCCAGGACGCGGTCACCACCGCGCAGGCCTTCCTCGACGGCGTGGACTTCACCGGTGTGGTGCTGTCCAAGCTCGACGGCGACGCCCGCGGTGGTGCCGCGCTGTCGGTCGCGCACGTCACCGGCCGCCAGATCATGTTCGCCTCCAACGGCGAGAAGGTCGACGACTTCGACGCCTTCCACCCGGACCGGATGGCCTCGCGCATCCTCGGCATGGGCGACGTGCTCTCCCTGATCGAGAAGGCCGAGCAGACCTTCTCGCAGGCCGAGGCCGAGAAGATCGCCTCCAAGCTGCAGGGCGGCGGCAAGGACTTCACGCTCGACGACTTCCTGGACCAGCTGGAGCAGGTCCGCAAGATGGGCTCGATCTCCAAGCTGCTGGGGATGCTGCCCGGCATGGGCCAGATCCGCGAGCAGATCAACAACATCGACGACAAGGACGTCGACCGCGTCGGCGCCATCATCAAGTCGATGACCCGGGCCGAGCGGACCGACCCGAAGATCATCAACGGCTCGCGCCGCCTGCGCATCGCCAAGGGCTCGGGTGTCGGCGTCGGCGAGGTCAACAACCTGGTCGAGCGGTTCTTCGAGGCCCGCAAGATGATGTCCGCGATGGCCTCCGGCAAGGGCATCCCCGGTATGCCGGGCATCCCGGGCATGGGCGGCGGCGGGAAGAAGTCCGCCAAGAAGGCCCCGGCGGCCAAGGGCCGCAAGAAGTCCGGCAACCCGCTGAAGCGCGCGCAGGAGGAGGCCGCGGCCGCCGAGCGCCGCGCCCTCGGCCCGGGCGCGGCCGACCAGCAGGCGGCCGGCGGCGCGTTCGGCCTCGGTGCGGGCAAGGGCCCGGCCGACTTCGAGCTGCCCAAGGAGTTCAAGGACCTGCTGTAGGTCCTGCTGCGGGTCCTTGCGGGGGTCCTTGTGGTCCTGTTGCGGGTCGCCCCGGGGGCCTGCTGTGGCCTTCGGGGGCCCTCCGTGGCTCCGTCCCCGGACCTGCTCGGGCCCTCCACGGCTCCGAACGGCCCGCCGCCCGGTACGCACCGGGCGGCGGGCCGTTCGCATGTCCGATGATGGTGCGGTGAGAGTGACGATCAGGGCCCCGAGGGCCGAGGACGAGGTGGCGTACGCCGAGGCGGTCCGACGGTCCGCCGAGCACATCGGACGGTGGAACCCGGTCGAGCCGAACGGGCTGCCCGAGCTCCTGGAGCGCCAGGGGCCGGGCCTGCGGACCTTTCTGGTCGTCGATCAGGGCAGCGGCGGGCTCGTCGGCAAGGTGAACGTCGCCAACATCGTGATGGGCCGGTTCTGCAACGGCGCGCTCGGCTACGACGCGTACCTGCCGTTCGCCGGGACGGGCCGGATGGCCGAGGGCATGCGGCTGGTGCTGGAGCACTGCTTCGCCCCGGTCGCGGCGGGCGGGTTGGGACTGCACCGGCTGGAGATCAACGTGCAGCCGGACAACGAGCGCTCGATCGCGCTGGCGCGGCGGCTGGGCTTCCGGCACGAGGGCTTCACCCCGCGGATGCTCTTCCTGAAGGGCGCCTGGCGGGACCACGAGCGGTTCGCGCTGACCGCGGAGGAGTGGCCCGGCCCGGGGGAGTAGGGCCCGGCCAGGGGGGCTTCGGGCGCGGCGTTGCGGATGGATCACCCGAGCGGATGTCCGTATTGTCCGATGGGTGACCGATCCCGTGCCGCCGCGCCAGACCCCCGACCAGCCCTGGCGGTCCGAGGGCGCCCCGCCCCCGCCGCCCCCGCGCCGAAAGATGCCCGGCGGCTGGACGGGCCTCATCCTCACCGCGCTCGTGGTGTTCCTGATCTCCGACCTGCTGCTGTCCTTCTTCGGCAACGGCGGCGCCACCACGATCTCCTACACCGAGTTCAACAACCAGCTGAACAAGGGCAACATCACCAAGATCTACTCCAAGGGCGACGCGATCGAGGGCACCCTCAAGAGCGCCGAGCCCAAGCCGGACGGCGCCAAGGGCACGTACACCGAGTTCGACACCCAGCGGCCGGTCTTCGCCGGCGACAACCTCTGGACCACCCTGCAGCAGCAGGGCGTCGAGGTCACCGCCGAACCGGTGGTCCAGCAGCGCAGCTTCCTCGCCAACCTGCTGATCTCGCTCGCCCCGATGCTGCTGCTGATCCTGGTCTGGGTGCTGCTCGCCCGCCGGATGGCCGGCGGCATGGGGGCCGGTGCGCTCGGCCGCAAGGCCCCGCCCAAGCCGATCACCGCCGAGCCGGGCAAGCGCACCACCTTCGCCGACGTGGCCGGCATCGACGAGGTCGAGGCCGAACTCACCGAGGTCGTCGACTTCCTGAAGAACCCGGAGCGGTACCGCAGACTCGGCGCCAAGATGCCGCGCGGGGTCCTGCTCAGCGGTCCGCCCGGCACCGGCAAGACCCTGCTCGCCCGGGCCGTGGCCGGCGAGGCCGACGTGCCGTTCTTCTCCGCCTCCGCCTCCGAGTTCATCGAGATGATCGTCGGCGTCGGCGCCAGCCGGGTGCGGGACCTGTTCGCCGAGGCCCGCAAGGTCGCCCCCGCGATCGTCTTCATCGACGAGATCGACACCATCGGCCGCCAGCGCGGCGGCGGCGGTGGCATGGGCGGCCACGACGAGCGCGAGCAGACGCTCAACCAGATCCTCACCGAGATGGACGGTTTCACCGGCTCCGAGGGCGTCATCGTCATCGCCGCCACCAACCGGGTGGACGTCCTCGACCCGGCCCTGCTGCGCCCCGGCCGGTTCGACCGCCGGATCACCGTCAGCCCGCCGGACCGGGACGGCCGGGCGGCCATCCTGCGGATCCACGCCCGGGCCGTGCCCCTGGGCGGCGACGCCGACCTCAACCGACTGGCCAAGGTCACCCCCGGGATGACCGGCGCCGAGCTGGCCAACCTGGTCAACGAGGCCGCCCTGCTGGCGGTCAAGCGCGAGCAGGACGCGGTGGGGGAGCGGGACCTCTCCGACGCGCTGGAGAAGGTCCAGCTCGGGGCCGTCCGGCCGCTGGTGATGCCGCAGGCCGAACGGGAACGCACCGCGTACCACGAGAGCGGCCACGCCCTGCTCGGCATGCTCCAGCCGGGCGCCGACCCGGTCCGCAAGATCACCATCGTGCCGCGCGGCCGGGCGCTCGGCGTCACCCTCTCCACACCCGAGACCGACCGGTACTCCTACACCGAGTCCTACCTGCGCGGGCGGATCATCGGCGCGCTCGGCGGGATGGCCGCCGAACAGGTGGTCTACGGCGTCATCACCACCGGGGCGGAGAGCGACCTGGAACAGGTCACCAACATCGCCCGGGGGATGGCCGGCCGCTGGGGGATGAGCGAGCGGGTCGGCCGGCTCACCGCCGTCCCCGCCGACCCGCAGGGCGCGTACGGGCTGTCCGCCGCGCCGACCACGCTGGACGCGGTGGACGAGGAGGCCCGGCGGATCGTCGCCGAGTGCTACGAGGAGGCGGTGCGGCTGCTGACCGAGCAGCGGGAGCGGTTGGACGCGCTGGCGGCGGCGCTGCTGGAGGCCGAGACGCTGGACGAGGAGGGGGCCTACCGGGCTGCCGGGGTGCCGCGGAAGACGCTCGACCAGGCGTGAGCCGTTCGGGTGGGGTCGGGTCGCGGGTCGGGGGTCGCGGGTCGGGGTCTGGGCGGGGTCGGGGTCGCGGGTCGGGGTCTGGGCGGTCGGGGTCGGGGCCGGGATGGCTGGGGGCGTGTGCCGGGTGGCGCACGCCCCCTGCTGCGTGATCAGTCCACGGGTGGTCGATCCCGGCGTGGTCAGCGGGGCCGTTCGGCGATCAGGTAGCGGAAGAGGTTCTCCATCCGGACGGTGCCGTCCGCCCGCAGATACGGGTGGAGCGCCTCCTCCAGCTCCTTCGCCACCAACGGCAGGCCGGAGAACTCCGCCGCCGCTTCGTACAGGCCGGTGGAGAGCAGCCCGCGCACCGCGCTGTCCAGGTCCGGGTACGCGAACGGGCAGCTCACCCGGCCGCTCCCGGCCGGGCGCAGGGAGGCTCCGGCGAGCAGGTCCTCCAGGGCGCCCGGCGTACTCAGCTCGAACGGGTCGCGCGCGGTGGTGCGGCCGGCCATCCGGCGGGCGACGTCCAGGACGGAGGCGCTCTCGCACCGCTCCGGCGGCCCCCAGGCGGCCAGCACCACGTGCCCGCCGGGGAGCGTCAGCCGGGCCGCCTCGGCCACCACCCGGCGCGGATCCGGCGATCCCGGCAACTGCTCGAAAACGGTGACGAGCGAATGGGCCGAGCGGGGGACCGCGGCCGCCGACCGGGGGCCGGCGCCGACCTGCAGCCGACGGTCCCGGGCCAGCTCGCGCAGCTCCGCCTCCGGCTCCAGGCCGGCCACCTGCGCACCCCGTCCGGCGGCCAGCAGCAGGGCCAGTCCGGAGCGGCAGCCCAGGCCGAGCACGCTGGTCGCCGGGCCGACCTCCAGCCGGTCGTAGACCGACTCGTAGAGGGGTACCAGCATCCGTTCCTGGATCTCCGCCCAGTCCCGCGCCCGCGCCGGTCCGGCGGCGCGCCCGGTGGCGGCGCAGGCCGCCGGCGGTGTCGCCGAGTGCGCTCCCGAGTAGCTCTCCGGGTGTGCTGACGGGTGCGCTGCCGCGTGCGCCGCCGGACGCGTCGCGGCGTGCGGGTCGTGCGGGTCGTGCGGTCGTGCGCCTGCTGGTCGAGCACCTGCCGGTCGTGCGGTCGTGCCGGTCACCCGAGCTGAAGCCATCGCGGCCTCCCATCCGGTCCTTCGGTGTCCTGCTACGGCTCCCCCAAAGTCCCGCCCCACACCAGCGAACAGCGGCTCGGGCGCGGCGTCCAGAGGGGTGCAGGGTGGTGCGCGCGTGTCGCGGTCGTGCGCCCCCTGGCGGTCTGCGGGCCGACGGATCCGGTTCGGCCCCGATGTATCCCGCCGGATTGCGTCCCGCGGGCCGGGTCGCACAGGGGATCGGGAGCGGAGCGGCGAGGAGCGGCGAGGAACGGGAGCGGATCGGAAGTGGGATCGGGAGGGGATCCGGGAGGGGGTCGGGAGGGGAGCCGACGTATCGGATTCGAAGTCAGGGCCCCGATCCCCGTACCATTCGCCCCATGGCAAAGGCACCCGTTCTCACCCCCCAGGCGGACGACTTCCCGCGCTGGTACCAGGACCTCATCAACAAGGCCGAGCTGGCCGACAACGGTCCGGTGCGCGGCACCATGGTCATCCGACCGTACGGCTACGGCCTGTGGGAGCGGATGCAGCAGGAGATGGACGCCCGCATCAAGAAGGCCGGCGCCCAGAACGCCTACTTCCCGATGTTCATCCCGCAGTCCTACCTGACCAGGGAGGCGGAGCACGTCGAGGGCTTCGCTCCCGAGCTCGCGGTCGTCACCCACGGCGGCGGCAAGCAGCTCGAGGAGCCGGTCGTCGTCCGGCCCACCTCCGAGACCATCATCAACGAGTACTTCTCCAAGTGGGTGCAGAGCCACCGCGACCTGCCCCTGCTGATCAACCAGTGGGCCAACGTGGTCCGCTGGGAGCTGCGCCCGCGCGTCTTCCTGCGCACCACCGAGTTCCTCTGGCAGGAGGGCCACACCGCCCACGCCACGTACGAGGACGCCCGTGACTACGCCTCGATGATCCACACCGACGTCTACGGCGACTTCATGACCAACGTGCTCGGCATCGACGTGGTGCTCGGCCGCAAGACCGCCAAGGAGCGCTTCGCCGGCGCGATCAACACCCTCACCCTCGAGGGCATGATGGGCGACGGCAAGGCGCTGCAGATGGGCACCAGCCACGAGCTGGGCCAGAACTTCGCCAAGGCGTTCAACACCACCTACCAGCTGCAGGGCGCCGAGCGCGAGTACGTCTGGCAGACCTCCTGGGGCGTCTCGACCCGCATGGTCGGCGGCCTGATCATGTCCCACGGCGACGACAACGGCCTGCGGGTTCCCCCGCGTCTGGCCGCCGTCCAGGCCGTGGTCCTCGCCATCAAGGGCGACGACGCGGTGATCGCCAAGGTCCGTGAGATCGGCGCGTCCCTGGAGGCCGCCGGCATCCGGGTCGTCGTCGACGACCGCACCGACACCCCGTTCGGCCGCCGTGCGGTCGACTGGGAGCTCAAGGGCGTGCCGCTGCGCATCGAGGTCGGCCCGCGCGACCTGGAGAACGGCACCGCGATGCTGGCCCGCCGGATCCCCGGCGGCAAGGAGCCGGTCGCGATCGACGGCCTGGCGGCGCTGCTCCCGGGCATCCTGGAGGAGGACCAGGCGCTGCTGCTGCGCCAGTCCCGCGAGCGCCGTGAGGCCCGCACGGTGGACGTGAAGACCATCGACGAGGCCGTCGAGGCCGCCGCCACCGGCTGGGGCCGCATTTCCTGGGCGGACCTGGGCCCGGAGGGCGAGGCCAAGCTGGCGGAGCAGAGCGTCTCGGTGCGCTGCATCATTGCCGCCGATGGTTCGGTGCCGCAGACGGACGATCAGGAAGGCAATATCGCGATCGTCGCGCGCGCTTACTGAGCAGTATTTCCGGTTACCGGTGAAGCCTGTCCAACGGTCTCTCATCAGTTGACATGCCTACTGGCCGGTCAACTGCCGGTATTAACGGAATAGCGGTACGGTGTACGGCCCGTGGCCCTGTCAACTCGACAGGATCACGGGCCGTACGTCCTGGGGGCGACAGCCCGCGCCCGGACGGAATTTGCGTGGCCCGCCGAGCTACGACGGGCCCAAACCTGCAGGGGGTTGGTCTTGCGTCAGATCCGGAGCGCGCAATTCGCGCGCAGTCGTACATTCCTGAGAGTTACCTGGGAATTCCCGGGGAACGGGAACACGCGGAACATCGGCTCTCACTCCATCGTTGGTCTAGCGTGAGCACGACACAGCCCCTCGTTCTCGCGGCCGAACTGGCCGCCGCCTGGAGCGACATCCAGGCCTTCCATCAGGATCTCCCCGACCTCGCCTCTCCCGAGGCGTTGATCGGCGAGTCCTCCTCGGCCTGCGGGACGCGGCTCGGTTTCGAGCGGCTTCTCCACGAGGCTGCCCACGGTCTGGCCGCGGCCCGGGACATCCGGGACACCTCGCGGGCCGGCCGCTACCACAACCGGCGCTTCCTGCTCCTCGCCTCGGAGCTGGGTCTGGCGCACCCGGTCGAACCGCACGCAAGCAGCGGCTTCTCCCAGGTGACCATGCTCAAGGAGACGCAGGAGCGGTACGCCGAGACCATCGAACGCCTGGATCGTGCGCTCGGCGCGCACCAGGAGGCGGTGGCCGGCGACGGCACGACGCGGGCCTTCCGCGGCCCTGCCGCCCGACACGGCTCCTCCGGGGGTGGCGTCAGGGTCAAGGCGGTCTGCGGCTGCGGGCGCAACGTCCGGGTGGTGCCGTCGGTGCTCGCGCAGGCGTCCATCGTCTGCGGCGCGTGCCAGCAGCCGTTCAAGATCGCGTAGGTTCGCGCGCGGCCTTCTCGCGGCTGTCGCGTCGACGGCCCGAGTGGGCCGGGATCCGGTCGGTGGCTGTGCGGGCAGCGGTCCGGCCGGGGTGATCGGCAATCCATCGGCAATCCATCGGTGTTCCAGTGGTCGGGCTGACCGGGAGCGGGGGCTCCCGGTCGGACCTGCACGGTGGCCGGGTCGTGCTGTGGCCGGTCCGTGGCGCGGCCGATCCGTGCTGTGGCATGCCTGCCCGCCTGTGGTGGGCTTGTCTGCGGTGCGCCCGCTTTGCCCTGCCCCAGCTCTGGTGTCGCGGGCTGTTTGTGGGCTCGGGGGCGGCGTTCAGGGCCCTCAGAGGCCCCAGAGCTCTCGGGGCCATCGGGGTACTCGGGGCCCTCGGGGCTCTCGGGGGCGGAGGTTCAGGGCCTGAGGCCGGGGAGCCGGGGCTCGCTGACCGGTGCCTGTGATGGCCGTGTGAGGGTGCTTCGCGCCGGTATGGCAGAATGGACAGCTGAGTACTCGGCAGCCGAGACAGGACCCCTCTCTCCTACGGCTGGCGTGTCCCTTGAACGGCTTGCCCCGCAACCCCACGCGACGGCGATGCTGTTCACCCACGTCAACACCAGGAGAACCCACTCCCGTGGCAGTCAAGATCAAGCTCAAGCGTCTCGGCAAGATTCGCTCCCCGCACTACCGCATCGTCGTCGCCGACGCCCGCACCAAGCGTGACGGTCGCGCGATCGAGGAGATCGGCATCTACCAGCCGACCTACAACCCCTCGAAGATCGAGGTCGACAGCGACCGCGCCCAGTACTGGCTGTCCGTCGGCGCCCAGCCGACCGAGCCGGTCCTCGCGATCCTCAAGCTGACCGGCGACTGGCAGAAGTACAAGGGCCTGCCGGCTCCGGCCCCGCTGCTCGTCGCCGAGCCCAAGGTCGAGGACTTCTCGCACCTGTTCGCGAAGGCCGTCGCCGGCTTCGAGGACGCCACCACCGGTGTTGCCATCACCCCGAAGGCCAAGAAGTCGGACAAGGCCGAGGCTGACGCCGACGCCGCCGTCGAGGCCTGAGCGTGATCGAGGACGCCCTCGACCACTTGGTGAAGGGCATCGTCGAGCACCCCGACGAGGTGCAGGTGCGCTCGCGCAACCTGCGTCGGGGCAACACCATCGAGGTGCGTGTGCACCCCGATGACCTCGGCAAGGTGATCGGCCGGGGCGGCCGCACGGCGCGCGCACTGCGCACCGTGGTCGGCGCCCTCGGCGGTCGCAACGTCCGGGTCGACCTGGTCGACGTGGACAGCATTCGCTGACGCAGCTGCTCGTTCAGCCGTCAGGCTTGAGGCCGGCCGGGACGCATGTCGTCCCGGTCGGCCTTCTGTCTTTCCCCGGCGGCCGGGCCGCTGTCGACCTTCTCTTCTCTGTGTCCGGCTTCCCGGCCTTCCGTGTCTTCCCTGCTTTTCCTGCTTTCCCCAGCACCAGCACTCACCCAGGAGAACGATCACCGTGCAGCTCGTCGTCGGCAAGATCGGCCGCGCCCACGGCATCAAGGGGGACGTCAGCGTCGAGGTCCGCACCGACGAGCCCGAGCTCCGGCTCGGGCCCGGTGCCGTCCTGCTCACCGACCCCGCGTCGGCCGGGCCGCTGACCGTCGAGTCCGGCAAGGTGCACAGCGGTCGACTGCTGCTGCGCTTCGCCGGCGTCAAGGACCGCAACGGTGCCGAGGCGCTGCGCGGCACCATCCTGATCGCCGAGGTCGACCCGGAGGAGAGCCCCGAGGATCCGGAGGAGTACTACGACCACCAGCTGATCGGCCTGGACGTGGTGCTGCTCGACGGCACCCCGGTCGGTGAGCTGACGGAGATCGTCCACCTCCCGTACCAGGACCTGCTCACGGTGAAGAAGCCCGACGGGACGGAGGTGCTGGTGCCGTTCGTCAGCCGCATCGTGCCGACCATCGACCTGGAGAACCAGCGTGCCGTGCTCGACCCGCCGCCCGGGCTGATCGACCCGGATCAGGCCGACGTCGTCCGGGACGCGGATGCGGGCTCCGACACGGTCGAGGACTCGGACGTGGATGCGGACTCGGACGCGGAGGGGGAGCGGTGACCGAGGATGTGACTGCGGTGACTTCGGTGACTTCGGAGGCTTCGGTGGTTGAGGCGGCCCAGGTGTCGAGCGGGATGCGGATAGACGTTGTCACGATCTTTCCCGAGTACCTTGAGCCGCTGAACATCTCGCTGGTCGGCAAGGCGCGCGCCCGCGGCCAGCTCGACGTGCACGTCCACGACCTGCGCGGCTGGACGCACGACGTGCACCGCACGGTGGACGACAGCCCGTACGGCGGCGGCCCCGGCATGGTGATGAAGCCCGAGCCCTGGGGCGAGGCTCTGGACGCGGTGCTCGCTCAGGGGCCCGAGGGCGAGGTGCCCACGCTGGTGGTGCCCACCCCCAGTGGCCGGCCCTTCACCCAGGAGCTCGCGCAGGAACTCGCCGGCCGCTCGTGGCTGGCCTTCACCCCCGCGCGGTACGAGGGCATCGACCGGCGGGTGATCGAGGAGGCCGCCACCCGGATGCCGGTGGTCGAGGCGTCGATCGGCGACTACGTCCTGGCCGGCGGCGAGGTCGCCGTGCTGGTGATGGTGGAGGCGATCGCCCGGCTGCTGCCCGGCGTACTCGGCAACGCCGAGTCCCACCGGGACGACTCCTTCGCCCCCGGCGCGATGGCCGACCTGCTGGAGGGCCCGGTCTACACCAAGCCCGCCGAGTGGCGGGAGCGGACCGTGCCGGACGTGCTGCTCAGCGGCAACCACGGCCGGATCGCCCGCTGGCGGCGCGAGCAGGCCTTCGCCCGAACCCTGGCGAACCGCCCTGACCTGGTGGAGCGCTGGCAGTACGGCTCCTTCGACAAGAAGGAGCGCGAGGCGCTCAGCATTCTCGGGCTGGCCTGGGACGAGGGGCTCGGCCGATTTCGGTCCGTGGCCGGTGATGTGGAAGAATAGGCCGCTGCTGTCTGTCGCTGAACCTCTCTCGTAGGGGTTGCGTAGTCCGGTGCCCCCGCCACGGGGGGATCATCGCCAACCGATGCGGCCCGCAGCTCACCCCATTGTGACGAACTTCCGTGGGCGGCCCGTGGCGCCTGCGATGGAGAGCAACATGAGCAACAAGCTTGCTGCTGTCGACGCGGCTTCGCTGCGTAGCGACATCCCGGCCTTCCGCGCCGGTGACACCCTGAAGGTTCACGTCCGGGTCATCGAGGGCAACCGCTCCCGTGTCCAGGTCTTCCAGGGCGTCGTCATCCGCCGCCACGGCGCCGGTGTCGGCGAGACCTTCACCGTTCGCAAGGTCAGCTTCAACGTCGGCGTGGAGCGCACCTTCCCGGTGCACACCCCGGTCGTCGAGAAGATCGAGGTCGTGACCCGCGGTGCGGTTCGCCGCGCCAAGCTGTACTACCTGCGTGACCTGCGCGGCAAGGCCGCGAAGATCAAGGAGAAGCGCGACCGCTGATCCACCGGCCCCCGGCTCTGCCAGGGGATCGGGACGCTCGACGGGGCCAGGCTGCCGCACGGTAAGCTCACCCCCCGATGAGCACGCACGAACCAATCGCGGACCGCGACGGCAGTCCCGCACCCACGGGTGCGGACTCGCCGTCGCGGTCCGCGGTCGTTTCCGCGGCCGCGGGCGGCGCCGGCTGGGGTGTCTCGGAGGCCACCGGGCACGCGGAACCGTCGGAGGGGCCGGCTGTCGAGGCGGGTAGGCCGGTGGCATCGGCGAAGTCGGTGGCGTCGGTGACGTCGGTGACGTCCGAGCTCGATGAGACGTCCGATGAGATGTCCGACGGGGAGGCCGGGGGGAGAGCCGGCGGGAAGGCCGGCGGGAAGGCCGGCGAGGAGTCCGACGGATCCGAGGAGGATGCCGAGGCGCCGGCCCGCTCGCGCTCGCGAGACCTGCTCCTGCTGGTCGGCATCTGCCTGGTGACCCTGCTCCTGGTGAACGCCTTCGTGGCGCGCCCGTTCGCGGTGCCCTCCGGGTCGATGGAGAACACGCTGCGCCCCGGCGACCGCCTGATCGCGAACAAGCTGGCCTACGCGTTCGGCGGGCACCCCCAGCGCGGGGACGTGGTCGTCTTCGACGGGACGGGCTCCTTTCTGCGCGAGTCGGATGAACCGGACGACTTCTGGGACGGGCTGCGCTCGCTCGGTCGGGATCTCGGACTGGCCCCGGCCGGGAACTCGGTCTACGTCAAGCGCGTGATCGGGGTCGGCGGGGACCGCGTGACCAGCACCGGCCCCGGCGGGCGGATCACCGTCAACGGTGTACCGATCGACGAGTCGGCCTACCTGGCTCCCGGAGACGAGGCCTCGAACGTGGCCTTCGACGTGGTGGTGCCGGTCGGCAGGCTCTGGATGATGGGGGACCATCGCAGCGCCTCCCGCGACTCGCGTGACCACCTGGGCGAGCCCGGCGGCGGTTTCGTGCCCGAGAGCAAGGTGATCGGGCGGGCCGATTGGGTGGTCTACCCGATCGGCCACTGGAGCAGCCTGGACCGGCCGGCGGCCTTCGCCGCGACAGGGGGGACCGGTGGCCATGGGGACCAGAGGTAGGGGCCGTCTGGCCGACCGTCCCGCTGCGGAGCCCTCCGGCCATCCGGCAGGGTCCGCCGACCGGGTGGAATCCGCTGATCCGGCGGCACCTGCTGATTCGGTGAGGCCTTTCGATCCGGTGGGGCCTGCCGATTCAGTGGGACCTGTGGATTCTGTGGGATCCGCCGAGCCCGGGTCACCGGCAACCCGGGGGCGGGCGGAACGCCGTCGCTCCGCCCGGAAGGCGGCCCGGCGTCGCAAGCGCTCCGTCCTGCGCGAGTTTCCGCTGATCGTCGTGGTGGCGCTGCTGGTCGCGCTGGTGATGAAGACCTTCCTGGTGCAGGTCTTCGTGATCCCGTCCGGTTCGATGGAACAGACCATCCAGATCGGGGACCGGGTGCTGGTGGACAAGTTCACCCCCTGGTTCGGCAACGAGCCGGAACGCGGCGACGTGGTGGTGTTCAAGGACCCGGGCGGCTGGCTGGAGGCCGAGCACAAGTCGGAGACGGACGGGCCGGTTCTTCGCGGCGCCAAGCAGGTCCTCACCTTCGTCGGGCTGCTGCCGTCGGACAGCGAGCAGGATCTGATCAAGCGGGTGATCGGCGTCGGCGGGGACACCGTCGAATGCTGTGACGACCAGGGGCGGATTAGCGTCAACGGCACGGCGGTGGACGAGCCCTACCTGGCGGCGGGCAACCCGCCGTCCCGGCAGCCCTTCAAGGTGAAGGTGCCGCAGGAGCGGCTCTGGGTCATGGGCGACCACCGTGACGTGTCCGCGGACTCCCGCTTTCACATGGGCAATCCAGGGCAGGGCACCATCCCGTTGAGCGGTGTGGTGGGCCGGGCGTTCGTGATCGCCTGGCCGTTGGACCGGTTCCATCAACTTGATGTGCCAGGTTCACTCTCCTCGCTGGCGCGGGCTCGGACGAGCCCCGGAACCGGGCCGAACCCGGTGGCCGTTGGGCCGGTTCCGAAGGAACCTCCGCTCGTTATGGGTGTGTTGGGCATCCTTCCGTTCGTCGTGCGCCGGCTGGGCCGGTCCTCGGAGTAGGGCGGGCCGGCCGGTGACCGGCGTGGTCGGGCGTGTGGGATCGCCGGCCGGATGCCCGGGAGTGATAGAGAAGTGCTGGAGCGGCCGGTACGAGATGGCGGCCGCTCCGCAGGCTGTGCTGGTGTCAGACGTGCCCATGACGGGCAACTCTGAGGCGGGCTTACGGTCGATGGTGCTGGAACGTGGTGCCCGCTGTGCGGCACTGTGAGCGCGGGCGCGCAGGCGTCCGCACAGCTGGGAGGAGACGTTGTGGGGGATTTGGTGATCGGCGCCCGCTCAGGCGCCGGAGAGCCCGAGGGCTCCGGCAGCCGGGCGGCCCGGTCGGCCGAGTCCGCAGTGGCTTCGGCGTCCGCCGAGGACGCGGCGGCCCAGTCCGCCGACGAACCGGGCGACAGCGCGGGCGATGCCTCGGATGCCTTCCGGGACGAGGTGGGTTCGGCGGACGAGTCGGCTGAGGAGCCTCCCGCCAGGGAGCACAAGCAGCGTTCCTTCTGGAAGGAACTGCCGATCCTGGTCGGCATCGCGCTGGTCCTGGCACTTGTGATCAAGACGTTCTTCGTCCAGGCGTTCTCCATTCCGTCGGAGTCGATGCAGAACACGCTGCAGGTGGGCGACCGCGTCCTGGTCGACAAGCTGACGCCGTGGTTCGGTGCGGAGCCCGAGCGCGGCGAGGTCGTGGTGTTCCACGACCCGGGCGGCTGGCTGAACGACGAGCCGGTGCAGCAGAGCGACAACTCCTTTGTCCGCGGCGTTCAGGACGTCCTCAGCTTTGTCGGCCTGATGCCCTCCGCCAACGAGAAGGACCTGATCAAGCGGGTCATCGCGATCGGCGGGGACACCGTCGAGTGCGAGGGCGAGGGACCGGTCAAGGTCAACGGGATCGCTCTCGACGAGCCGTACATCTTCCCCGGCAACACCCCCTGCGGTACCAAGCCGTTCGGTCCGGTGAAGGTGCCGAAGAACGGGATCTGGGTCATGGGCGACCACCGTGCGGACTCGCTGGACTCCCGCTTCCACATGGACCAGCCGGGTGGTGGCAGCGTTCCGGTGGACGAGGTGATCGGCCGCGCCTTCGTGGTGGCCTGGCCGATCGACCACTGGGCGACGCTGCCGGTGCCGAGCACCTTCGACCAGAAGGGGCTGTCGGCGGCCGCGCCGCTCGTGCCGCCCGTGGCCGGTGCCGTCGGCGCGGTCGGGATGCTTCCCCTGGTGCGCCGGCTGCGGGACCGGACG
The DNA here is from genome assembly GCF_042883905.1 of Kitasatospora sp. NPDC058170. Classification (NCBI taxonomy): domain Bacteria; kingdom Bacillati; phylum Actinomycetota; class Actinomycetes; order Kitasatosporales; family Streptomycetaceae; genus Kitasatospora; species Kitasatospora sp. NPDC058170. The sequence goes on from NZ_JBHVUV010000032.1 coordinate 64,431, forward strand.
AACCGGCGAAAGCAGTCCTGACCTCCACCGGGTTGGCCCCGGGTCTTGCGCGGGCCGTGGTACCGACGAGTAATCTGCTCGGACGTGCCACGGCCCGCCGGGTTTTCCGCCCGTGGCCCCGGCGCGCCGTGTGCGTTTCCGGGTCGGTCGGGGTTGGGCGGTTTCGATGAGCAGTGTCGTGGAGCAGACGGTCGACGGGCCGCCTTCCGCCGCCCGGCCCCGACGTCGGCCGGCTGCCGTACTGCAGGGCGTGGCGATCGGGCTCGGCCTGGTCCTCATGATCGGCGGCTTCGCCCTCCTCGCCCTGGACTACCGGCCCTACCGCATCCCCACGGCCTCGATGGCACCCACGCTCCGGATCGGGGACACCGTCCTGGCCCGAACCATCGACGACGGGGCCGTCGGCCGGGGCGACGTGGTGGTCTTCCGCGATCAGGCCTGGGGCGGCGAGCTGATGGTCAAGCGGGTGGTCGCGGTGGGTGGCGACACGGTGGCCACCACCGATGACGACCACCGCCTGACCGTCAACGGCAAGCCGGTGGACGAGCCGTACCTGGCCGTACAGGGCCCGTCGGGCAGCTCCTTCACCGTCGAGGTGCCGGCCGGGCGGCTCTTCCTGCTCGGTGACAACCGGCTGGGCTCGCTCGACTCCCGTACCCATCTGGAGATCGACGGCGGGACCATCCCGGCCGGTGAGGTGCAGGCCCGGGTGGAGGCCACCCTCATGCCGTTCGGTCGGAGCGGGCTGCTTGCCCGTACCCGGGCCTTCGACGCGCTCGACGGGCCGAAGGCCGGCCGACCGGGCCCGTTGGAGCCGGCCTTCTACGCCACCGTTGTAGGCGCGGCGCTGATCGTCGTGACCTCCGCGGTGGGTGGCGTGGCAGGGCTGGCGGGCCGGATCGGGCGCCGTCGCGCGGCCTGACCGCGGCCACCCAGGTCCGTTGCCCGGCGGCTCTGTCGAACACCACCCCGGACGTCGCCGCCGGATGGCAGGATCGGAAGAGCCACCGGGGCGCAGGGAGAGAGCAGGGGGAACCGCCATGACGGCAGAGCGTCGCAGGGCAGCGCGCATCCTCCTGTTGGACGGGCTGGACCGGCTCCTGCTCTTCCGCGGCTCCGACCCTGCGGTGCCGGGCGTCACCTGGTGGTTCACGCCCGGGGGCGGTTTGGAAGCAGGGGAGGGCGTGCGCGAGGCAGCCGCGCGGGAACTGGTCGAGGAGACCGGACTGCGGGGCGTGGAGCTGGGGCCCTTGGTGGCGTACGGCACGGCTTCTTTCTCCTTTCGGGAGCAGCGTTACGAGCAGGAGCAGTGGTTCCACCTGGCCCGGACCTCGGACACGGTGCTCGACCACTCGGGAATGGGCGCCGATGAACACGCCCAGCTGCTCGCGGCGCGCTGGTGGACGATCGAGGAGCTGCGGGAAACCGCCGAGACGGTCTACCCGGCCGGACTGGCGGAGTTCGTGGGGCAACTGTTGGCCGAGGGGCCGCCAGTCGTTCCAGTACGGCTCTGAGGGTGGGTGCGGTGGTCCACAATGGGTGGACGTGACAAGTTGAGGGGACGCCTGGATGAGTGCCGAAGATCTCGAGAAGTACGAGACCGAGATGGAGCTCAAGCTCTACCGGGAGTACCGGGACGTCGTCGGCCTGTTCAAGTACGTGATCGAAACCGAGCGGCGTTTCTACCTCACCAACGACTACGAGCTGCAGGTGCACTCGGTCCAGGGCGAGGTCTTCTTCGAGGTGTCGATGGCGGATGCGTGGGTCTGGGACATGTACCGGCCGGCCCGGTTCGTCCGTAAGGTCCGGGTGCTGACCTTCAAGGACGTGAACATCGAGGAGCTCGCGAAGAGCGATCTGGAGCTGCCCTCGGACGACTCGGGCTTCGGGAACTGACGTTGGACCGACCGGCCCTGTGGTGTCCAGGGGAATTTCGACGATTCCGGGTTTCCCACTCTCCCGGGTGACGGAAGTTATCCACAGGCCCTGGTTATCCACAGGAAATAACAAGTCTCTGGCCTCGTGTAGACCTGCACGGCAACCTCCACGGCGGAGGTGATGACCGTGCAGGACACGAAGCGCTCCACGCGCAAACCGGCATCAGGGGATCAGCAGGACGGAAAGGTCGGGCGGCAGCCCCGACGAAAGACGGCTCGGGCGCTGGGCGGAGCCCCGCCCGCCGCGTCGCCGGACTCCTCGGCTCCGGCCGACCCGAAGCCTGTCTCCCAGGGGCAGGCCCGGCCGGGGCGCAGTACGAACAACGGCCTCGGCCGCTACGGGGAGCGGGTGGCAGCCCGTCGCCTCGCCGAGGACGGGCTCCGCATCCTCGACCGCAACTGGCGCTGCGTCGAGGGCGAGCTGGACATCGTCGCCCTCGACGGCGACACGCTGGCGGTCTGCGAGGTGAAGACCCGCTCCGAGCGGGGATTCCAGCATCCGAGCGAGGCCATCGACCGGGCCAAGGCCGCCCGGCTGCAGCGACTGGCCGAGCGCTGGATGGTCGAGCGCTGGCCAGGGCACTTCGCTCGGCTGGCCGGCGCCGACTACCGGTCCGGACCGGAGGACCCGAAGTGGCCGCCCCTGCCGCCCGGCGGCGTCCGCATCGACCTGGTGGCCGTCATCAACCGGCTCCGGGGCGCCGCCTCCGTGGACCACCTGCGCGGGGTGATCTGAGATGGCCTTCGCCCGCACGTGTTCCGTGGCGCTGGTCGGCGTCGACGGCGTGATCGTCGAGGTGCAGGCCGACCTGGAGCCCGGAGTCGCCGCGTTCACCCTGGTCGGACTGCCCGACAAGGCCCTCAGCGAGGCCCGGGACCGGGTACGCGCCGCCGTCGTCAACAGCGGCGAGGCGTGGCCGCAGCGGAAGCTCACCGTCGGACTGAGCCCTGCCTCGGTGCCCAAGAGCGGCAGCGGCTTCGACCTCGCGGTGGCCTGTGCCGTCCTCGCCGCCGCCGAGCGGCTGGACCCGTCCGCCATCGCCGAGCTGCTGATCATCGGCGAGCTGGGGCTGGACGGCCGGGTGCGTCCGGTCCGCGGAGTACTGCCGTCCGTGCTCGCCGCCGCGGACGCCGGCTACCACCAGGTGGTGGTGGCCGAGCAGACCGCGGCCGAGGCCTCGCTGGTCCCCGGGGTGAGCGTCATCGGAGTCCGGAGCCTGCGCCAGCTCATCGCCGTCCTGAGCGGCACCCCGGAGCCGGACGAGCCGCCGGACCGGATCGGCGGCCGGCCCGATCCGCTGATGGCCGGGCTGATGCTGCCGAGCGCGGGCGTACGCGGACTGCCGGACGACAGGGCTGCGCGCCTCGACATGGCCGACGTGGCGGGTCAGTACGAAGCCCGGAGAGCGCTGGAGATCGCCGCCGCAGGAGGTCACCACCTCTACCTCAAAGGGCCGCCGGGAGCCGGCAAGACGATGCTGGCCGAGCGGTTGCCCGCCCTGCTGCCGCCGCTCACCCAGAAGGAGGCCCTGGAGGTCACCGCCGTGCACTCGGTGGCAGGCCTGCTGCCCGCCGGTCGGCCGCTGATCGACTGCGCGCCCTACTGCGCCCCGCACCACTCCACGACCATGCCGGCGATCGTCGGCGGTGGCAGCGGGCTGCCGAGGCCGGGTGCGGTCTCGTTGGCCCATCGGGGCGTGCTGTTCCTGGACGAGGCGCCGGAGTTTCCCGTGCGGGTGCTCGACGCGCTGCGCCAGCCGCTGGAGTCCGGGGAGGTGGTGATCGCCCGCTCGGCCGGCTCGCTCCGACTCCCCGCCAGATTCCTGCTCTGCCTGGCGGCGAACCCGTGTCCGTGCGGGCGGTACTCGCGGCGCGGAGAGGGGTGCGAGTGCACGCCCGTGATGGTCAGCCGCTACCAGGGGCGGCTGTCCGGACCGCTGCTGGACCGGGTCGACCTCCAGGTCCAGGTCGCCCCGGTGACCAGGGTCGAGCTGATGGAACGCGACAGTACGGCCGAGACCACTGAGACCGTCGCGGCCCGGGTGCTGTCGGCCCGCGAGCGGGCGGCGGCCCGACTGGCCCACACGCCCTGGCGGACCAACGCCGAGGTGCCCGGCCACGAACTGCGCACCCGCTGGCAGCTGACCTCCGGGGCGCTGGACGACGCCGCGCGCCAGTTGGAGCGAGGGCTGTTGACCGCCCGCGGCCTGGACCGGGTGCTCCGGGTCGCCTGGACGGTCGCCGACCTCGCGGGTCGGGACCGCCCGGATCAGCGGGATGTGCGGACCGCCCTGGTCCTGCGTACCGGAGTCGAACAGGGCCTGCCGTTGACGGAGCGTCCGTACGGCCAATCCAGGAGCCGTCCGCCACAGGACGGCAATCCGCCACAGGACGACGAGCCGGAGTCCGGGAAGTCCCTGCCGACCCGCCCCACCGCCGCGGCCCGCAAAAAGTGACCAGCAGTCAAGAAGCGAGGAGAAAGAGCGTGAACCAGACGATGAACCACCCGAAGACCTCGTTCAGGGAGGCCCCGGACGCCCCGGTGGCCGGGTCGGGAGCCGGCCCCGGTGCGAGCGCGGCGGCAACCGCTGCGACCGCCCCCGCCGCCGATCCGGAGCGCTACGCCCGGGCGGCTCTGACCAGGCTCGGCGAACCCGGCGACGCGGTCGTCGGCCGGTGGTTGTCCCGGCTCGACGCCGCCGCGCTGCTCCAGGCGATCCGGGAGGGGGCGGTGCCCGATCATCCGGCCCTGGACGCGGACCGGCTCGCGAGCTACCGAGCCAGACTCGCCGGACTCGACCCCGGCGCGGACCTGGAACGGGTACGAGCGGTCGGTGGACGCTTCATCATTCCGGGGGACACTGAATGGCCGAGCCAGCTCGATGATCTGGGCGACGGTCGGCCGGTCGGACTGTGGGTGGTGGGAGCGGGCTCACTGCGTCTGCTCGCCCTCCGCTCGGTGGCCGTAGTGGGCTCCCGTGCCTGCACGGCGTACGGCGCGCACGTGGCGGGGGACCTATCGGCGCAGTTGGCCGAACGCGGGTGGGTGGTGGTCTCCGGCGCGGCCTACGGGATCGACGCGGCCGCCCACCGTGGAGCGCTGGCCGTCGGCGGTATGACCGTCGGGGTCCTCGCCTGCGGAGTGGACGTCGCCTACCCGCGCGGAAACACCGACCTCATCCGGCGGATCGCGGCCCAGGGGCTGCTGCTGAGCGAACTCCCGCCGGGGGAGCACCCCAACCGCTTCCGCTTCGTGCTGCGCAACCGGGTCATCGCGGCGCTCACCCGGGGCACCGTGGTGGTCGAGGCGGCGATCCGCAGCGGAGCGCTGAGCACGGCCCGGCGCGCGCGGGACCTCAACCGGCACGCCATGGGCGTCGCGGGCCCGGTGACGTCGGCGTTCTCCGCCGGGGTACACGCCATGATCCGCAGCGGAGGCGCCACGCTGGTCACCGATGCGGCGGAGGTGGCCGAGTTGATCGGCGCGATCGGAGACGACCTCGCACCGCAGCGCAGCGGGCCGGTGCTGCCCAGGGACCTGCTGGAGCCGGCCGTGGCGCGGGTGTTGGAGGCCGTTCCCGCCACGGCGGAGGGCGCGCCCGTGGAGCGCTTGGCCCGGCAGTCGGGCCTTCCGCCGGACGAAGTCCTCCAGCGGCTCTACGAGTTGGGCTCGCTCGGCTTCGTCGAACGGTACGGGGCGCACTGGCGACTGGTGCGGGGGAGGTGACGCGACGAGTCCGGGCCGCGCCCGCTGAGGATCGGCAGGGGAGAGAGGTGGCGGAGAGGGAGGGACGTGGTTCGTCCACTCCCGGTGCCGCGATCCGGTGACGAGAACGCCACCGGATCGGGGGACGACCGAGTGGCGGTAGCGCATTGCAGTGAGTCGGTCACGCTACGCTCGCCATGCCTTCCCTATCAGCACATGACTCGGCAGAACGGCGCAGACCAACGCATGCCCACACACATTCCCGGACACAGAGTGACCGGTGGCGCCCGGTCCTCGGGAGGGCCGAGGACCGAGCGGCGCCCCGTGACCGAGTTCCCGCCCAAAACGGCGGGTGCGATGGGGGCCCTGGCGCGGCAGGGCGGTCGACCCGCTTCGGTGCCCGGCCAGTCGGCCGACGCCGAAGCGAGCAGTGCAGTGAGTGCTGCGGAGAGTACGGAGATTGGTGCCGAGACCGGCGTCGAGACCGGCGTCGAGGTGGGCGTCGGGACCGACTGCCCGCACGGCGCTTCACCGGCCACCGAAGCGGGCTCGGGCGCCGAGGTGAGCGCGGACGCGGTGGCGGTGCGGAGCGGCCAGGGCCGCGAGGGGCTGCGCATCGGGCCGCGAAGCGGCCGAGCTGACGCACCCGGGGGGGCCGAGGCTTCCAACGTCCCCGCCGTCGCCTCCAACGCCCCCGTCGCCTCCGCTGCCACCAATGCCCCCGTCGGCTCCAAGGCGTCCGGGGCTCCCGCCCGGCCGACCGCCGTAGAGGGTGCCGCCTCAGCGGTGGCCGCCGTGGAGGTGGGCCGCCCAGAGGCCGTCGCCGCAAGGCTGCCCGGTACGTCCGAGACGGCTGCGCCTCCCCCTTCTCAGGGGGCGCCCGCGCCGCGTCGGGAGACCGGCGGGAGCGACCGCACGGCACTCGAAGCGCTCTGGCGCTCCTACAAGGAGACAGGGGATCAGCGGCTGCGAGAGCAGCTGATCCTGCACTACTCGCCACTCGTGAAGTACGTGGCCGGCCGGGTCGGGGTCGGCCTGCCGTCCAACGTCGAGCAGGCCGACTTCGTCTCCTCCGGGGTCTTCGGGCTGATCGACGCGATCGAGAAGTTCGACATCGACCGGGCCATCAAGTTCGAGACGTATGCGATCAGCCGGATCCGTGGAGCGATCATCGACGAGCTGAGGGCGCTCGACTGGATCCCGCGATCGGTGCGACAGAAGGCGAAGGCGGTCGAGCGCACGTACGCGACGCTGGAGGCCCGGCTGCGGCGGACCCCGCACGAGCCGGAGGTCGCGGCCGAGATGGGCATCGCGATCGAGGACCTGCACGCCATCTTCAGCCAGCTGTCGCTCGCCAACGTGGTGGCGCTCGACGAGCTGCTCCACCCGGTCGGGGAGGGCGGGGACCGGCCGAGCCTGGTGGACACCCTGGAGGACCACGGCGCCGACAACCCGGTGGAGGTGGCCGAGGACCGGGAGCTGCGCAGGCTGCTGGCGCAGGCGGTGAACACCCTCCCCGAACGCGAGAAGACCGTGGTGACGCTCTACTACTACGAGGGCCTGACCCTTGCGGAGATCGGACAGGTGCTCGGGGTGACGGAGAGCAGGGTCAGCCAGATCCACACCAAGTCGGTGCTGCAGCTGCGCGCCAAGCTCTCCGACATCAGGTGAGGCACGCGGCCGGGCGGCGGCGCGCCGTGCGTGCGCACAGCGCCGCGCCCCCGTGCGCTACCGCCGGCATGCGCGGCGCCGTACCGGTGGGGTGTAGGGCTCCGTACAGTGGGAGGGTGCCGAAGATCCGAGCGGCCACATTGGCCGAGCATCGCCAGCTGCAGCGGGCAGCTCTTCTTGACGCTGCCCGCAGCCTCCTCACCGAGGGAGGCATGGAGGCCCTGACCTTCCCCGCGCTCGCAGCGCGCACCGGACTGGCGCGTTCCTCGGTCTACGAGTACTTCCGCTCCCGCGCCGCCGTGGTCGAGGTGCTGTGCGAGGTCGACTTCCCGCTCTGGGCGGCCGAGATCGAGGCCGGTATGGAGAGCTGCGACACCGCTGCCGGGCGGGTCGAGGCGTACGTGCGGGGCCAGCTGTCGCTCGCCGGGGACCCGCGGCACCGGGCGGTGGCGGCGATCTCGGCGCTGGAGCTCGACGAGGCCGCGCGGGAGCGCATCCGGGCAGCCCACGGAAAGCTGGTCGGTCTGGTGATCCGGGCTCTTGAGGACCTCGGACACGCACAGCCCCGACTGGCGGCGGCGCTGCTCCAGGGAATCGTGGAGGCTGCCGTCCGGCAGACCGAGCAGCGAGCCGGCAGCGGTCAGGCCGAGAGCCCCGAATCGATCGCGGACGCCGCCGTGGCCGTCGCCCTGCACGGTCTCGGCAACGGCTGATCGGCGGCAGCCCTCACCCGCCGCCCAGCGGCAGCAGCCGTGCCGCGCCCGCACCGAACAGCGCCAGCGGGTCGAGGTACCGCCCGCCGCGCAACAACCCCCAGTGCAGACAGCCGTCGGCGCAGTGGCCGGTGCCGGGTGCGAGTCGTCCGACCACCTGGCCGGCCGCTACCGCGGTACCCACGGGGACGGTGCCCGTGACGGGCAGGTAGGTCGTGCGCAGCGGAGGAGTGCCGGAGCCCTGGTGGGTGACGGTGACCACCGGGCGGCCCGCCACGGTGCCCGCATAGGTGACCACCCCCGGGGCCGCCGACCGCACGTCGGTGCCGGCTGGTGCGGCCAGGTCCACCCCGCGGTGCCCGGCGGCCCAGGGTTTCGGTGGGGCCTCGAACCGCCCGCGCACCCCGTCGGGCCCGCCCACCGGCCACGCCCGGCCCGATTCAGACGCAGCCCCGGGCATGGCCTTGGGCTCAGCCCCGGGCGTCGCCCCGACCGTCCCGCCGGCCACCCCGGCCGCGTGCCCCGCGGGCGCCGGTAGGCCTGCGAGTAGGAGGACCGCCACGAGCAGGGCGAGCAGCAGCGCCCGCCGACGCCGCTCCGGGCCGCGCGGCGGCGGCAGCGGAGGCGGAAGGGCGAGCGGTTGAGCGCCGCAGAGAGCGCCGACAGCAGGGAAGAACGCAGGGCCGGGGCGAATCGTCATGGCGACGAGGCTCCCCGCCCCGCCCCGCCTCGACCAGTCCCACGCGGATTCCTGTGGACAACCGGCCCCTGTGGACAACAACCATCCCTCGAACGGGTGCACTGCAGCCCAACGGCTCCCGCCCCGACCCCACCCCGCCCCGCCCCGACCCGGCCCCGCACAGCTTCGACACAGGCCGGCAGAGGTTCCGGGGCAGGCTCGGTACAGACCCGACAGGGACCCGACAGGGGCCGGGCAGGGCCCGGCACGGTGCCGCGCTGCTCCGGCACCGCCCCCGCATTGTTCCCGGCACCACTCCCACTGCCACTCCCAGCGCCACCTCCGCTGTCACCCCCCGCGCCACCTCCGCACTTCCGTGAAGTCGCCCGTCGCTCGGAGCTTCCCGTACACTTCACACGCGACCCGGTCCGCCGGGTCGACTTCGCACGCCCCGCCACCGGCGGTCGGACGCGGCTCGGCCGCTACCCCCGCCAGGTGCGAGTGCCGCTCGGTCCGCCGAGCCCGACCGGTCCCCGGACCGCGAGGGCCGAAGCGGCTCGGCACGTTCGGGGCGTCAGGCGTGGCTGTCACCTGGCTGCCACGGACAAAACCGAGCCTGACCCGGCCGAACGCAGCCGCCCGAGCGGGGAGCGCCATCGCGCGACCCACGACGGCTGCCGCACGAGAGCCGGGCGCAACACCTTAGGAGTACGGCTATGGCCGTCGTCACGATGCGGGAGCTGCTGGAGAGCGGCGTCCACTTCGGTCACCAGACCCGCCGCTGGAACCCGAAGATGAAGCGCTTCATCATCACGGAGCGCAACGGCATCTACATCATCGACCTCCTGCAGTCGCTGAACTACATCGACCGCGCCTTCGAGTTCATCAAGGAGACCGTTGCCCACGGCGGCAGCGTCCTCTTCGTCGGCACGAAGAAGCAGGCCCAGGAGGCCATCGCCGAGCAGGCCACCCGCGTGGGCATGCCCTACGTGAACCAGCGCTGGCTCGGCGGCATGCTGACCAACTTCCAGACGGTCTACAAGCGCCTTCAGCGGATGAAGGAGCTCGGCGAGATCGACTTCTCGGACGTGGCCGGTTCGGGCCTCACCAAGAAGGAGCTGCTGGTTCTCGAGCGCGAGCACACCAAGCTCGAGAAGACCCTTGGCGGTATCCGTGACATGCAGCGCGTTCCCAGCGCTGTCTGGATCGTCGACACCAAGAAGGAGCACATCGCGGTCGGCGAGGCCCGGAAGCTCAACATCCCGGTCGTCGCCATCCTCGACACCAACTGCGACCCCGACGAGGTCGACTACAAGATCCCGGGCAACGACGACGCGATCCGCTCCGTCACCCTGCTGACCCGTGTGATCGCCGACGCCGTCGCCGAGGGCCTGAAGTCCCGCGCGGGTGTCGCCAAGGGCGACGCGAAGGCCGAGCCGGGCGCCGACCAGCCGCTGGCCGACTGGGAGAAGGACCTCATCGAGGGCGAGAAGAAGGCCGAGGAGGCCCCGGCCGCCGAGGCTGAGGCTCCCGCCGAGGTCGAGGCCCCCGCCGCCGAGGTTGAGGCTCCGGCCGCCGAGGTCGAGGCCCCCGCCGCCGAGGCTCCGGCCGCTGACGCTCCGGCCGAGCAGGCCTGACGTACCAAGGGTGAGGGGCACCCGCCGGTACGACACCGGTAGGTGCCCCTCTCTCCCGTGCCGGGACCGAACCAGCGGTCCCGGCACAGCCCCACGCAGACACGCGAGACGCGAGAAGAGATTCACACCATGGCGAACTTCACCGCCGCGGACGTCAAGAAGCTCCGTGAGCTCACCGGCGCCGGCATGATGGACTGCAAGAAGGCCCTTGACGAGGCCGAGGGCGACGTCCAGAAGGCCGTCGAGCTCCTGCGCATCAAGGGCCAGAAGGGCGTTGCCAAGCGCGAGGGCCGCGACGCCTCCAACGGCGCCGTTGCCGCGCTGATCGCCGAGGACAAGAAGTCCGGCGTTCTGGTCGAGCTGAACTGCGAGACCGACTTCGTCGCCAAGGGTGACAACTTCGTCCAGGTCGCCGACGCGATCGCCGCCCACGTGGCGAAGACCGCCCCGGCCGACCTCGACGCCGCCCTGGCCTCCGAGATCGAGGCCGGCAAGACCGTCCAGCAGTTCGTGGACGAGGCCAACGCGACCCTGGGCGAGAAGATCGTCTTCCGTCGCTTCGCCCAGTTCTCGGGTGACGGCTTCGTCGCGGTCTACCTGCACAAGACCAGCCCCGACCTGCCGCCGGCCGTCGGCGTCCTGGTCGAGCTGGACAAGGAGAACGCCGAGGTCGCCAAGGACGTCGCGCAGCACATCGCCGCCTTCGCCCCGAAGTACCTCTCCCGCGAGGAGATCCCGGCCGCCGACCTCGAGAACGAGCGTCGCGTCGCCGAGGCCACCGCCCGCGAGGAGGGCAAGCCGGAGGCCGCCCTGCCGAAGATCGTCGAGGGTCGCGTCACCGGCTACGTGAAGGAGAACTCCGTTCTGGAGCAGGCCTTCGCCAAGGACAACAAGAAGACCGTCGCCAAGGTCCTCGAGGAGAACGGCGTCGCCCTCAAGCGCTTCGCCCGCTTCCGCGTCGGCGCCTGAGCCACGTTCCACCGGGATCCCGGCCCGCATAGGCTGGGAACCGCCCCCGTCCGCTGACCAGGGCGGGAGGGACGCGCCGAGCGGGCTCCACCCAGCGTCATCCGTCTATGGGCGGGCCGCGTCGGCACCATGAACGACGAGGAGGCCATTGCCGTGCAGGACACCGTACCGGTTCCCGCGGCAGTGGCCTCCTCGCGTGTACGCGCAGGCCGGGGATCCGCACACCCGCGCCTGTGAACCAGTAGGTGCAGAAGGAGAAGTCCATGCAGGAGACGCAGGAGACCGCGCAGGACCCCCAGGCCGCAACGCGCCGCCGGGTGATGCTGAAGCTTTCCGGTGAAGCCTTCGCCGGTGGCGGCGGGCTCGGCGTCGACCCGGACGTCGTGCACGCGATCGCACGTGAGATCGCCACCGTCGTCCGCGCCGGTACCGAGGTCGCGGTGGTGATCGGCGGGGGGAACTTCTTCCGTGGTGCGGAGCTCCAGGTCCGCGGCATGGATCGGGCCCGTTCCGACTACATGGGCATGCTGGGCACCGTCATGAACTGCCTCGCGCTCCAGGACTTCCTGGTCAAGGAGGGCATCGAGACCCGGGTCCAGACCGCCATCACGATGGGCCAGGTCGCCGAGCCGTACCTGCCGCTGCGCGCCGTCCGGCACCTGGAGAAGGGCCGAGTGGTGATCTTCGGCGCCGGCATGGGCATGCCGTACTTCTCCACCGACACCACCGCCGTCCAGCGCGCGCTGGAGATCCACGCCGACGTGCTGCTGATGGGCAAGAACGGCGTGGACGGCGTCTACGACTCCGACCCCCGGACCAACCCGGACGCGGTCAAGTTCGACGCGCTGGAGTACTCCGAGGTCATCGCCCGTGATCTGAAGGTCGCCGACCTCACCGCGATCACGCTGTGCAAGGACAACAACCTCCCGATGCTGGTCTTCGAGCTGCTGGCGGAGGGCAATATCGCGCGTGCGGTGAAGAGTGAGAAGATCGGCACACTCATCAGCCAGGATTCTGTCCGGGCCTGAGCAGCAATCAGCCGTACCGGACGGCGTCGACACCGCGACCGGGCTTGACGCCGACACCGGTCGGGACAACCGCAGATGAACCGGACAGGGAGTACACAGTGATCGAAGAGACCCTCCTCGAGGCCGAGGAGAAGATGGAGAAGGCTGTCGAGGTCGCCAAGAACGACTTCGCCGCCATCCGGACCGGCCGTGCGCACCCGGCGATGTTCGCCAAGATCGTGGCCGAGTACTACGGCGCCGTGACGCCGATCAACCAGCTGGCCTCCTTCTCCGTGCCGGAGCCGCGGATGGCGGTCGTCGCGCCGTTCGACAAGACCGCTCTGAAGGCCATCGAGCAGGCGATCCGCGACTCCGACCTGGGCGTCAACCCGAGCAACGACGGGTCCATCATCCGGGTGGTGCTCCCCGAGCTCACCGAGGAGCGTCGCCGCGAGTACATCAAGGTCGCCCGCGGCAAGGGCGAGGACGCCAAGGTGTCCATCCGCTCGGTCCGCCGCAAGGCCAAGGACGCGATCGACAAGCTGGTCAAGGACGGCGAGATCGGCGAGGACGACGGCCGCCGCGCGGAGAAGGAGCTCGACGACACCACGGCCAAGTACGTGGCCGGCGTCGACGAGCTGCTGAAGCACAAGGAAGCCGAGCTGCTCGAAGTCTGATGAACGACGCCCCTGACGCCCCTGGCTACTGGGGCCCATCCGACCCGCAGCACCAGCAGCACCAGCAGAACCAGCAGGACCGGCAGCACCCGCACCACCAGCCGTACCGGCCGGGGCAACCGCTGCAGCCGCCGCACCTGCAGCAGCCCCACCAGCCGCAGCAGCCGGACGGGCTCGGTGCGCAGCACACCCAGCAGTTCCCGCCGTACCCGGCCGGACCGGCCGCTGCGGGTGACCAGGGACACCGAACGGGTCACTCGCAGCAGCCTCCGGTGTACTGGGGCGGCGACGCGGAGGAGACTCAGGTCATGCCTCCCGTACCGACGACCGGCCCCGGGCCGGAGCCGACCCCGAGGCGGTCCCCGGGGCGGGCCGTGCAGCCGCCCCAGAGCCCGGCCGAGGAACCGTCGGCCCGGGAGGCCGGCCGTCTGAGCGGCCCGCTGTTCCGGGACGAGCAGCCCGAGACGGCGGTGCCGGGCGCGGCCGAGACGGTCGTGCTCCGTGCGGTCACCGACAGCGCCGGCCCGGCGCAGGCTCCGGCCGGCCGGCCGTACCCGCAGGCACCGGGGTACCCCGGCGCCCCGGCCCACCCCGCGCCGTCGCCGAGCCACCCGACGGCCGGGCAGCCCCACCTTGTGCCGTCGTCCCACCCAGGGCAGGAGACACCCGTGGCCGAGCCCGAACCGCAGCCGCGCAAGCAGCGCGGTGGCCGTAACCTCCAAGCCGCGATAGGCGTGGGCGTCGGCCTCGGCGCGGTGATCATCGCCTCCCTGTTCGTGGTGAAGGCGCTGTTCCTGGTCGTGGTGATGGCGGCCGTGGTGGTCGGCGTCTGGGAGCTCTCCAGCCGGCTGACCGAGCGCAAGGAGATCAACGCGCCGCTGATCCCGCTGGTCGCGGGCAGTATCGCGATGATCTCCACCGGCTACTGGGCCGGGGTGCAGTGGGCGGCCGCCTCCCTGGCCCTGACCGGGCTGGCGGTGATGGTCTGGCGGATGGCCCAGCCGCCGGAGAACTACCTGCGGGACATAACGGCGGGTATCTTCACCGCCTTCTACGTCCCGTTCCTGGCCACCTTCGTGGCGATGATGCTGGCGGCCGACGACGGCCCCCAGCGGATCGTGCTCTTCCTGATCGTCACGGTCTGCAGCGACACCGGCGCCTACGCGGTCGGCTACAAGTTCGGCAAGCACAAGCTGGCTCCGACGATCAGCCCGGGCAAGACCCGCGAGGGCCTGGCCGGCGGGATCGGTCTGTCGATGCTGGCGGGCGCGCTGCTGATGGAGCTGATCATTGACGACGGCAGCTGGTGGCAGGGCCTGATCCTGGGCGGCTGCGCGGCGGTCACCGCGACCCTGGGCGACCTGGGCGAGTCGATGATCAAGCGCGACCTGGGCATCAAGGACATGGGCACGCTGCTGCCCGGCCACGGCGGCATCATGGACCGGCTGGACTCGCTCCTGCCGACCGCGCCGGTGGTCTGGCTGCTGCTGGCGGCCTTCGTGGGCAGCTAGGGCGGCCCCAGGCACTCTCCGGCCGATCTTGCCGGCCGCGGACGAGACCGGTCGCACACCCCGTCGTATCGAGGGCCCCGGACGCCAGGCGTCCGGGGCTCCCGCCGTCTGCGACACTGGATGAACCATGCCTAAGCCCGGAGAACTCACCTTTGTCGCGCCGCGCGGCTCCAAGCCCCCGCGACACCTCGCCGACCTCAGCCCCGCCGAGCGCAAGGAGGCCGTCGCCGAGCTGGGCGAGCAACCGTTCCGCGCGAAGCAGCTCTCCAACCACTACTTCGGCCGGATGTCGAACGACCCGGCGAGCTGGTCGGACATCCCCGCCGCCAGCCGGGAGAAGCTCACCGAGAGCCTGCTGCCCGACCTGATGTCGGTGGTGCGGCACGTCTCGTGCGACGAAGACACCACCCGCAAGACGCTCTGGAAGCTGTTCGACGGCACGCTCGTCGAGTCGGTGCTGATGCGCTACCCGGACCGGGTCACGATGTGCATCAGCTCGCAGGCCGGGTGCGGCATGAACTGTCCGTTCTGCGCCACCGGCCAGGCCGGTCTGACCCGCAACCTCTCCACGGCCGAGATCGTCGAGCAGATCGCCGCCGGGATGCGCGCGCTCAAGGCCGGCGAGATCCCGGGCGGCGAGGCGCGGCTCTCCAACGTGGTCTTCATGGGCATGGGCGAGCCGCTGGCGAACTACAACCGGGTCCTGGCCTCGATCCGCCGCCTCACCGACCCGGCGCCGGACGGCTTCGGCCTCTCCCAGCGCGGCATCACCGTCTCCACCGTCGGCCTGGTGCCGGCCATGAACCGGCTCGCCGACGAGGGCCTGAGCTGCCGCCTCGCGCTGTCGCTGCACGCCCCGGACGACGAGCTGCGCGACGAGCTGGTGCCGGTCAACACCCGGTGGAAGGTCGCCGAGGTGCTGGACGCGGCGTGGAACTACGCGGAGAAGTCCGGCCGCCGGATCTCCATCGAGTACGCGCTGATCAAGGACATCAACGACCAGGCGTGGCGGGCGGACCTGCTCGGCCGGCTGATCAAGAACCACCGGGTGCACGTCAACCTGATCCCGCTGAACCCGACCCCGGGGTCCAAGTGGACGGCCTCGCGGCCCGAGGACGAGCGCGAGTTCGTCCGGCGGCTGCAGTCGCACGGTGTGCCGACCACCGTCCGTGACACCCGCGGCCAGGAGATCGACGGCGCCTGCGGTCAGCTCGCCGCGGCGGGCTGAGCACGCGACGGCCGCCGGGAGCCGGGCCGGGCCTGGGCCGGAGCCCGGCGGCTCAGGCCAGCCCGGCGGCCGCCAGCACGGCGGTCAGCCCGCCGGTGACCAGCAGGACGGTGCCGGTGGCCAGGGTCCGCAGCGCGACGGCGCCGAACAGCAGCCGGGGCGCGGCGCCGAGCCGCAGCAGGGCGTCGGTGACGTCCCGGCGGGCGGTGCGGACCTCGGCCAGCCGCGCCACCACGGCCGCCGCCGCGCAGCCCAGCACCAGACAGGCCTCGATCGCCGGCAGCGCGTCGGCGCTGCCGGGGGTGCCGATCCAGTAGCGGATGGTCGTGAGCACCATCGCGAGGGTCAGGGCGAGGACGGCCAACGGCGGGCCGAGCCGGCGGGCCTGGGCGGTCAGACCGCGGCCGGCCAGCAGCCGCAGCGGGGTCGGGCGGCCGAGTGCGAGCAGCCGCCCGGTCCAGGACAGCAGCGGCCCGGTGAGCAGCACGAGGCCGAGCGCGCACGCGGCCCAGCCGCCGAGCGCCGCGGTGCTGGTACTGCCGAGACCGGCCGGGAGTCGGATCGGTCGGCCGTCGGCGCCGGCCCCGGGCCGCAGTGCGATCAGCTCCAGGGCGAGGCCGGTGACGGCCAGCCCGATCGGCAGCGCGATGCGCAGCGGGCTGAAGCCGGTCGGTGCCGGACGGCGGCTGCCGGGCAGGGCCTCGGCGAGCGGTACCGCGCCGGCCGCGGCGATTCCGGCGGTCAGCGGCACCAGGGCGAGCAGCGTGACGGGCGCGGCGGCGGGCAGCGGCACGCCCATGCCGAGGTCGGGGGCGAGCGAGGGCCCGGCGATGTCGTTGCGCAGCACCAGGAAGACCAGCAGGGTCAGCGCGCTGCCGAGGGTGCAGGCGAGCGCGATCTCCCCGGCGATCAGGGCCCGGATCCGGGCGGCGCCGGCCCCGGCGGCGGTCAGGCCGGTGATCCGCTCGGGCCGCTGGGCGGGGACGGCGCGGGCGGCGACGGCGGCGAACCAGGCGACGGCGGCCAGCGGCGGCAGGCACCAGAGCAGCCGGACGAGGGCGTCGCCGGCGCCGAGCGGGTCGCTCATCGCCCGGCCGAGCGCGCGCAGCAGGAAGCCCGCGACCACCGCCCCGGCGAGGGCGGTGAGCAGCCAGCGGCCGAGGTCGAGTGCCCGGTAGCCCCGGGCCAGACGGAGATAGAACACGTCGGCCCTTTCAGCTGCGCCGGGCCGACACGGCGGACGCTCCGACCGCTCCCGGCGTGCCCGCGGCCCCGGCACCGCCGGGGAGGCCGCGTGGGACGGGGGCGGCGGGGGCGGTCAGCCGTCCGTCGAGGAGGGCGACCGAGCGGTCGGCGTACCGGACGAGCTCGGGGTCGTGGGTCGCGAGGACGAGGGTCAGCTGGTGCGAGCGCGCCGCGCTGGTCAGTATCCGCAGGACCTGGTCGGCGGCCTCGCGGTGCAGTGGCGCGGTGGGGTCGTCGGCGAAGACGACCGGGGGGAGCGGGGCGAGCGCGCGGGCGACGGCGATCCGCTGGCGCTGGCTCTGGACGAGCCGGTCGGGCCGCTGCTTGGCGATCTCGCCGACGTCGAGGCGGTCCAGCCACTCGTCGGCGGCGGTGTACGCGGCCTTGTTGCCGGCGCCGGCCAGCAGCAGGGGGAGGGCGACGTTCTCCCGGGCGGTCAGCTCGGGCACCAGGTGCGGTTCGGAGCCGACGAAGCCGAAGCGGTCGCGGCGCAGCCGCTCGCGGCCGGACCGGCCCAGGGTGTGCACCGGGGCGCTGTTGAACCAGACCTCCCCCTCGTCGACCGGGAGGAGGGCGGAGAGACAGCCGAGCAGGGTGCTCTTGCCGGAGCCGCGCGGGCCGGTGACGGCCAGTACCTCGCCGTCCCGGACGCCGAGCGAGATGCCGCGCAGGGCGGGGGTGCCGTGATGGGACTTGACGATCCCCCGGGCCCACAGCACGTCGTTGTCAGGCGGGGCCGCTGACATGAGGTTCCATCCTGGGTGGCCGCAGGGATATGACAGTCGTCAGATTAGAACGATCGGGACCTGGCGCGGTTGCGGCGCACTGGTCCATCAAGGGCAAATCACCCGCAATCAGGCGTGTTTGATCGGGGAGATCGGGGAGATCAGCGGAAAAACACCGCAGGGCGGTCCCGCGGGAAGCGGGACCGCCCTGCGGCGGAGGGTGGGGAAGGAGGATCAGGTGGTCAGATCTTCGCCCACGCGTCGGTGAGGCTGGTCCGCAGGATCTGCTCGATCTCGTCGAAGGTCGACTGGTCGGAGATCAGCGGCGGGGCCAGCTGGATGACCGGGTCGCCACGGTCGTCGGCGCGGCAGTACAGGCCGTTGTCGAAGAGCGCCTTCGACAGGAAGCCGTAGAGCACGCGCTCGACCTCGTCGTCGTTGAACGACTCCTTGGTGACCTTGTCCTTCACGAGCTCGATGCCGTAGAAGTACCCGTTGCCGCGGACGTCGCCGACGATCGGAAGGTCGCGCAGCTTGTCCAGGGTGCCGAGGAAGTTCGCCTCGTTGTCCAGGACGTGCTGGTTCAGGCCCTCGCGCTCGAAGATGTCGAGGTTGGCCAGCGCCACCGCGGAGGAGACCGGGTGGCCGCCGAAGGTGTAGCCGTGCAGGAAGGTGTTGTCACCCTTGTAGAACGGCTCGGCCAGGCGGTCCGAGATGATCGTGGCGCCGATCGGGGAGTAGCCCGAGGTCATGCCCTTGGCGCAGGTGATCATGTCGGGCTGGTAGCCGAACTTGTCGGCGCCGAACATGGTGCCCAGGCGGCCGAAGGCGCAGATGACCTCGTCCGAGACCAGCAGCACGTCGTGGCGGTCGCAGATCTCGCGCAGGCGCTGGAAGTACCCGGGCGGCGGCGGGAAGCAGCCACCGGCGTTCTGCACCGGCTCGACGAAGACGGCGGCGACGGTCTCGGCGCCCTCGTTGAGGATGGCCACCTCGATCTCGTCGGCGCACCAGCGGCCGTAGGCCTCCGGGTCGACCGTGCCGTCGGGGCCGGCCAGGAAGGCCGGGGCGCGGTAGATGTTGGTGTTCGGGGCCTTGTGGGTGCCCGGCACCAGCGGCTCGAACGGGGCCTTCAGGCCCGGCAGGCCGGTGATGGAGAGGGCGCCCTGCGGGGTGCCGTGGTAGGCGACCGCACGCGAGATGACCTTGTACTTGGTCGGCTTGCCGGTCAGCTTGAAGTACTGCTTGGCAAGCTTCCAGGCGGTCTCGACGGCCTCGCCGCCACCGGTGGAGAAGAAGACCTTGTTCAGGTCGCCCGGGGCGTAGTTGGCCAGGCGCTCGGCCAGCTCGACGGCCTTCGGGTGGGCGTAGCTCCACACCGGGAAGAAGGCGAGCTCCTTGGCCTGCTTGGCGGCGGCCTCGGCGAGCTCCTCGCGGCCGTGACCGGCCTGGACGACGAACAGGCCGGCGAGGCCGTCGAGGTACTTGCGGCCCTTGTCGTCCCAGACGTAGGTGCCCTCGCCCTTGACGATCGTCGGCACGGGGGAGTTCTCGTACGACGACATGCGGGTGAAGTGCATCCACAGGTGGTCGTAGGCGGTCTTGGAAAGGTCCTTCTGCGCCGGGTCGGCTGTCATCGGGTGCCCCAGGTGTAGGTCTGTTTCCGGAGCTTCAGGTAAACGAAGCTCTCGGTGCTCCGCACGCCGGGAAGCGCGCGGATGCGCTTGTTGATCATTTCGAGCAGGTGCTCGTCGTCCTCGCAGACCAGTTCGGCCAGGAGGTCGAACGAGCCTGCGGTGCAGACGACGTAGTCGACCTCGTCGAGGGCGGCCAGCGCGTCGGCGACGGGCTCGATGTCGCCTTCGACGCGGATTCCGACCATCGCCTGGCGGGTGAAGCCGACGGTGAGCGGGTCCGTGACGGCGACGATCTGCATCACGCCTTGGTCGAGCAGCTTCTGGACGCGCTGTCGTACGGCCGCCTCGGACAGGCCGACGGCCTTGCCGATGGCGGCGTACGGGCGACGCCCGTCCTCCTGGAGCTGCTCGATGATCGCCTTGGAGGCGGCGTCGAGGGGAACGCTGGCGTTCCGGTCGCGGTTGGCCACGCCGCAACTGTGCCTGATCGCTCCGCTGTTCGCAAGCGCGGATGCTGCTGATTTCGTCGTGATCTTGGAAATCCCATGCGGATTTCATCGTGCTTCCGCACTCGGCCTGTCGATAACGGCAGTTGTCCGGCTACCCTGACCCGGTACGCGCGCACCCCCGCAGCGGAGCGCGCGTTCCGCCAACAGTGGACCGCGCCACACCGGGCCCGGCCACTCGGCGCCCTTCGTCCGGCGGACCTGCCGACGTACCATGGCGCCGGATTCTGCAACGCCGCAGGCCCAGACCGAGGAGAGACCGTGAGCGACCTTCGCACGCTGCGCAACTACATCAACGGTGAGTTCGTCGATGCGGCGGACGGCCGCACGCTCGACATCGTGGACCCCACCACCGGCGAGGTCTACGCGACGTCCCCGCTGTCCGGCGCCTCCGACGTCGACGCCGCCATGGCCTCCGCCGCCGCCGCCTTCCCGGCCTGGCGCGACGCCACCCCCAGCACCCGGCAGAAGCTGCTCCTCAAGATCGCGGACGCGGTCGAGGCGCGTGCCGACGAGATCGTCGACACCGAGGTCCGCAACACCGGCAAGCCGCGGGCGCTGACCCTCTCCGAGGAGATCGGCCCGATGGTGGACCAGATCCGCTTCTTCGCCGGCGCCGCCCGCCTGCTGGAGGGCAAGGCCGCCGGTGAGTACATGGACGGGATGACCTCGATCGTCCGCCGCGAGCCGGTCGGCGTCTGCGCCCAGGTCGCGCCGTGGAACTACCCGATGATGATGGCCGTCTGGAAGTTCGCCCCGGCCATCGCCGCCGGCAACACCGTCGTGCTCAAGCCCTCGGACACCACCCCGGCCTCCACCGTGCTGCTCGCCGACATCATCGGCGGCGTGCTCAAGGAGCTGGACCTGCCGGCCGGCGTCTTCAACGTGATCTGCGGCGACCGCGAGACCGGCCGGGCGATGGTCGAGCACCCCACCCCGGCGATGGCCTCCATCACCGGCTCGGTGCGCGCCGGCATCTCGGTGGCCGAGTCCGCCGCCAAGGACGTCAAGCGCGTCCACCTGGAGCTGGGCGGCAAGGCCCCGGTCGTGGTCTTCGAGGACGCCGACATCGCCGAGGCGGTCGAGGGCATCTCGGTGGCCGGCTTCTTCAACGCGGGCCAGGACTGTACCGCCGCCACCCGCGTGCTGGTGCACGAGTCGATCCACGACGCCTTCGTGGAGGCGCTGGCCAAGGCCGCCGCCGAGACCAAGACCGGTGGCGTGGACGACGAGGACGTGCTCTACGGCCCGCTGAACAACGCCAACCAGCTGCAGCAGGTCTCCGGCTTCATCGACCGCCTGCCGGCGCACGCCAAGGTCGAGGCCGGTGGCCACCGGGTCGGCGACAAGGGCTACTTCTACGCCCCGACCGTCGTCTCGGGCCTGAACCAGGACGACGAGATCATCCAGAACGAGGTCTTCGGCCCGGTCATCACCGTGCAGAAGTTCTCCGACGAGGAGCAGGCCGTCGGTTACGCCAACGGCGTCGAGTACGCGCTGGCCTCCTCGGTGTGGACCAAGGACCACGCCCGTGCCATGCGGATGTCGCGCCTCCTGGACTTCGGCTGCGTCTGGATCAACACCCACATCCCGCTGGTCGCCGAGATGCCGCACGGCGGTTTCAAGAAGTCCGGCTACGGCAAGGACCTCTCCTCCTACGGCTTCGAGGACTACACCCGCGTGAAGCACGTCATGACCGCGTTCTAGTCGTGACCGCGTTCCAGGCCGTGACCGCGATCTGATCGATCGTCTGAGGATCGTGTGATCTGACAATGGGCCCGGGTCGTTTCGACCCGGGCCCTGTGTCTTGTCACCCTGTCGGCCGTTCGCGTGACCGCCTGACAAGATGAACCTGCACTTCGGGGGTGGGACTCCCTAGCCTTACCGGCATGAGCATCCCCACCGCTGACTCAGCCGCCGGACAGGCGGTCAAGGCCGCCGACCGCGCGCACGTCTTCCACTCGTGGTCCGCCCAGGCGCTGATCGACCCCCTCGCGGTGGCCGGCGCCGAGGGCTCGTACTTCTGGGACTACGACGGCAACCGCTACCTCGACTTCTCGTCGCAGCTGGTGAACACCAACATCGGGCACCAGCACCCGAAGGTGGTCGCCGCGATCCAGGAGCAGGCGGCGAAGCTCTGCACCATCGCGCCCGGCTTCGCGGTCGAGTCGCGCAGCGAGGCCGCGCGGCTGATCGCCGAGCGCACGCCCGGCGACCTCGACAAGATCTTCTTCACCAACGGCGGCGCCGAGGCCAACGAGAACGCCATCCGGCTGGCCCGGCTGCACACAGGCCGGCAGAAGGTCATGTCGACCTACCGCTCGTACCACGGAGCCACCGCCAACGCGATCGCCCTCACCGGCGACCCGCGCCGCTGGGCCAACGAGACCGGCGTCTCCGGCGTCGTCCACTTCTGGGGGCCGTACGCCTACCGCTCCAACTTCCACGCCGAGAACGAGGCGCAGGAGTGCGAGCGCGCGCTGGAGCACCTGGAGCAGGTGATCGCGTTCGAGGGGCCGGGCACCGTCGCGGCGATCATCCTGGAGACCGTGGTCGGCACCGCGGGCATCCTGATCCCGCCGCCGGGCTACCTGGCCGGGGTGCGCGAGATCTGCGACCGCTACGGCATCGTCTTCATCCTGGACGAGGTGATGGCCGGCTTCGGCCGTACCGGCGCGTGGTTCGCCGCCGACCACTGGGGTGTCACGCCCGACCTGCTCACCTTCGCCAAGGGCGTCAACTCCGGCTACGTCCCGCTGGGCGGGGTGGCGATCAGTGCGAAGATCGCCGCCGACTTCGCCGAGCGGCCGTTCCCCGGCGGGCTCACCTACTCCGGCCACCCGCTGGCCTGCGCCTCGGCCGTCGCCACCATCAACACGATGGCGGAGGAGGGCATCGTCGAGAACGCCCGGCACATCGGCGAGAACGTGATCGGCCCCGGTCTGCGCGAGCTGGCCGAGCGCCACCCCTCGATCGGCGAGGTCCGCGGCCTCGGCGTGTTCTGGGCGCTGGACCTGGTGAAGGACCGCACCACCCGCGAGCCGCTGGTGCCGTACAACGCGGCGGGCGCCGCCAACGCGCCGATGGCCGAACTGGCCGCCGCCTGCAAGCAGCGCGGGCTCTGGCCGTTCGTCAACATGAACCGCTTCCACGTCGTCCCGCCCTGCACGGTCACCGAGGAGGAGGCCAAGACCGGCCTCGCGGTACTCGACGAGGTGCTGTCACTGACCGACGCGCACACCGTCTGACGTACCGACAGGACGGCCCCGGGTGCCCGTGCGCCCGGGGCCGTCCACGCTCCGGAGGATCCCCGTATGTCCAGCACCACCCCGACCCGCCGCCCCACCCGCCACCGCCGGCCGAGCCGCCGCGCGGTGCTCGGCGGTGCCGCCGGGCTGCTCGGCGCCGGCACCCTGAGCGGCTGCGGCATCCCGTCCGCGTACGTCGCCGAGGACCGCCGCTCGGCGCCCGACCGCTCGGAGCACGAGCGGCGGCTGGCCTTCTCCAACTGGACCCAGTACATCGACGTCGACGACAGTGGTCGGCGCCCGACCCTGGACGCCTTCACCGAGCGGACCGGGATCAAGGTCGCCTACACCGAGGACATCAACGACAACGACGAGTTCTTCGGGAAGATCGGCCCGGTCCTCACCCAGGGCACCGACCCCGGCCGCGACCTGATGGTGGTCAGCGACTGGATGGCCGGCCGGTACGTCGCGCTCGGCTGGGTGCAGGCCATGGACCGGGAGGGCATGCCCAACGTCACCGCCCAGCTGGACCCGCAGCTCGCCGACCCGGCCTTCGACCCCGGCCGCCGGCGCAGCGTGCCGTGGCAGTCCGGGATCACCGGCATCGCCTACAACCGCAAGGAGCTCGGGCGCGAGATCAGGTCCACCGCCGACCTCTGGGCGCCGGACCTCAAGGGCCGGGTCACCCTGTTCGCCGGGCTGGACGAGGCGCTCGGACTGCTGATGCTCGCGCACGGCGCCGACATCGCGGCCTTCACCTCCGACGACGCGCACCGCGCGATGGACCTGGTGCAGAAGCTGGTCGACTCCCGGCACATCCGTCGCTTCACCGGCAACGACTACACCAGCGACCTGGCCTCCGGCGCCGCGCTCGCCTGCCAGGCCTACTCGGGCGATGCCGTCCAGCTGACCGCCGAGAACCCGGACATCGAGTTCGTGGTGCCCGAGGAGGGCGGCGAGCTGTGGGCGGAGAGCCTGCTGATCCCCAACCGGGCCGGCCACAAGCGCAACGCCGAGCTGCTGATCGACCACTACTACCAGCCCGAGGTGGCCGCCGAACTGGCCGCCGCCGTGCAGTACATCTGCCCGGTGCCCGCCGCCCGTGAGGTGCTGGCGGCGAGCGGGGACAAGGAGAAGGCCGAGCTGGCCGAGCACCCGCTGCTCTTCCCGACCGAGGAGATGCGGGCCCGGCTGCACACCATGCGCGATGTCACCTCCGCCGAGCGGCCCGACCTGCACAAGGTCTGGGGGCGGATCACCGGGGTGTAGCGGACGCACGGCTCCGGCCCGCCCGTGGATGTCCCGTCGGCGCAGGGCCCTGCCGAGGGGCGGGGCCTACCGCCGGACGGCGTCCAGGGCGAGCAGCGCGACGTGCAGGGAGAGGCAGGACTCCACCTGGTCGAGGTCGACGCCGAGGATCCGCTCGACCTTGTGCAGCCGGTCGTAGAACGACGGCCGGGACAGATGCGCGGCATCGGCCGCCGCGGACTTGTTCCGGCCCTGCTCCAGGTAGATCCGCAGCATCTGCACCAACTGGCCGTTGTGCTCGGCGTCGTAGGCGAGCAGCGGGCCGAGCTCCCGCTCGACGTAGGTCTGCAGCCGGGCGTCGTCGCGCAGCAGGTGCAGCAGGCCGCGCAGCCGGACGTCGGGCAGCCGGTAGTAGGCGGCGGCGCGGCCGCCGGGGGCGTCGTGCAGGGCGGCGTCGGCGACCTGGGTGGCCTCCAGCAGGGTGCGCCGGGCGTCGCGCACCGAGCCGACGGAGGAGCCGGCGGCGACCACCGGTGCGGGCGCGGGGCCGGCGTCCCGGTGGGCCTCCGTCATCAGCCGGCGCAGCGCGGCGGAGAAGGAGTCCAGCGCGGCGTGCTCGTCCTGCTGGGCGCCGAGCGCGATCAGCACCCCCACGCCCTCGTCGTCCAGGGCGCCGACCAGCGCGGAGAGCCGGCAGCCGCGGATCGCGCCGGCCGCCAGCTCGGTGAAGTCGCGCAGCCGGGCCTGGGCCTCCAGGGCGGCCGGGATCGGTCCGCGCCGCTGGCGCAGCACCACCCCGACCAGCCGCCGGCCCTCCAGCGGGACGCCGAGCGCCTGGGCGCGCAGGGCCACCTCGGAGACGGTCAGCGCGTGGGTGAGGATGCCGGAGAGCAGGGTGCGGTGGGTCTGGCGTTCCAGGCTCTCCCGGTCGCGGACCACCAGCCGGTTGAGCGCCAGGGCGGAGGCGCCGCGCTCCAGCAGCATCGCGTGCGGGTGGCTCTCGCCCTCCGGCAGGACGGCCGGGTCCTGGACCAGGACGAGCCGCCCCCAGTCCTGGCCGCGCGCGCCGACCGCGGTCACCAGCCAGCCGCTGCGCGGGTCGTGCCCGGTGCGACCGGCGGGGCGGACCCCGCGCGAGCGGCGCTCCCAGTCCTCCAGCAGCTCGCTCTCCGGACGCCCGGCCGTGTCGTGGGCCAGCACCTGGTGGGCGAGGTTCTCCAGTACGACGGGTGCGCCGGCCATCCGGGCGACCTGCCGGACCACCTCGGAGGGTTCGGCGCCCTCCACCACCAGCTCGTTGAACACCTGGTGGACGGCCTCCGAGGCACGCAGCTGCTCCAGCTGGGCGTTGACCACCAGGGCGTGCACGGCCTCGGTGACGGCGACGAAGCGCAGCTCGCGGCGGAGCGCGATCAGCGGCAGTCCGCGCTGCTCGGCGGCGTGCACCAGGGCACGGGGGAGCGAGTCGAAGTACCGCCGGCCGAACTCGACGACCAGGCCGGCCACGCCCACCTCGGCCAGCTCGCGGACGTACCGGGCCAGACCCTCGCGGTCCTCGGGCAGCGCGATGCCGGTGGTCAGCACCAGCTCGCCGCCCTGGAGCATGCCGGCGACGTCGGGCAGCTCGCTGACGTGGACCCAGCGGACCGGGCGCTCCAGGTGCTCGGCGCCGGCGACCACCTGGGGCAGGCCGCGCCGCATCACCTCGAGATCGAGAACGCGGGCGACGGTGGGGAGCATCGCGGTGCCTCCAGGGTTCAGAGTGTCAGGTAAATCATCCCTCCCGGCGACGACCTGTTGCCCTGCCCGAACCCTTCCACCCTGTAAGGCCCTTTGCGCCGAGGTTGGCGGAGTGAGCCTTGTCACGCCCGTCCGGCAGCGGGCATGGTCAGCGGGTCGGCTGTGGCGAAACACGGGCATCACCGTCGGAATCCGTCGCGTCACCGGAAAAGCACCAGCGGAATCCCTTGCCGGGCTTCCGCGGGGCTGCCAGGATCGCGCACCTCGGTGATCGACCGGGCCGGATTCCCCCGTACCGCGGGCACGGCGACTCGACCAGTCGTACGAGGCCGGTACGGGCCCTCGCCCGCCGGCACGTGCAGCATGACGGGGATCAACCGATCAGCACGCCATGCGGGCAGTCGAACCACCGGGCACTTGGAGGAACCAGATGGACCTGACCGACTTCGGTCCGGGCGCGCAGTACATCGCGGGCCGGCAGAGCCGGGGCAGCGGTGATCCCTTCCAGGTCGTCAACCCGGCCGACGGCAGCGTGGTCGAGCGGATCACCCTGGCCTCCACCGGCGAGGTCGACGCGGCGGTGGCCGCCGCCCGGGCCGCGCTGCCCGAGTGGGCCGGCGCCACTCCCGGCGCCCGCTCCGAGGCGCTGACCCGGCTGGCCGCCGTCCTCACCGACGCCGCCGGGGACCTCGCCCGGGTGGAGACCTCGCAGACCGGCAAGCCGATCAGGCTCGCCACCGAGTTCGACGTCCCCGGCACCATCGACAACGCCGCGTTCTTCGCCGGCGCGGCCCGGAACCTGGAGGGCAAGGCGGCCGGCGAGTACTCCGGCGACCACACCTCCTACGTGCGCCGCGAGGCGATCGGCGTGGTCGGCTCGATCTCGCCGTGGAACTACCCGCTGCAGATGGCCGCCTGGAAGATCCTCCCGGCGATCGCGGCGGGCAACACCATCGTCCTGAAGCCGGCCGAGCTGACGCCGCTGACCTCGCTGATGTTCGCCCGCGCCTGCACCGCGGCGGGCATCCCGGACGGCGTGGTCAACGTCGTCACCGGCGCCGGGCGCACCGCGGGGGAGCGCCTGGTCTCCCACCCGGACGTCGCGATGGTCTCCTTCACCGGCTCCACCCCGGTCGGCAGGCGGGTCGCCGAACTCGCCACCGCGACCGTCAAGCGCACCCACCTGGAGCTCGGCGGCAAGGCGCCCTTCGTGGTCTTCGACGACGCAGACCTGGACGCCGCCGTGCACGGCGCGGTCGCCGCCTCGCTGATCAACGGCGGCCAGGACTGCACCGCCGCCACCCGCGCCTACGTCCAGCGCCCGCTGTACGAGGCCTTCGTGGCCGGCGTCGCCGAGCTGTTCGGCGCGATCCGGCTCGGCGACCCGCTGAACCCGCGGACCGACCTCGGCCCGCTGGTCTCCTACGCCCACCGCGACCGGGTGGCCGGCTTCGTCGAGCGCGCCCGCGGGTACGCCACCGTGGTCACCGGCGGCCGTGCCCCGGAGAAGGGCCACGACGGCACCGACCTCACCCCCGGCGCCTACTACCTGCCGACCCTGATCACCGGCGCCGCCCAGGACAGCGAGGTCGTCCAGGGCGAGATCTTCGGCCCGGTCCTGGTCGTGCTGCCCTTCGACGGCGACGACGAGGGCCTGCGGCTGGCCAACGACACCCCCTACGGCCTGGCCGCCTCCGCCTGGACCAGCAACGTGCACCGCTCGCTGCGGGCCACCCGCGAGCTCGCGGCGGGCTGCGTCTGGGTCAACGACCACATCCCGATCATCAGCGAGATGCCGCACGGCGGCTACAAGTCCTCCGGCTACGGCAAGGACATGTCGCAGTACTCGCTGGACGAGTACACCCAGGTCAAGCACGTCATGTTCGACACCACCGCGGTGGCCCGCAAGGACTGGCACCGCACCGTCTTCGGAGACAGATAACCCGCGGGGCGCACCCCCGGCGCCCCGCCCCGACCTCTCGCCCCCAGGAGGCCTGTTCCATGGCGTTCAACGAGCTCACCGACGGTCTGTCGGAACCGGTCCGCAAGGCCTGGGAACGCAGCCTGACCAGCGGCCGGGCCGCACTCGGCCGCCGGACCGTGCTGCGCGCCGCCGCCCTCACCGCCGGGGCCGGCACCCTGGCCGCCTGCGGCATCCCGCCGGCGAAGACCGCCGGGACGGGCGACTCGACCGCCAACGCCGCCAAGGACCTCTCGGACAGCGAGAAGGAGGTGAACTTCTCCAACTGGCCGCTTTACGTCGACACCGACGAGAAGGACGCGGAGAAGCACGGCACCCTGGAGGCCTTCACCGAGGCCACCGGCATCAAGGTCCGGTACACCGAGGACGTCAACGACAACGTCGAGTTCTTCGGCAAGGTCAAGCCACAGCTCGCGGCCGGCCAGGACACCGGCCGCGACCTGATGGTGCTCACCGACTGGATGGCCGCCCGGATGATCCGGCTCGGCTGGGCGCAGAAGCTCAACCCGGCCAACGTCACCACCGCGATCACCACGATCGACTCCCGCTTCCGCGCCCCCGACTGGGACCCGGGCCGGCTCTACTCCTACCCCTGGGCCGGCATCCAGGTGGTGATCGCCTACAACCGGAAGGCCACCAAGGGGAAGGAGGTCACCAGCGTCTCCCAGCTGCTGGACGACCCCGACCTCAAGGGCCGGGTCACCTTCCTCTCCGAGATGCGCGACAGCATCGGCATCACCCTGCTCGACATGGGCAAGGACCCGGCGAAGTTCACCGCCGACGACTTCGACGCCGCGATCGCCCGGCTGCAGAAGGCCGTGGACAACAAGCAGATCCGCCGCTTCACCGGCAACGACTACGGCCAGGAGCTGTCCTCCGGCGACATCGCCGCCTGCGTGGCCTGGGGCGGCGACCTGATCCAACTGCGCGCCGACAACCCGGACATCGAGTTCGTCATACCGGAGAAGGGCTTCGTGACCTCGACCGACAACATGCTCGTCCCGGCCAGGGCGCAGCACAAGGCGAACGCGGAGAAGCTGATCGACTTCTACTATCAGCCGAAGATCGCGGCGCAGCTGGTCGCGGGGATCGGCTTCGTCTCGGCCGTCACCGGGATGCAGGAGGAGCTCACCACCCTCGCCCCGGACACCGCGGCCAACCCCCTGGTCGTCCCCACCCCCGCGATGGCGGCCAAGGCGCACGTGTTCCGCACCCTCAACGAGACCGAGGAGAGCGCCTTCGAGGAGAAGTTCTCCAAGCTCATCGGCGCCTGACCCCCACTGACGGCAGAGACACCAGAGAGACACCGCTATGACAGACCAGCTGCGCGACCCGGCCGCGGGCGGCGACGTCCGCCTCACCGGCATAGGCAAGACCTACGGCTCCTTCACCGCCGTGCACCCACTCGACCTGACCGTCCCGCAGGGGTCCTTCTTCGCCCTGCTCGGCGCCTCCGGCTGCGGCAAGACCACCACCCTGCGCATGATCGCCGGCCTGGAGGAGCCCACCAGCGGCACCGTCCTGATCGGCGGCCAGGACGTCACCGCCCTGCCCCCGTACAAGCGGCCGGTGAACACCGTCTTCCAGAGCTACGCGCTCTTCCCGCACCTCGACATCTTCGAGAACGTCGCCTTCGGCCTGCGCAGGCGCGGCCGCAAGGACGTCAGGAAGCAGGTCGAGGACATGCTGGAGCTGGTCGAGCTCGGCCAGTACGCCCGGCGCAAGCCGCACCAGCTCTCCGGCGGCCAGCAGCAGCGCGTCGCCGTCGCCCGCGCCCTGATCAACCACCCGCAGGTGCTCCTGCTGGACGAGCCGCTCGGCGCGCTCGACCTCAAGCTCCGCCGCCAGATGCAGCTGGAGCTCAAGCGGATCCAGACCGAGGTCGGCATCACCTTCGTCCACGTCACCCACGACCAGGAGGAGGCCATGACGATGGCCGACACCATCGCGGTGATGAACGGCGGCCGGGTCGAACAGCTCGGCGCACCCGCCGACCTCTACGAGAACCCCGCCACCACCTTCGTGGCCAACTTCCTCGGCCAGTCCAACCTGCTGCCCGCGGACGTCACCGGCAGCTCGGGCGGCGACCTGCTGCTCACCGCGGCCGGGGCCCGACTGGCCGTGCCCCGGGCCCGCTGCGCCACCGACGCCACCAAGGTCCACCTCGGTGTGCGCCCGGAGAAGATCACCATCGAGCACGCCTCCGCCGAGGTCGTCGACGGCCGCAACCGGCTGGCCGGCACCGTCCTCGACTCCAGCTTCATCGGCGTCTCCACCCAGTACCTGGTGCGCATCGACGGCGGCCAGGAGGTGGCGGTCTTCGAGCAGAACATGGAGCGCGACGCCCGGATCACCGCCGGCGCCCCGGTCGTCCTGCACTGGAACCCGGCCCACTCCTTCGCCCTCGACGCCTCGCAGGCGATCGACGCGGGCACCGGGGAGGAGGCGGCGTGACCACCACCACCGCGGCGGCTCCGCCGCAGGCCGTACCACCGGACGGGAGCGCGCTCCCCGGGCCGGCCCCGAAGCCCCGGCGAAAGCTCACCCCGTACTGGCTGCTGCTGCCCGGCATCGCCTGGCTGGTCGTCTTCTTCGCGGTGCCGATGGTCTACCAGGGCTCCACCTCCCTGCAGACCGGCTCGCTGGAGGAGGGCTTCCGGGTCACCTGGCACCTCGCGACGTACTGGGACGCGCTGGTCGAGTACCGCTGGCACTTCGTCCGCTCGTTCGGCTACGCCGCCACCGCGACCGTGCTCTGCCTGGCCATCGGCTACCCGCTGGCGTACACGATCGCCTTCAAGGCGAGCAAGCGCTGGCGCAACGTCATCCTGATCCTGGTGATCGCGCCGTTCTTCACCAGCTTCCTGATCCGCACGCTGGCCTGGAAGACGATCCTCTCGGACGGCGGCCCGGTGGTCGGCGTGCTCAACACGCTGCACGTCCTGGACGTCACCAGCGCGATCGGCCTCACCTCCGGCGACCGGGTCCTGGCCACACCGCTCGCCGTGGTCTGCGGCCTGACCTACAACTTCCTGCCGTTCATGATCCTGCCGCTGTACACCTCGCTGGAGCGGATCGACCCGCGCCTGCACGAGGCGGCCGGCGACCTCTACGCCCGCCCGTTCACCACCTTCCGCAAGGTGACCTTCCCGATCTCGCTGCCCGGCGTGGTCGCGGGCACGCTGCTCACCTTCATCCCCGCCTCCGGCGACTACATCAACGCCCAGCTGCTGGGCTCGCCGAGCGAGCAGATGGTCGGCAACGGCATCCAGAAGCAGTTCCTGAACGTGCTCGACTACCCCACGGCAGCCGCCCTGAGCTTCATCCTGATGGCCCTGATCCTGGGCATGGTGACGGTCTACATGCGCAAGGCCGGGACGGAGGAACTGGTCTGATGTCCCGAGTGATCAAGTGGATCCGCGCCCACCTGGTGGTGCTGGCCGGCCTGCTGGCCCTGGCCTACCTGGTGCTGCCCAACCTGGTGGTGCTCGCCTTCTCGTTCAACAAGCCGGTCGGCAAGTTCAACTACGAGTGGTCCGAGTTCTCCACCGACGCCTGGACCAATCCGTGCGGCGTGGCCGACATGTGCCAGTCGCTCTCGCTGAGCCTCCAGGTCGCGGTGCTCGCCACCGTCGGAGCCACCGTGCTCGGCACCATGGTCGCCTTCGCGCTGGCCCGCTACCGCTTCCGCGGCCGCGCCGCCACCACCGCGATGATCTTCCTGCCGATGGCGATGCCCGAGGTGGTGATGGCCGCCTCGCTCGGCACGCTCTTCCTCAACATGCGCATCCCGTTCGGCTTCACCACCATCCTCATCGCGCACATCATGTTCTGCCTCAGCTTCGTGGTGACGGCGGTCAAGGCCCGCGTGATGAGCATGGACCCGAGGCTCGAACAGGCCGCCCAGGACCTCTACGCGACCCCGGTCCAGACCTTCCTGCGGGTCACCCTGCCGCTCGCCGCCCCCGGCATCGCGGCCGGCGCGCTGCTCAGCTTCGCGCTCTCCTTCGACGACTTCATCATCACCCAGTTCAACTCGGGCCCGACCACGGTCACCTTCCCGATGTTCGTCTGGGGCGCCTCGCAGCGCGGCATCCCGGTGCAGGTGAACGTCATCGGCACCGCGATGTTCATCGCCGCCGTCGCGCTGACCGTGGGCGGCCAGTGGCTGGGGAACCGCCGGAAGGCCACCGCCTGACCCGCGTCCGGCCCTGGCCACCACGGCCGACCCACCGGGTCACGGCTCGACCCGCGCCCGACCCGCGTCCGACCCACGACCGGCGCACCCCCGACGTACCGTCGGGGGTGACCGGCAAACCATCCCCGATGTTCAGAAAGTGGCTGATAATGCATGGACTCCGCCCGCGCACTCAGTGACGCCAGGCCCACCCCCTTCTGGCTGGAGGACCCGGGCCGGCCGGCGGCGCTGCCCGCCCTGGTCGGCGACGCCAAGTGCGACCTGCTGGTCGTCGGCGGCGGCTACTCCGGCCTCTGGACCGCCCTCATCGCCAAGGAACGCGACCCCTCGCTGGACGTCGTGCTGGTGGAGGGCAACGAGGTGGGCTGGGCCGCGTCCGGGCGCAACGGCGGATTCTGCGCGGCCAGCCTGACCCACGGCTTCGGCAACGGCCTGCAGCGCTGGCCCGCCGAACTCGGCCAGCTGGAACGCCTCGGTGCCGCCAACCTCGACGGCATCGAGGCCACCCTCAAGCGCTACGGCATCGACGCCGAGTGGGAGCGCACCGGCGAGATCGACGTCGCCACCCAGCCCCACCAGCTCGCCGAGCTGCACGAGATCGCCGAGGCCGTCGCCGAGTACGGCCTCGACGTCACCGTGCTCGACGGCGACGCCCTGCGCGCCGAGGTCGACTCACCGACCTTCCTCGGCGGGATCTGGGACAAGGAGGGCGTGGCGATGGTCCACCCCGCCAAGCTCGCCTGGGGCCTCAAGGCCGCCTGCCAGGCCCAGGGCGTCCGCATCTTCGAGCACACCCGGGCCCTGGACCTGCACGAGTACGGCAGCGGCATGGCCGTCCGCACCCCCTACGGCCGGGTCTTCGCCCGCCGGGTCGCGCTCGGCACCAACGTGTTCCCGTCGCTGGTCAAGCGGGTCCGCCCGTTCGTCGTCCCGGTGTACGACTACGCGCTGATGACCGAGCCGCTCAGCGCCGAGCAGCTCGCCGCGATCGGCTGGCGCAACCGCCAGGGCCTCGGCGACAGCGCCAACAAGTTCCACTACTTCCGGCTCTCCGCCGACAACCGCATCCTCTGGGGCGGCTACGACGCGGTCTACAACTACGGCGGACACGTCCGCAGCGAGTACGACCAGCGGCCGGAGACCTTCCGGACGCTGGCGCACAACTTCTTCCGCTGCTTCCCGCAGCTGGAGGGGCTGCGCTTCACCCACGCCTGGGGCGGCGCCATCGACACCTGCACCCGGTTCTCGGCGTTCTTCGACACCGCCTACCGCGGCCGGGTCGCCTACGCCGCCGGGTACACCGGCCTCGGCGTCGGCGCCACCCGCTTCGGCGCCGAGGTGATGCTCGACCTGCTCGCCGGGCAGCGCACCGAGCGCACCTCGCTGGAGATGGTCCGCAGCAAGCCGCTGCCGTTCCCGCCCGAGCCGGTCCGCTGGGCCGGGATCGAGATCACCACCCGCTCCCTGGAGCGCGCGGACCGCACCGGCGGCCACCGCAACCTCTGGCTGCGCACGCTCGACCGGCTGGGCCTGGGCTTCGACAGCTGAACCCGGCCGACGGAGGCGCCCCGACTCCGCCCACCTCCTGGTTGTGTGTAAGAGAGACCCGCCGTCCGCCTCTCGTTGGTGACGGCGGGTCTCTGTTTCCCGTCGCGCCACGACCAGCGTCAGCGCTGAGAAACGGGGACAGGACATGGAGAGCACCGGACTGCACTGGCTCGCCCGGGCGGCGTCGGACCCGGAAGCCTTCCGGCTGCAGTGGGAGCGGACCGGCTTCGGCCTGGCGCTGCTCCCGGCCGGGCGGCGCTGGGACGTCCTCTCGGTACCCGGGCGCCTCGGCCGGCCGGCCCTCGACATCCTGGCGTCGGGCCTCTGCGGCCCGGTGCTCGCCGACGGCGGGGACGAGCACATCGGCTTCCTCGTCCCCGTCGGCACCGCCGCCCGGTGGATCGGCACCGGCGTGCGCTGCGCGGGCGAGGGCACCTGGATCGCCGTCCCGCACCCGAGCCGGCGCAACCGCGGCCTGCGCTGGCTCGTCCCGCCGGACGGCTCCGGACGGCTCAACGACCCGGTCATGCTGGAGCTCGCCCTGCACGAGGCGGTGGCCCGGCTCACCGAGGAGTAGCGGCGGCTCCGTGGGCGCGCGGGACGGGCGGCCGCGTCAGACTGGAGGCGTGACCACCGCCCCGGACGCCGTCGACGCGTCCCTCCGCCCGGGCCCGGCCCAGCTGCGCCTCGTCGAGCTGGCCCGTCCCGTCTGCGACCGGCTGGGCCTCGCCCTGGCCGGCGGGCACGCGCTGCGCGCCCACGGCGTACCGGCCTGCGCCCAGGACGGCATCACCCTGGTCACCAGCGGCGGGACGGAGCTTCCCCAGGCCGCCGACGAGCTGGCCGCCGCCTACCGGGCGGCCGGCGGCGGGGTCGCCGAGCGGCCGGGCACCCCGCGGCTGGAGCAGCTCTCCGTCCGGCTGACCCTGGGCGGGCGCACCCACGCGGTGGAGCTGCGCAAGGAACCGCTCGGCCACCGCCCGGTCCGGCTCGACCTCGGCGGAGGGACCGAAACGGCTCCGCTGGAGGTCACGGTCGTCGCCCTGGAGGACGCGGCCGCGCTGACCACCGCGCTGCTCGCCGACCGGGGCATGCCGCGGGACCTGATCGACGTGCACGCCCTGACCACCTCCTGGTACCGGGAGGGGGAGCTGCTCGCGCTGGCCGGCGCCCTGGACGCGGACTTCCAGCCCGCCGTGCTCGCCGACCGGCTGGAGACGCTGGCCGAGGCCGCCGACGGCCGGTTCCGGGCGCGCGGCCTCGCCGGGAGCGCGGTCGGCGGGCTCAAGCGGTGGGCGCTGGCCTGGTCGCAGGACCTCCGGCTGGACCTGCTGGAGACCCAGGAGGCCGCCGACGGCCTGCACGATCCGTACCTGGAGGACGTGGAGGAGGCGGCCGACGCCGCCGATGCCGCCGACGGGGACGGCCTGGGCGAGGCCGCTTCCGGTGGGGTCGGTGAGGCCGACGGGGTGGGTGAGGTGCACGAGGCGGACGGTGGGACGGCTCCGGAGGGGGCTCCGGAGGCGGGGGAGGCCTGAGCTTCGCCCGTTCGGAGTACCGGTCCGACGACCTGTAAGGCTGAATCCCCGATCCCCGTCAGCCTGTTCGTTGAGCCGGGCGGTGGCGGCGACCAGACTGGGTGATGAGCGCGGCAGCCCCGTGATCCCGTCGCCCGGCCCACCTGCGGGCGGCGCCACACAAGGGACCGCTGGCAGGACGCCGCCCGGGACTTCGGAGGAAGACGTACCTTGAGCAAGCACCTCATCCACTGGATCGGCGGCGAGGCGGTCGCCACCGCCGGTGCCGCGCCCCGCCGCGGTGACATCTTCGACCCGGCCACCGGCCAGGTCGCGGGCCAGGTCGACTTCGCGGAGATCGCCGAGGTCGACCAGGCGGTCGCCGCCGCCGCCGCCGCGTTCGGCGAGTGGCGCAACGCCTCGGTCGCCAAGCGCTCCACGGTGCTCTTCAGCTTCCGCGAGCTGCTCAACGCCCGCCGGGACGAGCTGGCCTCGATCATCGTGGCCGAGCACGGCAAGGTGCACTCCG
Source organism: Kitasatospora sp. NPDC058170 (assembly GCF_042883905.1). Lineage (NCBI taxonomy): Bacteria > Bacillati > Actinomycetota > Actinomycetes > Kitasatosporales > Streptomycetaceae > Kitasatospora > Kitasatospora sp. NPDC058170. The sequence continues at coordinate 100,288 of NZ_JBHVUV010000032.1, forward strand.
ACGCGCTCGGCGAGATCGCCCGCGGCCTGGAGGTCGTCGAGTACGCCTGCGGGATCCCGCAGCTCGTCAAGGGCGGCTTCACCGAGCAGGCCTCGACCGGCATCGACGTCTACTCGATCCGCCAGCCGCTCGGGCCGGTCGCGATCATCTCGCCGTTCAACTTCCCGGCCATGGTGCCGATGTGGTTCTTCCCGATCGCCATCGCCGCGGGCAACACCGTCGTGCTGAAGCCCTCGGAGAAGGACCCGTCCGCGGCCAACTTCCTCGCCGAGCTGTGGAAGGAGGCCGGCCTGCCGGACGGCGTCTTCAACGTCGTGCACGGTGACAAGGTCGCCGTCGACCGGCTGCTGGAACACCCCGACATCAAGTCGGTCAGCTTCGTCGGCTCCACCCCGATCGCCCGGTACGTCTACGAGACCGGTACCCGCTACGGCAAGCGCGTGCAGGCCCTCGGCGGCGCGAAGAACCACATGCTGGTCCTGCCCGACGCGGACCTGGACCTCAGCGCCGACGCCGCCATCAACGCCGGCTTCGGCGCGGCCGGCGAGCGCTGCATGGCGATCTCGGTGCTGGTCGCGGTCGACCCGATCGGCGACGAGCTGGTCGAGAAGATCAAGCAGCGGATGGCCACCCTGAAGGTCGGCCCGGGCTGCAACGGCGACTCGGAGATGGGCCCGCTGGTCACCGGCCAGCACCGGGACAAGGTCACCTCGTACGTCGAGTCCGGTGTCGCCGACGGCGCCGAGCTCGCCGTGGACGGCCGCAAGCACCCGATCACCACCGAGGACCGCAACGGCGCCCCGACGGCGGACGGCTTCTGGCTCGGCCCCACGCTGTTCGACCACGTGAAGCCGGGCATGTCCGTCTACAACGACGAGATCTTCGGCCCGGTGCTCTCGGTGGTGCGCGTCGACTCCTACGAGGAGGGCGTGGCGCTGATCAACGCCAACCCCTACGGCAACGGCACCGCCATCTTCACCAACGACGGCGGCGCGGCCCGGCGCTTCCAGTACGAGGTGGAGGTCGGCATGGTCGGCATCAACGTGCCGATCCCGGTCCCGGTCGCCTACTACTCCTTCGGCGGCTGGAAGGCCTCGCTGTTCGGCGACGCCCACGCGTACGGCCCCGACGGCGTGCAGTTCTTCACCCGCGGCAAGGCCGTCACCCAGCGCTGGCTCGACCCCTCGCACGGCGGCATCAACCTCGGCTTCCCGACCAACAGCTGAGCCACCCGCTCACCCCGAGCAGCCGGCCGGACCCTTCCCCCGAGGGCCCGGCCGGCTTCTTTGCGCTCCGTTTGCGTCCGCCTGCCGATGGGCGTAGTGTTCTCTAGTCGCTCGGCTGGGAGCACCGGACACGCATTGGCGCGGACGGTCCCGGGGCGGCCAATCCACTGAAACACCACTT